>WRKP01000036.1 GCA_009778035.1 Planctomycetaceae bacterium
AATCGCCAATCCGCAAACGAAACAATTCGGTATGTCCCTGCAATTTTTTATGTCGCCAGCAGGTATTCCATTGATTCCTTGCCGGATACGTTGCTTGGTGGACGCATCTAACTTTTGAATGGTTTTTGCCGCTTGTTTTGCATATTGAACATCCATTATGTCTGGTTTATTATAGCATTTTTTTGCTCTTCTCCAACCGACCGCCGGAGTGCCGACTCAATCGCCATATGGTATAATGCGAGCATTATGACCGAGTCCAAATCCTCCCTGAACTTTCTCGAACAAATCATCGAAGAAGACCTCCGCATCGGTAAGCACGACGGCAGAATTGCCACCCGCTTTCCGCCGGAACCCAACGGATACCTCCATATCGGACACGCCAAAAGCATCTGCCTCAATTACGGACTGGCACAAAAATACAACGGCACATTCACGCTCCGATTCGATGATACCAATCCCTCCAAAGAAGAAATCGAATACGTCGAATCCATCATCGAAGATGTCCAATGGCTCACCGGCGACGATTTTACCGGTCGCGTGCAATTCGCTGCCGATTATTTTGAACAAATGTACCTCTGGGCAGAGGAACTCATCCTCAAAGGCAAAGCCTACGTTTGCGATCAAACACTCGAAGAGATGCGGGCTCATCGCGGTACGCCGGATAAACCGATGATTCCCAGTGCCGGTCGAGATTTTTCGCCCGAACAGAACCTCGAACTCTTCCGGCAAATGCGTGCCGGCAAGTTTGATGAAGGGGAACGCACGCTCCGTGCCAAAATTGACCTCGCTTCGCCGAACTTCAATATGCGTGATCCCGTGATGTACCGGATTCTCAAAATGCCGCATCACCGCACCGGCGACAAGTGGTGCATCTATCCGATGTACGACTGGGCGCACGGCCTCGAAGATGCCATCGAAAAAATCACGCACTCGATTTGCACGCTGGAATTTGAGCATCACCGTCCGCTGTACGATTGGTTTCTCGATCAGATTGATGAGTTTAGCGAATCCGGTGCGTATCGCCCGCGCCAGTACGAGTTTGCCCGACTCAATTTGACCTATACCGTAATGAGCAAACGCAAGTTGCTGGAACTCGTCAAAAATGCGCTCGTCAGCGGCTGGAATGACCCGCGAATGCCGACGATTTGCGGCTACAGGCGGCGAGGATACACACCGGAAGCGATCCGAGCGTTCTGCAAGGAGATCGGCGTTGCCCGAATGAACAGCACGATTGATGTCGTGAAACTCGAAAATGCTATCCGCGATGACCTCAACAAAAGGGCACTCCGCCGGATGGGGGTGTTACGCCCGGTTAAACTGGTCATCGACAACTATCCCGACGGGCAAACGGAGCAACTCGAGGCGGTCAACAATCCCGAAAATGAGTCGGACGGCACTCGCCTCGTGCCGTTCTCCAAAGTGCTGTACATTGAGCAGGATGACTTTATGGAGGATGCTCCGAAAAAGTATTTCCGCCTCACGCCGGGACGGGAAGTTCGGCTGCGGTATGCGTATTATGTAACCTGCACGGGCTGCGTGAAGGATGCTGCGGGCAATGTAACCGAGGTGCATTGTACATATGATCCAGCGACGCGCGGCGGTCAATCGACGGATGGTCGCCGGGTGCAGGGAACGATCCATTGGGTTAGTGCGGAACACGCGGTCACGGCGGAGGTTCGCTTGTATGACCGTCTTTTCACGAAGGAAAATCCCGATGATCCGCAGGACCCGACAGATTACAAGGATTACCTGAATCCTGATTCGTTGGAGGTGATAGCGGATGCGAAATTGGAACCGAGTTTGGCGGATGCAACGATAGCGGAGCGTTATCAATTCGAGCGGATTGGCTATTTCTGTGTGGATTCGGTGGATTCGAGTTCAGAAAAATTGGTATTCAACCGTACGGCATCGCTTCGTGATTCCTGGGCGAAGATTGAGAAGAAGGGATAGCGTTATGAGAGCGTATTTCACCTTGGTTTGGACGCCCCTGCGTCATTCCGGCGAAAGCCGGAATCCAGCCGAGCGGCGTGTATGCTGTTTCCCTGGATCCCGGCCTGCGCCGGGATGACAGAGGGGCCGGGATGACGGAGGAATGACGGCCTATCCCCGTTTTCAGTGCGAGGGAGCGGTTTGCGTCCGCTCGATTTGTCTAATTTTTTCAAGCCGAACGCTGTGCCTTCCGCCTTCAAAAGGAGCTTTGAGCCAAATCGCGACGACGGCCACGCTGGAGCGTTCGCCCAATAAGTCGCCGGAAAGACAAAGGACATTGGAATTATTGTGTTTTCGGCTCAATTCCGCCGCGACTTCGTTATGGCACGGCGCAGCCCGAACGCCGGGAAACTTGTTTGCAACGATGCAGGTTCCAATGCCTGTCCCGCAAATTAAAATTCCGCAGTCGACTTCACCGGACGATACCGACTGTGCAACTTTTGCTGCTATATCAGGATAATCCGCATCTTCGGAGAGTTGATCATCAACGCACGATACCGTATGTTCTTGCAATGTTTGGAGATACTCCAAAATCGTTGCACGGACATTCAATCCGCGGTGATCGCTCGCCAGTATAATTTTCATTATGGACCTCGCCGGGATATTGTATCCGAAAGGTGCAAATTGGCAAGGTAGCCGCCGATCTGGCGTGCATGATATGGCGTGCAAGAGCCGGGGGCGTCAGCCCCCGAGTTTTTCGACGTGGATTCACCCGGGGGCTAACGCCCCCGGCTCTTTGCGTTAGCCCCCCGGCTCTCACTCTCTTGGTGTATAATTGCCGCTATGCCTCAACTCTTCGCCGCCGAAGAAAAAAAGAACCGCCGTGCAGCCGAACCGCTCGCCGCTCGAATGCGCCCCCAATCGCTCGACGAATTCGTCGGACAAGAACTCTTCCTCGGCAATGGAAAACTTCTCCGCCGACTGCTCGCCGCCGATAGACTCGGCTCCGTGATCTTTCACGGCCCGCCCGGCACCGGAAAAACTACACTCGCACACATCCTCGCGAAATCCAGTCAAAGTACCTTCCGCCAACTCAGTGCCGTCTCCGATGGCGTCAAACAACTCCGCGACATCCTGAACGATGCCGAACGGCGACTGTCCGCACAACAACAAAAAACACTCCTCTTCATCGACGAAATTCACCGTTTTAACAAAGCCCAACAGGACGTCCTCCTGCCCGAAGTCGAAAACGGTATCGTTACACTCGTCGGAGCCACCACCGAAAACCCGTATTTCACCATCAACAACGCTCTCATCAGCCGGAGCCGGATTTTCCAATTTGAACCGCTCACGCCGGAACACATCAAAACGCTGCTCCGCCGGGCCGCAACGGATAAAGAACGCGGACTCGGCAACTACACCATCCATCTGCACGAGGATGCGCTCGATTTTTTAGCAAATATCTGCGATGGTGATGCTCGGCAAGCGATTTCCGCGTTGGAAATCGGTGTATTGTCAAGCGTGATGCCGATGAAGGGGTCGATTGCGGGGCCGATTGCTGGGTCAATTGAATTCACCCGGGAACTCGCGGCGGAGTCGGTGCAGCGTAAAGCCGTTGCGTATGACAGGGACGGCGATTCGCATTACGATACGATTAGTGCATTGATCAAAAGTATTCGGGGGAGCGATCCTGATGCCGCAATTTACTGGTTGGCAAAGATGTTGGTGGGCGGCGATGATGTTCGTTTTCTTGCTCGGCGTTTGGTGATCTTGGCAAGCGAAGATGTCGGCAACGCGGACCCGCAGGCATTGCCGTTGGCAGTTGCGGCAGCGCAGGCCTGCGAGTTGGTCGGCTTGCCGGAGTGTCAACTTAATTTATCGCAAGTGGTGATATATTTGGCGTGCGCTCCGAAGTCGAATTCGGCGACGACGGCAATTTTTGATGCGAAACGGGACATTCAGGAGGGGCGTCTTGTTCCGGTGCCTCGGCATCTTCGGGATGCTCATTACAAGGGTTCGGAGGCGTTGGGGCATACGGGATACCAATATGCCCATGATTTTGAGGGGGGAATAGTCGCCCAGGAATATCTCGGCGTGGATCGGGAGTATTACAAGCCGACGCAACGGGGATTTGAGGCGGAGTTGGCGAATCGGCTTGCGGTAATCAAGGCGAAGTTAGCAGAGCCGTAACGGAAAGTTAGGCTCCCGTCATTCCGGCGCAAGCCGGAATCCAGACATTGCGTGTGATCTCGGTTCCTCTGGGTCCCGGCTTGCGCCGGGATGACATTAGGTGCGCCGGGAGGACAATATGTGCCCGGGATGACGGCTTTTTTGTCCAGTAATTTGAAATACTCCCTAACATTCGAGCAACTTCCGAATCTCCTCGACGCTCGGCACCGTGCCGGAACAGACAATTTTCCCGTCGACAATCAATGCCGGTGTGGTCAGCACGCCCAATGCAATGATATGGTTGATGTCCGTAACCTTTTCCAACGTATACTCCTTACCGCTCTGCTCGGCAGCCTCTTCGGCCCGTACCGCTAAATGATTACACTTCGCACAACCCGTTCCGAGAACCTGAATGAACATATTTTACTCCTAAAAAACTCCATACACATACCGCAATGAAAACCAAATGCCAATCCCGATGAATACCGTGCCCGCTCCCGCACGCATCCAACGGTCGATCCGGTTCACCGCCACAAACGTCTTGCTTAATAATTGAGCATTCAGTGCAATGATACCAGAAAAAATCAAAATCGGTACGGCCGTTCCCATCGCAAACACCATCGGAAACAGGACATTCGACTGGAACTGGACGGCCAGTGCAATCGTTGCCAAAAACGTCGCTGCCGACGTTGGACAAAACGCCATCGCAAAAATTGCTCCGAGCGGAAAAGCACTCCACATACCAAAACGATCCGCAAGTTTTTGGAGATGTTCGCCGCGAACACCGCCGGTGTTGAAGGAAATCATTCCGAGCAGTACCATACCGATCAGGATTAGGATCGGCCCGAGATAACCGTGTATTTTCGCTTGCAAGAATCGGGCGATCGTTTCACCGCTCCCGAGCATGGCGGAGAGAATCAGGATTGCCAGGAGCACGTAGGCCACTGTTTGTCCGAGGGTGTAGAGCAGGCCGGAAAGCCAGACGTTTCGGGCTTTGCCGACATTGCGTGTAATGTAGGAAATCGCGGCGATGTTCGTAACGAGCGGGCAGGGACTGATTGAAGTTTGCAATCCCAGCAAAAAGACTCCGCCGAGTGCAAACCAGTATTCGATTGGGATCATATTCGATTATATTGCCTGAACGTTGAAAACGCCGGAATGCAAGTTCGCGGCTCCCCTACAACTCAATCCGAAGCATTCCCGTTTCAAACGGTACGCTCGACCGCTCTCCCTCAATCGGCGGCACCACAATCAGCGGCTCCATCCAAGTATTCTCAAAAATGTCCCGTGTCGCACTGGCCGAAAAGCGATCATCCGTCGAAATTTCACTCGCCGGCTTCGGCTGGAAACTACGGAATGATACCTTGTACGTGCCCGACGGAACATCCTCCAGCCGAAAAGTGCCGTCGGGATTGAGCGGGGCGTCGATCGAAATACCCAGTGCGACCAGACAAGCGTCATTTTCATCGCAGATCATATTGAACGCATTCACATTTCGCGCAAAGGCCTTCCCCTCTTCGGTTTCCACTGTCCATTGCCAATACCACTGCATCACGGCATTGCGGTTACTGCGGTCAATCTCTTGCGGAATCGGCAGCCCCCAATAATCCGGCTCCGGCACCGTCGGGTCAACGCTGCTGAGCGTGATTTTCGCATAGTCCCACTGGATTTTATCCTGGAATTCCTGCGAAAGTACGATCCCGCCGATGACCGGACTGCCGATCCCGCCGACCTGTACCTTGCTTGTTTCGCCGGGCAGCGTGATGAATCGGGCACTGCCGAAACGCAACATATTTATGAAATGATCCACCGAGGAAGAGACAAACGCGTCCATGACCAGGGTATGGTCCAGTCCCGGATAGACTTTCTCGAAGATGACTTTTCCATTTTCGTCGCTTGCCCCCACCGTTTGGAAAGTCGGAATGGGTCTGTCTGCATCCCAGTTGCCGCATGAACCTCCGCCGAAGAGTGTTGCCCGTTGACTCACGCGCGGCTGATCACCCTGCATCAACGTTGCCTCGATCCTTGCCCACGGCTTGAGCATGATCGTTCCCGAAGCGACTGTCTCCCTGTCGGCAATCGCACAACCGCTTTCGTGAGCGACGACGATCACATAACCTTCCCTTCGCGGACGGAACGAGAATGTGCCCTCCGCCGATGTTTGCAGGTAATCGCTATTTCTATGACTGCCCAATCGGGGTTCCAGTTCACCGTTCGGCATATCTGTCATACCATTTGCGGAGTCAATCATACGGACTTCGGCATTTTCCACGGGCGTTCCGTCAGGAAAAACGACAACACCGCGAATCGGAGCGGCAGGCTCCAATTCAAAATCAATGACTTTTTCGCCGGAAGCACCGACAAAAGTTTCCGACTCGGCGGCCAAATATCCTTCAGCCTCAATCCGAATCGCAACGGCGTGAACATGGTCGGAAATTGCCATCCGATATTCTCCGCCGGAACCCGCCTGCGCCCAGGGTTGCCATATCACACGCTCCCCTTCCCTCCAGGCGACACCCGGTATCACCGTAAATGCCGAAACCGGATTTTTCGTTACCTGGTCGATGACCCTACCCACGAAGACCGGCGTTGCACGAAGCGTCATCGTGTAGGGTTCCTCACGGGGTTCGAGAGAATAGACTTCCGATTCGGACATCATATCCCCTGCCCAGACTCTGTATCCGACGGTATCCGCCGGGGCTTCGTTCCATTCTACCGCTCCCTGTTCGTCCGCTTTCAGGGAATTGTTGTACATGAGGTATTGTGCCGAGCCTTGCCAACGGGCAGGGCTAATGGATGCACCCGCAACCGGTTGACCGTCGGGAGTCACGACTTTGAAGCGGATCGTATTGCCCGGCAGAAGTTGGAAATCCTGGGGAGCGAGATTCTGCTCAATCACCAGATGCCGAATTTGCGGTGCTTTACCCGAAGCGGTAACGATCATGATTTTCGCCCCGACTGGCGTCGAAGGAAAGGAGTATTTTCCGTCGGCATCGGTTTTCGTTTCCTGATAATACTCTTTTCCCTGTTGGTACAACCATCGTTGCCGATGCCCCAATTCGATTTTCGCATCGGCAATCGGCTTGCCGTCGGCATCGGTAATCGTCCCGGCAACATTGATGCCTCTTCGCAGGACATACCTTTCCGTTTGGTTTTTCAGTCGTTCCATTTCCGGCGATCCCTGCAGAACGGTGACGTTCAGGTCATCGTAATCGGGATGGAAAATTTGAAACCGGTATTCCGCAACATCGGGATTGACTTTGTTGCTCATCCATTTCCCGTCGGCATCGGTTTTTTCGCCGCCAAAACCTAATTCGGTTTGAAAATACCGATTGATACCGGCATCGGGAATCGGATTGCCGTCTTCATCGACGACCTGGCACCCGATGGTGATACCGGACTTGAGGACAACATTGTACTCCGCCGGCACAACGGAGCGTCTGCCGTCGAGCCGATCCCTGTTAAAGAATTGGGCGACGTATCGGTCTTTCGGTCGTATCCACATCCGAAAACACTCAAAATCTTTCCCCAGCACCTCGGCAAGATCGAAGATGACAATGCCGTCTTCGTCGGTGTGCAGCGTTGACCGAAAGGTTCTCTCGACATTTCCTCCCCAGATATTCAAGAACATTTCCACATCCTTGATGGGTTCTCCGGCTTCGTTTTGAGCGATGACCTTCATCGTTGGCGGAATGGTTTTCCAGGCCTCCGGGTCCTCTGCCGCCAGATTTGCCGCGAGTCCAATGATACAGACCAATGCAAACAGCATTTTTTGCATGAGAGAGTCTCCTTTGTGTTGAGGGGCAAAAAATTTGGGAAAACAGAGCCGCAACCGGGAGGTCGCGGCTCTGATTGCGCCGAGCAGGGCTCGGCTAACTTCTAGCGTTTCGCATTCGCAATCGACTCATAGAACTTGTAGCGAGCCATTGCCTCTTCCTGCGCCTGCTCGGCCAGTTTGCCGAAGACCTCTGGATTCGCACGCTGCAGCGTCGTAAATCGGTTCTGCTTCAACTCGAAATCCTTGATCGAACCCGTCGGGGCCTTCGATACCAATTCGAGCGGCTGTGCATTGCGGGGATCATACGTATACAACGGCCAATAACCGCACTGTACCGCTTCTTTCTGCAATTCCAAGCCCATTTTCATATCGACACCGTGTGCAATACAATGCGAATAGGCAATCAAGAGCGATGTGCCAGGATACGACTCCGCCGCACGAATCGCTTTGAGTGCGTGTGCTTGGTTCGCACCAATCGCAATTTGAGCAACGAACACATTGCCGTAGGCGATCGCCATCAAGCCGAGGTCTTTTTTACGCGTCGGTTTCCCGCCCGCCGCAAACTTCGCAACGGCTCCAATCGGCGTGGATTTTGAGGCTTGCCCGCCCGTGTTGGAGTACACTTCGGTATCCATCACCAACAGGTTCACGTCTTTTCCAACCGCAAGGACATGATCCAACCCGCCGTAGCCGATGTCGTAGGCCCAGCCGTCGCCGCCAAATCCCCAAATACTGCGTCGGACAAGCGCGTCCGCGATGGTCAAAAGCATACTTCCGGTCGAGCAGTCGCAATCGCAACCCTGAATTTTCGCTTTCAATTCGGCAACCCATTGACGCTGCTGAGCGATTTCGGCTTCCGTTTCCTGCTTGTTATTGAGGATGTTATCGACGAGTTGGGCACCGATTTTATCGCGTCGGGCCGTGATAATTTCCCGAGCGTATCCATTTTGCTGGTCGACTGCCATTCGGAAGCCAAGGGCGAATTCGGCATTGTCCTCGAAAAGCGAGTTGCACCATGCCGGGCCACGTCCCTCGGGATTGACCGTGTAGGGCGTCGTCGGCAAGTTCCCGCCGTAAATTGACGAACAACCCGTCGCGTTCCCGACCAACATGCGGTCTCCGAAGAACTGCGTAATCAGTTTAATGTACTGCGTTTCACCGCAACCTGCACACGCACCGGGGAATTCAAAGAGCGGCAACAGGAGTTGCGAACCTTTGACCGTATCGACATTGACTTTCGCGCGATCCTGGTCGGGAATCGACAGGAAGAAGTCCCAACTCGCACGTTCCTCTTCCAAATGCGAGATTTTGTCTTCCATATTGATCGCCTTGCGTCCTTCTTGCGTCTTGTTTTTGCCGGGGCAATTTTGCACGCAAAGTTCGCAACCGATACAGTCATCCGGCGCGACTTGAATCGTCGCTTTGCAGCCCGCAAAGTCTTTGAGATTGTAATCTTTCGACCGGAAGGCCTTCGGGGCTTTGCCCAACAGGGCGGGATCATACACTTTGTAACGAATTGCCGCGTGCGGGCAGACCAGCGAGCACTGAGCGCACTGGATACAGCAGTCGGGATCCCAAATCGGGATGTCGATGGCGATGCTGCGTTTTTCGTATTGCGAAGTTGCCGTCGGGAAGGTTCCATCGACGGTCATTGCACTGACCGGCAGGTCATTTCCGCGGGCCGCCAGGATTTCGCCGAGCGTATTTTTGACAAACGGCGGGGGATTGCCGACCATTCCGATATGCCGATGCAGTTTCGACGAGGCGGTCTTGGGATAGTTGACCTCCTTCAAAGCGGCAATCGACGCATCCACGGCGGCGTAGTTCTTTTGCACGACGGCATCGCCCTTGATCGCGTAGGTGTTCTTGATTTCCTGCTTAATGTAGCCGATGGCTTCCGCGGAAGTCGAAAACAAGTTCGCCAAATGGAAGAAGCAGGTTTGCATGACGGTATTGAGTCGTCCGCCCATCCCGGCCTCGCGGGCTACGGTAACGGCATCAACGACATAAAACTTCGCCTTTTTGTCGATGATTTCCTGCTGGAGTTCCACCGGAAGGCGGTCCCAAACTTCATCGGGCCCGTAGGGAGAATTGAGCAGGAATGTCCCGCCTTCGATGAGCGATTTAAGCATTGCCAATTTTTCGGTGAACACGAATTGATGGCATGCAATGAAGTTCGCCTGGGTAACGAAATAGGAGCCCTTAATGTGTCGCGGCGAAAACCGAAGATGCGAAGTCGTTACCGTCCCGGCTTTTTTGGAGTCATACACGAAGTATCCCTGAGCGGCAAGATTGGTGTGTTCGCCGACAATCTTGGTCGAATTATGGTTTGCCCCGACGGTTCCATCGCTTCCAAGCCCGTAGAAAAGGCAGCGAATCACGTCGTCCGCTTCGGTCGAGTAATTCGGGTCGTAGGTCAGGCTCAAGTTCGTTACATCGTCGTTGATACCGACGGTGAATTCTTTTTTCGGCTGGGGTTTTGCCAATTCGTCGTAGATTGCTTTGACCATCGCCGGCGAAAATTCCTTCGAGGCAAGGCCGTAACGTCCGCGGCAGACGGTTAACTTTTCGCCCGTCCAGGATTCCGCCAGGGCGGTAATGACATCTTGATAAAGCGGTTCGCCCAATGCGCCGGGCTCTTTCGTTCGGTCGAGTACGGCAATTTTCTTGACGGTTTTCGGCAGTGCGGCGATGAATCGGGCAACATCGAAGGGTCGATAGAGCCGAACATTGACGAGACCGACCTTTTCGCCGCCTTTGATGTGGTCGAGATATTCTTCAATCACTCCCGTGGAGGACGCCATCGATACAATAACGCGGTCGGCATCGGGTGCCCCGTAGTAGTCGAAGAGTTTATAGGCTCGCCCCGTGAGTTTGGCGAATTTATCCATTTCGGCCTGCACGATGTCCGCAACTTTGGCATAAACGGGGTTGATGGCTTCGCGGCTTTGGAAGAAGATGTCCGGGTTTTGCGTCGTTCCGCGAAGGAGCGGGTTGTCGGGAGTCAGTGCTCGTTTTCGGAATTTCGCGATCGCTTCCATATCGAGCATTTGTTTGATAATATCATCGGAGAGCGGTTCGATTCGGTTGATTTCGCCCGAGGTGCGGAACCCATCGAAAAAGTGCAGGAACGGCACATTGGCTTTGTAGGTGGAGGCGTATGCAATCATAGCCATATCGTGGTTTTCCTGTACGGTTCCGCCGACGAGGAAGGCCCAACCGGTGCTTCGGCAGGCGAGCACATCGCCGTGGTCGCAGAAAATGGAGAGGGCGTGTGAACCGACGGTTCTGGCGGACACGTGGAACACGGTGGGAGTTTGTTCACCGGCAATTTTGAACATAGCGGGAATCATCAGCAGAAGTCCCTGCGAGGCGGTAAAAGTGCAGGTGAGTGAGCCTGCTTGCAGAGAGCCGTGAACAGTCCCCGCGGCTCCGGCTTCGCTTTGCATTTCGATTACATGGGGAACGGTACCGAAAACATTCGGCTTCCCGTTTGCTGCCCAGTCATCGGCGAGTTCACCCATCTTGGAAGAAGGGGTAATTGGATAAATGGCCATAACCTCGTTACAGGCATGGGCGACAAGGGTGGTGGCTTCGTTACCATCGACCATCAGAAAACGACCTGTGCTCACTAGAATCTCCTAAAAAATGGGGTTGAAAATGGATTGTAGACTGTCCTTAGGACGGTGTCCCTAGATGATACCCGACGGCGAGCGAAAAGTAAACCCCTCGGGAAAAACCAAAGGGGAACTGCACCCGATGGCGTAACCTTGTTTTGCTCGGCCAAAAGGTTAAAATGGGACAATCCAACAGGGTGAGGGCATTTTTACACAATGAAAGACGACGATCTCTTTTCCGAAACTTCCATGAGTTTTGGAGAACATTTGGAGGAACTACGCCTCTGCTTCATCAGATCGCTCATCTCCATCGCCGTCGGAACCCTACTCGGCTTCCTCGTTGCCGCGTCCGTCGTTGAATATATCCAAATTCCCGTCAAACGCTCGCTCGATGCCTACAACGAACAGCAAACGACGCGAAAAATTGAAGCCGAAGCCGATGCGCTCCTGGAAGAAGGGTACTCCAGCGAAATCAGAAAATACATGCGGGAGCACGGCCTCATCCTCGACGAACGATGGATCATTCCCGGCGAATTGGAACGCATTCAGAATCGGCAGCGAATCCTCGCGGACCCGTCTGCACAGGCCGACCTCGACCGCGTGGATAACCTGCTGCTGCGGAAAATCGAACGCCAACAGCGTCGGGCGGAAGTCGGCATCATTTATGAGACCGCTCAACTCGACCAGCCGCCGATGAGGTTTTTCCTCTTTGTCAAGACCGAAGAATTGTCCAAAATGAAAGCATTGGGAGCCTATGAAATGTTCCGAATCTATCTGTTGGCTTCGCTCATTGTCGGTTTGGTGATTGCATCGCCAGCCGTGATTTATCATATTTGGACATTCATTGCGGCGGGACTGTATCCGCACGAAAAGAAGTATGTGTATCAATTCATACCGGTCAGCATTTTTCTGTTCATCGGCGGAGCGTATTTTGCCTTTTTCTTCGTGTTCCAGTTCGTATTGGATTTTCTGTTCTTTTTCAATGCTTGGATGAATGTCGAGCCGGATTTGCGGATTAGCGAATGGATCAATTTTGCGTTGTTGTTTCCGTTGGCATTTGGGGTTAGTTTTCAGTTGCCGTTGGTTTTATTTGTCCTTGAACGGGTTGGGATTTTTTCATTGGAGCAATATCTTGCACGCTGGAAGGTTGCCGTTTTGGTGATCTTTGTGTTGGCTTTGTTATTAACGCCTGGGGATCCGGGCAGTATGTTGTTGATGGCGGTGCCGTTGACGATATTGTATTTTGCCGGCATCTTTTTTTGCTGGCTGCTTCCTCGCAAACGGGGCCTGTTCGATGCGGATGCGGAACTTTAGCACAACGGGAAGCACCCGTTCGGCTTGATCACCGCGGGACGAGAAACGTAAACCGATTGGGGACGATTTCGATCTCCAACGGCAGTTCGCCGCCAGGGTCGCCGTCCAACTGAAATGGTATCGACGACTCCGAAGTGATACGATAACGCATCCGCTGACCCAAATTCGCCGTCTGTAAATAACGATGCAAACTAAAACATTGAGCCAATGCCGTATAGAGCAAACCGTGAAAGACCGTCCCGCCGCGAAACAATACATGATCCAGCATACCGTCATTTTCCTTCGCAAACGGAGCGAGCGGCAAGCCCCAACCATACCGGTTGACATTAAAAATAAACGCCCAACGGCAGTCCGGTATCGTCAATGCCGGTTCATCAAGGCATTCGACCGTCATTTTGGGGAATTTGTACTTCGCGAGCGACGCAAAAATCGGCTTCGTATACGACAGATAGGAAATGTGTGCTCCTTTGGCATGGCCTTGTTGATAGCGTTCTTCCCGTCGGGAATGCACGCCGTTGACGACGTGTGCATCGAATCCGCAACTGACCATAACGAGAAAGAGGCGTTCCGTGTTGTCAAATCGGGCGAGTCCGGCATCGAATGTTCGGACGGTTCCGCCGTTGGCAATCATTTCGGCCAATTTTGCGGGCTTGAAGGGCAGGCGGTAATGTTTGGCGAGCAGATTGGCCGTCCCGGAGGGGAGCAAAGTCACGGGCGTGCCGGGTTTGGTTTTATTGACGAGGGTTGCGGCAGTGCCATCGCCGCCGACGCCGACGAGTGCTCGGAGTGAGCCGGCATCGTGCAGGGCGTTTGCTTTTTCAGCAACTTCGTCAAGATTGGTCAGGAGTTCGGTCGTGAGGCCTTTTTGTTGGAGCAGATTGCAGAGTTCGTCGGCTCGAATTTTCGGCGATTGGCGACCGGCTTTAGGATTAAGGGAAACGATGACATGTGTTTGCGGCATTGTTTCACGTTACCCGATGGGGCGGGCTTTTTCAAGACGGCCCAACTGCAATCTTCCGATCTGGACTCCGTTAAAAAACCAACACGCCCACGCACCACGCGATTACGATTGCCAATCCATACAAGCCAATTATCCACGCCCAATGCCTCGGAAACGGCTTTGCAGCAACCTCCGGTTCGTCCGCGATCATCGTTGCCGGATTGTAGCGAGCGATGGCCGACCGAAAAAGTTCCTCGCCGACACTCGGCTCCTCCCTTGCCTTTAACCAATAGTAAAATTGCAACGGCACCATAAGAAGTGGTACTAGAATCACAGAGATGTTCATATGGCGAATCGGATTACGAGGTTCCTGAAAATATGCCGCAATCCAAGCATCAGAAAAATAAATGCCCCCAAATTCAATGTATTCCAATGCTAAAATCAAGCCCATGATACAAAAATAGATCAGGACGTTCACAAAAAATATAATGCCTTGACGCTTGATTCGCCTTCTCAAAACTTGATGGACTAAAAATAAGACAACAAATAAAACGGCACAGATTGCCAGCGGAACTGGATGTTTATCCCACGAATACCACGTGAAATAATATATGCCGCATCCGATGAGTCCGCCCCATATCAGAAGCATCACACCGAACATGCCGCCGTTTTTTTTCGCATACTCTATGGAAACGGAACGTTTGCCGATTGTTTGGAGAGCCACTTCAAATGGGTTATTGACTAACGGCGGAGCGGCAAGAAAATTTTGCTTCGTGCGGCAAATTTCCAGAAAATACCGGCCAAGCGGATAGTATACGGCAGTCAACACGACAGTAAACACAACGACACAGGCAGCCAGAATCAGGAAAACCGGATGATGATAGTCTTTGCCAAGGAGCGAGGCTCCGAGGCAAATGGCAATGATTGCTTCCGCTAGTAGAATGTTTGTTATGAGCGACAGGAAAAAACGCTGCTCAATTTGTTGATACGAATACGAATGGACGTGCTGTTCAGATAAACCGAGATCATTTTCTATGATTCTCTTCATCTTTCGATAGCATGCAAACTGAAATGAAGCAGGGATCCACATACTCAGTGGAACCACTATGAGCATAACAACTGTCGCAATAGCGGGCGCATAAATAGGTTCGATGCTTATGAGCGGTTTCGTCCAATAGATGAGTGTGCCAAGTAGCAGTGCGGCCGTGCTACAAAATAGGGCATAATACTGGATGCCCCAAAAAATACGGTAAACCCGGCATCTGCGACTTTGAAGCGTTGGACTATTGCGAACATCAGCCCAAAGTCCAGCGAAAGTGATTGCGAAAATCCAACCGAAAACCGCTGTCGGTCCAAGAACGGTCCATATTGTCGCGGCACCGAGCGTTTTGCCGCCGGTTACAGAGCCGGCCGCAATCGTCCCCGTCGCTGCGGTCGCCGTGGCCGTCGTGAGCATTGCCGTTGTGAGTGCGGTCATCACGGTTATCGTAAACACTTCGCCCGGTGCGGTATCGGTCAAAATACCGCCAACCATTTCTTCGATTTTGTTTTTGAGCGACTTCCTCGCCCGAACGAGCCGTTGCCGAACGGCTTCTTCCGTCGATTCGGTTGCGTCGGCAATTTCTTTGACCGACTGCCCGCTCCGATAGTAGAGGACGAGCGTTTCGCGGTGTTTTTCGTCGATTTCGCCGATTGCCGACCAAACGAATTCGCTCTGTTCCCGACGGAGCAATTCGGCATCGGGCGAGTGAGCGGCGGGAGTTAGTCTGCCGGTTTCATCCGAGAGCGGTTCGGTTGATATTGTCGGTTTGCGGTGAGAGCGGTGTGCTAGATTTCGTGCGATGGTGCAGAGCCAGGCGGCGAGGTGTTGGGGTTCTCGCAGTTCGGCAAGTTTTTGCCAGGCGATTAGAAAAGTTTCTTGGGCGATGTCCTCGGACTTATGAAAATCGCCGGTTGCATTGAAAAGCACACCGCTGACGAGCGATTGGTATTGCCGAACGATTTGAGCGAATGCGTGCGTGTCGCCGTTTCGTGCTTGTTCGAGCGTTGTCGGCAGGTCGAGGGACGTTGCTGTCATTAGATTGCCTTATTTTAATGGCATGTTCTCTTTATTAGAGAGAGTCCCGTTTCGCCGCGGACGTGACGTATTCAGTTAACAGGGCAAACAACAGAGCCGCCAGCGTAAGATTGCGGCTCCGTCGTTTGCGTCGCGTACGTGTTACACTACCGCACCGTAAATCGTCTTTTCATCTTCCTTTTTGTAATCCGTAACGAGCGTCTCCGTCGTCAACATCAAGCCCGCGATGCTCGCGGCATTCGTCAATGCCGTCCGAACCACTTTGAGCGGATCAATAATTCCCGACTTGAACATGTCCACATACTTGCCCGAATTCGCATCGTAACCCGTATTCACCGGCTTCTGCAAAACCTCATCCGCGATCACACTGCCATCCACTCCGCAGTTTTCCGCAATTTGAACGATCGGCTTCGACAATACCTTCAACACGATGTCCACGCCGACCTTTTCGTCGCCCCGAGCCTTGTCGCGAATCTTTTCCACCGCTTCCCTGCAACGAATCAACGCAACGCCACCGCCGGGTAATATCCCTTCTTGCGCTGCCGCTCGCGTCGCATGAAGCGCATCTTCGATCCGAGCCTTCTTTTGCTTCATCTCCGTTTCGGTACTTGCGCCAACTTGAATGACCGCAACGCCGCCGCTCAACTTCGCCAGCCGTTCCTGGTACTTTTCGCGGTCATAATCGCTGTCCGTCGTTTCGATTTGCTTGCGGAGCAAATCGATTCGGGCTTTGATTTCATCTTTTTTGCCGCCGCCCTTCACGATGACGGTATTGTCCTTATCTATCGTAACCTGCTGCGCTCTGCCGAGTTGCTCGAGCGTTACATTTTCGAGTTTGATGCCCAAATCTTCGCTAATCACGATGCCGCCGGTCAAAATCGCAATGTCCTGGAGCATAGCCTTCCGACGGTCTCCAAAGCCGGGCGCCTTCACGGCCGCAACGTTCAACACGCCTTGCAGACGGTTAACGACCAGCATTGTCATGGCTTCGTTGTCAATGTCTTCGGCAATAATCAGCAACGGCTTCATCGCTTGGGCCGTCTTTTCGAGCAGCGGAATCAGATCCCGAATGCTGCTGATTTTCTTTTCGTGCAGCAAAATCAGGCAATTTTCCATAATGCAGTTCATCTTGCCGGCATTGTTGATGAAGTACGGCGAAATGTACCCTTTGTCGAACTGCATTCCTTCGACGACTTCATAGGTCGTATCGGCAGTTTTGCCGTCTTCGACGGTAATCACCCCATCATTGCCGACGGCTTCCATTGCTTCGGCGAGCATGTTGCCGATTTCGGAGTCATTATTCGCGGAGATAGCCCCGACGTGAGCGATTTCTTGTTTGGTGGTTACGGCTTTTGTCAGGTCGTGCAGTTTCCCGACGGCGGCATCGACGGCTTTGTCGATTCCCCGGCGCAGAGCGGCGGGATTCACGCCAGCGACGATATTTTTGAGGCCTTCCTTGTAAATTGCCCTGGCGAGGATGGTCGCGGTGGTCGTCCCATCACCGGCGATGTCGGAGGTTTTGGAGGCGACTTCGTTGACCAGTTTCGCACCCATATTTTCGAAGGGGTCTTCGAGTTCGATTTCTTTGCTGACGGTAACGCCGTCTTTGGTAACGGCAGGCCCGCCGTAGGATTTGTTAAGGATGACGTTCCGACCGGTGGGTCCCATGGTTACGGCAACGACATCGGCAAGTTTGTTGACGCCGTCTAGGATTTTCCGTCGGGCATCGTCGCTGAAAATAAGTTGTTTAGGCATTGTTTAGGGTAAAACGGTACTTCAAGAAAAGCAAAAACTCGGGGCACGAGCCCCAATGACTTGGAATTGTATTGTATTCCTAGGAAAAAACAATAGGGCCAGCGGGCTACGGTTCATGGGATGCGAGAATGCGACGCAGTTCGGCCAAGTCCTCATCGGTCATCTGTGCAAAATAACGAATGTCAATATACTCTTTATCAGGTCTAGGGACCAGCACGCCGTGTCTGACCATAACATCATATTCCGTTGCGGGAGCAGAAAAATCAACAATCCTACGGCTCGCAAACCGATCGGCAAACGGTTTTAGTGCGGCATCTTCTTTTCGCGGCGATGTGCCGTACAGTCCCGATGCCAGCACGAGGTTGTTATGCAGCAAAGCCATAAGCGAATGATCCGCTCTTATATCGGGATCTTCGATTCGGCGAACATCTACTTTTTGATTTTGCGAAATAGCATCAATTTTTTCGATGGCCTTATGCACATCCGTCAGTCCCAGGGAGCCTGCAATGAGCATCAAGGCAAAGAGTTTTTTGCGGACGCCTAATAAAACGGGTTGTCCATCGGCGGATTGCAAAACAAAGGTTCGCGACGGTACTTTAGCAAAATCGTCATAGAGTATAAGGTACTCGGGCAATGTATTGTCAAATTCGCTCAACAGCAATTCCGATGCTTGGTCTTTCGGCAATTCATTCAAGTCTTGCAAGGCTTTGCGGAAGGCACGATTGCTTAAAATCCTCTCCAATTCATTCGATTGATGCTGGTATATGTTTTCTGCGAAAATGTTACCATCGTTATCCGACAAGAAGATCATCTCTGCACCGATGAACGCACCGGGATAAAGATAATCTTCCATTTCGCTCAACCGCTGGAGCGTTTCCGTTACGGACAACACCTTCAATTCGGCAACTTGTTTTGCGAGATGCTCCGCAATCACGACGTCAGAGGACGGCTGATACTCTTCTCGGATACTTGCCGCCTGCCTAACCTGATATACCGCAAAGTTTGCAATGCCAACGAAAGCAAAAAATGCAATGATGTATGCTTTTTGCATGGGACCTTCCGTGTCGAGTGAGAATATGCACAATGAAATTGTACCGATTGCGTCTTAATCATGCAAGGGCAGTGTCCATTCGCCAGAGCACATTCAGAATTGGCCTCCTGCGTCATCCCGGCGCAAGCCGGGAACCAGAAAAACCGGCATCACACGCAATGCCTGGGTTCCGGCTTTCGCCGGAATGACGATATGCGCCGGAATGACGAGAATGAGTCCACTCCACGTGAAGATCTAATAAATGCGGGCTAATTCAAGCGTTCCGCCGTTGACCACAGGCCCGCCGACGGTGTGCTAATGAAATAGATCTCCTCGCCATCGGGCATCGTGTTGAACCCATTCTGCAATTTCTCTATGTCATACCGCCTCACCGTCTCCGCATAGTCCGCATAGCCGAAATTGATCGATTCCATATCCGCACGCGAAACATCACCCGGTGCATAAGTTATCGTAAATCGGCCCTCCGACGAACCATGAATCAAATGTGCCGTCCCAACCGCCAAGTCCCGTAAATCATCCTCCGGTCCCGCCGCATTGTAAAGTTGCATCACCCTTTCCGTACCGACGTACCCATATTTTCGGATCAACGCATCAATTTCCGGCTGCTCGCCAAACCGTTTCAAGCCCGGTGCAATAATCAAAAGTTCGCCGCCGTCCGCCATCGCCTTGCGTGTCCGATAAACTGCCTTGTTCGCGACCCAGGTACTGTAAAACTCGTCGCCCTGCATCACTGCAACGACTTTTTTGAGCGGCGGGACGATCGTGATGTTCTGTTTCCGCGATGCCCGCGCCGCCGAAAGATATGTCTCGACATCATCGCCCGCATAAACGCCGGTATGAACCAACTCATCCGCATCGTTATACGCCATCACGACTTGAAAATACGCATCGGGCAGATGGCCCAAAAACTCCTCTTCGGCCTTGTTAAAACATGCCCGAAGCGGTGTGGTCAAAATACCCAAATTCTCCTCAATTCCGCAGCATGCCGCCATCATGTGCGAGGCGCAAATCATATCCTTGCCGCCGATGCCGATGAAATAATTTTTGTTATGGTTCGCGAAGCCCAACACTTCGTGCGGTACGACGTGTCCGATGTTTAGGATGATGTCCCATTTTTCATCGAAGAGTTTATAGTTGAGCGAGACGGGAATCGGCCAATCGGCTTTCCCGTTGGAGATTTCTTTGACGAAATCGGCGGGGATTTCGCCGATGGTTTTGGCATCGGCTCGCCAATCGTGTTTGTATATTTTTTCTTCGGGCACATTCCCGAACATCCAGCGGTTTTGCTCGGGCGTATGGGGGACGTGTTGCCCGAGTGTGGGAATGATTTGTACTTCCGCATCTTTGGCGAAGATATTGTAGAGTTCTTCGGTGATGTAACCTGCACCGCAGTGCGCTCGAGTCAGGTCGGGCGGAAGGAGCAGAACGCGTTTGGGATGGGCGCAAATCCGTTTTTTTGCTTCATCGGCGAAGCGGTGCGTCAGGGCGATGATGTCTTGCTTGTTTAATGTTCTTTCTTCTTGGAACCAAGGCATTGTTTTTTGTGTGGTGGGGGTGGTGGGGACGATTTCGGCGATTGGGCATTGTACCATTAAACGGTACGGCAATCAATCGCGTGCGGTAAAATACAGCGGCGTGGGAGTGTCCGATTGGAAGATTTTGAACGCATATCGCTCCATCAACAAGCATCGATACTGTGGACTTGTTCGGAAACCGTCATTCCGGCTTGCCGGAATAGTCGGCACATCAGTCCGTGCCATTGCACGTCCGATTTCATTTCTCTAAAATGGAGTTCAACACGTCATGGCCCCATCCCGAATCGAAAACCTCCGCTTCCGTTCCGAACTGCTTCGGCATGTTCGGCAATTTTTCTACGATAAGCATTTCTGCGAAGTGCAAACGCCCATCCTCTCCGCCGACACAATCGTCGATTGCCATATCGAACCCCTGACCGTTGCACAGCACCTGCCGCTCAACCATCACGGCACCCGAAATTATTATCTCCAAACCTCGCCGGAATTCGCAATGAAACGCCTGCTGACGGAAGGAATGTCGCCCATTTTCCAAATCACGCCCGTCTTTCGGGCAGGCGACCGCGGACCGTTTCATAACGTCGAGTTCACCATGCTGGAATGGTATCGCCTCGACGATGATTATCAAGCCGGAATGCAGTTGCTGGCCGAACTCGTCCGATTTCTCTTTAATGCGATGCCTGCCCATTTGCCTGAAATTGAATGCCAAACCTATCGGCATGTTTTTGAGTCAAATATCGGCATCAATCCGCATACGGCAACCATTGCGGAATTGCAGGCATTTTGCGATTCCCGTCAGATTGCCTATCCCGACCGGAGGGAAAGGCCGGAAACATCGCCCGGGGCGAATTGGGGCGATTCGCTCGACGATTGGCTTGATTTATTGTTTTCGGAAGTAGTCCAACCGACGCTTGAATCGGCGATTGTGTATGACTATCCCTTTTCGCAGCCGCATCTTGCAACGATTCGGCAAGACGGCGGCGATGCCGTGAGTGAACGGTTTGAACTGTTTTTGAACGGCCTGGAGATTGCGAGCGGTTATCACGAACTTCGGGATGCCGCCGAATTGCGGCTGCGGTTTCGAGCGAATGGCGATCGGCGATTGGCGGAGGGTCGGTCGGCCTTGCCGATCGAGAGCCGATTGCTGCAAGCCATGGAGCGCGGTTTTCCGCAATGCAGCGGAACGGCTCTGGGCATCGACCGGCTGCTCATGATGATGCTCAATGCTGAACGGATTGACGACGTGTTGGCATTTCCGATTGAAACGGCGTGATGACCCGGCGGGCTCACGCCCGCCGTTCCCGCTCCGCACTTGCCCTACCGCAGTTCTCTCGCGAAATACTCCGGCGAAAATGCCCGCCCCGTCGAATATCGTACGAAATCCTGCCAAGTATAACGATCCGCCGGGACAAATACCCGTTCCTGCAAGCGACGACCCAATAAAACATTGTCCCGTGTGCCAAACGACGCACGAAGTTGAGCCGCATACAACTCGCCCATCTGGTAATTGTGATAATACACCGGAGCAATCACGAAATGCGGCTTCGAGGCCCAATCCGCCAACTCCTGGCCCGATTCCACCGGACGCCTGAGCAACTGATATTTGCCCGCAATGTCCCACCAAAGGGCTTTCAAGTCCGCATCCGGGTTCTCATACAATGCCTTCTCAAAATACAGCATGACCAGCGACCAACGGCAAAATATCAACTGCTCTCGTACTCGCTGCTTGGCCAAGGCTTGTGCGACTTGCCGCACTTCCCGGCGGTCCGCTCCCGCAAATTGCACCAACCATTGCGGTTCCCGGGCTTTTGCCCCAAACATCATCGCAACACCTTCCGTCGCGAAAATGTGTGCCGGTTGGCGAAGATTAAACGGCAACCGCGGATCAAGTCCCAGCGAATACACGCCGTGGCCCGCTTCGTGAAGTACCGTATCCATCCATTCGGCAGTCGGCTTCACATTATTCAAATTGCGAACATCGCCCTGCCTGTCCATATCAATACTGAACGCGTGTTGGTCTTTTCCTTCCCGTTCAAACATATCGCTCCGCTCCGCAACCCTATCGAAGGGCAGACCGACTCGCCGGAAATACCGAAGGGCGATTTCGACGATTTCTTCCTTGGTTTTATCCCGATAAAAATCCGTGGGATTCACATCTTTCGACGGCGGAGCCTGCTGGAAGAACGGATTGTCATAATGCCAGGGCATCAACTGGTCGGCAGGAATCCCGAATCGCTGGGCGAGTTCGGCATCGAGTTCCGCTTTCATTCGGGCAAAGAGCGGTCGGGTTGATCTTTCGAGGTTGTCGAAGATTTCCAGCAGTTCTGCGGGATCGTAATCTTGGAGAATGACCTGCATTTCCCAAAAGTTGTTATATCCGAGTTCTTGAGCGGCTTTGTTCCGCACTTTGACGAGGGCGATGATTTTTTCGTTGACAACTTCTCCGACTTGTTTGAGTGCTTCCCAAATTTCTTTGCGTCGCTCGCAATCATTTTCGGCAGCAATCATTTCGAGCAAATCGTTGTTCGTGTATTCACGCCCGTCGAGGATTGGCCGATAGTTTTGGAAAATCTTTTCCATTTCGGACGACATTTCAACCATTTGTTTTTGCAGATCTTCCGGCAGTTGGTTTCTGGCAAATGCTTGTTCCATGCGTTCGGCGGCCCGGGCGGTAATGGGGCTCAATCCGACGGCTTGTTGCCGCAGTTCTTTGATTTTGGCGTAGGTATCGCGATTGCTGTGATAAGTTGCGACCTGCAATCGGGTTTCGGCGGAGCGTTGGAAGGCTTCGGCTTCACCGGTTGTTCGGGCATCCCAGGTTGCGTGTGCTCGATTTTTATGGAGTTCCGCGGCGTCGATTTGGTATTCATCGAGCATTTTGACGAGTTCCCGTGCGGCATCGTTCATTGTTCGGGCTCCGGAGCCGGGAGCGTTAGTTCCTGGATTTCCGAATGCGGCTCGAATTCGGTCGCGGAGTCGATTATCTTGAGCAATTTCTTGGGCAACGGCAACCGTTCCCAGGACGAACAGGGCCAAGACACAGCAGCATAGAGTAGTATGTTTCATATTGTTTCCGTCTATAACGAATTTGGGGGTAAAAGCGAATATATGGAAGGATTGTACTCTGAAGGGCATTGCGATGCAAGAGCCGGGGGGCACTGCGCACGAACCCGGGGGCGTTAGCCCCCGGGTGAGTCCACGTCGAGCAACCCGGGGGCTAACGCCCCCGGCTCGCTCGCGATGCGCACTCGATCGCAACGTTAGCCGTGCTCAGTCCGTTGCGGGTCGCAAAAAGCCAAGCAGACGCCGACAATGGCCCGGCTGCTGCAACTTTTCAACCGCCTTCATCTCAATTTGACGCACCCGCTCACGCGAAACCTGAAAAATCCGCCCAACCTCCTCCAACGTGTATGAATACCCATTTTCCAAACCAAAACGCAATTTGATAATCTCACGCTCCCGATACGTGAGCACTTTGAGCAATTTGGCAATCTCTTTCCGCAGCAAATCCGTCGATGCCGTCCGTTCCGGACGCTCCGCCGTGGTGTCCGCAACCAATTCGCCAAAACAACCGTCATCCGATTCACCAATCGGATGCTCCAAACTTATCGGATTGCTCCCCATCAACATCGTACGCCGGATGTCTTCGATGGACATTTCCGTCGCCTCGGCAATGTCATATATGCTCGGATGCCGACCCGTCTCATGGTAAATTTTCTGCGTCGTATTGCGAATCCGGCAAAGAGCATCGACGATATGCGAAGGGACGCGGATCGTTCGGGACTGTTCCGCGATTGCCCGTGCAACCGCTTGGCGAATCCACCAAATGGCATACGTTGAAAACTTGTATCCCAGTTTGTACTCGAATTTGTCAATCGCCCTCATCAGACCGGTATTGCCCTCTTGGATTAAATCGAGGAAACTGATTCCGCGGTTTCGGTACTTTTTCGCAACGGAAACGACAAGCCGTAAATTGCATCGGCACATTTCGTTTTTCGCCTCCTCGTATTCCCGAAGGAACCGACGCATCGCATTGCAGCGTCGGCGCAGCGACTCGGGACTTTCCTGCACCGTTCGGATGAGCCGACGCAGTTCTTTTGTCAGCAATGCCTTGCGGTCTGGCATCATATTGACGCTCGGATTCTCCAAAAGGACAATGATTTCATCCATTCTGGCGGACGTTGCCTCAAGTTGCTTCATAATTGCGTGAACCCGGCGGTTTCGCAGATTCATCTCCTCGATGAGGAGCAGTGCGCGTTTTTGCCGTTGTTTAAGCCGTTTTCGGATTTGCGGCTTCATCGACTTTTTCGTGCTTGCACGCACCAACAGGTTAAAATCTTCGTTTGTCGCGTTGAGCATAGGTCCCAGCGTCCGCAGGAATTGGGGAATGCGGTGCAGAACTTGCGTTTTGGAGAGTTTTTCGCTGACCGTCCGCTCGAAAGCGAGTTGTCCGTGAAAGACTTTATTTAACGTCTGGTGTGCATTTTGCAGGCCGAACGGGCTGCCCAGCACGCATCGACGGAAGGCACATCGCCATTTTTCGATACGCTTGGAGTAGGTGATTTCTTCCTCCCGGCTCAACAAGGGCATCGCCGCCATTTGGGCAAAATAGAGCCGGACGGGATCGTAAGACCATTTTTCCGAATCGGCCGTTATTTCCAGCGATTCTTCGAGGTTTTCTTCCGATTCGTCGTAGAAAATCGAGATGGATTGCGGTACTCGGTCGTTTCCGCGTTCGATGCCAAAATCATCCTCTTCGTCTTCGAGGTCGGGATCGAACTCTGGAATGGCTTCCAAAAATTGGGCAAAATTATCATCTTCGTCGGACAGTCGATTTTGTCTTTCAAAGCCGTCGAAGAGGTCGACGGAGCGAAAATCGTCGATCACGTCATCGTCGGCGTAATGGAATGCAACATCATCCATGATATTGATTCGGGTTTCTGTAGTATGGTTTAGCAATGCACATTCGTTTTCTGCAAGCATCATCCTTGACATACACACTCCTTTGTTGTTTTTGGGCAGCGATCCATCGCTTCCGAGTCAGGGGGCGTGTATTTTAGTGATTTTTGCAGATACGGGCAAGAGCAATTTTTTGGGCGGCTGGGACCGATCATCCGCGGGGGGGACACGTCATATTCCATAGCATGCCGTTTCACGTCTAAAACACCGTTACATGCCTGAAAACACGGTGTCAAACCACTCGTCTCACCGGTTGTGCCCCCCGTTTTACTCCATTTTACCGTCCGCAACAGTCGGTGTTGCAGGGATTCTGCCTGGGGATTTTGGTCACCCAATTTGCCCGCAGCCTCCGCAAAGTCCGCATCCTCCAAGACAAAGTAATGTTTTTCCATCACTTTGTCCGAATGGCCTATCCAAAGGCTTTCCTTCTTCGAACCAAACTTACGTTCGACCTCGTTGCTACGGCTCCGTCGGGAACAATTGTCCCATTTTTCCGATAGTAAAAGGTGTTTCCACCAAGTCCTTAAAGCCCTCGACGGTCTTGCGACGGTACGTCCGGCTGCTCAAATGAATGGTGTAACGGCGGCGATTTTCGCACCATTGGATATTGCGGTATTGGTTTTGATGGGCGACAATCTTGCCGGATCGTCGGTCAACTGTGAGTGTTGTCTGAAAACAAAAATAATGCAGAAAAAAATTTTCTAAAAAAATCACGCCGCAACCTTTTTATTTTCAAGGAGTTATTACATCTGCGGAAATGAGGCAAAGTCTTTCCGGCTAAAAAATTTTCATTTTCAGCGGCAATTTTTTGCCATCCACGACGAAATTTCGTTGTCGATTGCAAAACATACAGGCACCAACATGCCAGAGTAGCAGTGCAATATCGCCCGTTCCTGTCCTTCTATTTCGTTGCAAAATCATCCTTGATAAGGAGATAGGAAGTTACATTCTTGGCACTACGCTTGTTTTTTTCGACGTTTATCGCGTTGCGTCAGCACGAACCTGTAGCAGAACTCATACTTATCGTGCGACATTGTGATGGGCACGTTGTGATAGTTGAGTTTGCGATTGACATTGTCAATGATGCGTTTCATGCTTGCTTTGTCACGCCACTTGTCGAGTGATTGTAGTTTGAACGCCTCTTCGCGGTCAAGCATTTCATCTTTGGCAGTGATGATGGCATTGACCAATGCACGCTCCTGTTCATCCATAGGACAAGCCCACTCCATTCCTACTTTGTTTCGATATAGCAAAAAGCCGTTTGCCGAAATAGTGATACTACCGGCAGCGGCGGGCATAGGCTCGGAAAGATGAGCAGGATAAATCAAGCGTTTTTCCTTCTCAGCAAGTTGTATGCGGTCTCCGTCAAGCGGGACAATCCAGGCACATCTGAGTTCCCGAAGAGTAATGATATCTTCGTATTTTGGTTCTTCATTGGTTTCCATGGGACACCTCCTTTTCGGTAAGTTAGTGTCCTGTCATGACATAAAAGTTGAGATGCAAAACTCGTGTTGGCCGCAAAACTGCGTCATACCATTTTTTTGGCATCACAAGGTTTAAGGCTAACAAGGCACTGGGAAACAGATGAAAGTTCCTACTGTAGTATAGGCCGTATTCTCTTAATATCAAAAAATCCTCTGTTAAACTCCTTTCAACGATTGCATCTGTGGTTTAATGTCCGCTGTATTGCTTGCCGACAATTCTGCCGGACGGAATAACGAATCGAATTTTCGGTTGTCCTGATGTTCTTTCCGGTGCTGGCAAACAACGAAATTATCCGAGGAAGTCGCTTTTTTGTATGAAGCGGAAATGAACCATTCCTCCGACGGATCGGAGGAGCCCTGTCCGGTTGGGTTTTGAGTGTTACCACCGGCAGGGCTTTTTGAAACAAAAACACGAGAACCGAAATGAAACACGAAACGATGACTCCATGTTGCAAATGCGGAATTGTCCCCGTCTATCAGACGGCAAGGGCAACGGAGCAGCGTCATGACCTGCCGAGCATCATCTATCGCTTGCAATGCCCGAATTGCGGACGGTATGGTGCTTACTGCACCACAAAGCAAGTAGCAACGGAATACTGGAATCGTGAATCATTTGCACCGCAGAGAGGAGGCAAAAAATGACACCGGATCACCTGATGGGTTTTACGGCACTGTTTTTAATAACCCTCTACCTTTACTACTTGACGACTACTCCAAGACTTTAACCCTTACTAAAAAATGATGATGACTGATATTGATTACCAAAAAATCCTGATAGATGAACCGTTTGCTGTTTATCTGGCAAACAGGGAGAAGTATTTGACTTCTCATCAACTGATGGAGTTCATTCGTTGTCCGAAACTGTACTACTTGAAAAAGACTGGTGCATTGACGAGCGATCCGAACAAGACGAGTTCTGACTTAGTACTCGGCTCTGCTACTCACAAACTTATCCTTGAAGGTCGCAAAGAGTTTGACCAA
>WRKP01000037.1 GCA_009778035.1 Planctomycetaceae bacterium
AAGTAGAACAGAGTGAATGTACCTCGCACCGCAACAGGCCTGGCAGGTAAGGGCAGGGACAGGGGGGGGAGGAGGGGGGGGAGGGTAAGTCCTTGCTCAGCAACGACTTACGGCAACAAGAATTCCCAATTCCGCAAAGCCTCACTGATGCCGGAATGGTCATCTCCACACTGCGGACCAGCCGTCAAGCACTTTCAACTACTGCAAGACAATGCCTACGTGTCCGTGCTCTCACGGCGTAATAAAAAAGTCCTCGACCAACGCGCACTGATTTTTATCTTTTTTCGCTACTTAATGGGGGAATGAGGCACTTCCCGTCGCCAAAACTTTCCCCCAAAAGAGAATATTTTCGGTAGTTTCACTAACCCCCTAACCGCTCAATAAGGAGTAGACTATGCTAAACCGTTATAAAATCGGGACGAAATTAACGGCCGGGTTCATCATCGTACTCGCCCTTCTCATCACAACGGCTGCCGTCGGGTACTATGCCCTGCACAGAAGCAAGAACTCGACGGAAGACATGGTCCACGCGAAAGACCTTCTCTTTGAAATGCAGCACTATTACCAATGTACCAGCGAAGCCATGGTTCACGCTTCACTCGGAGTCCTCTTTCAAGATGTCAGTGCAGCACAACGCAGGCAAGAAACCGACGCGGAAATCAAAGCCATCGAGCAGTTAGTTGAAAGCCAATTCGATACCGAGGATACCCGACGCTTTGCCGAACTGACGGCACTCTATCAAAAATTTCTAAGCGAGGACAATGAATGGTTTCGACTGGAAACCGAACGCGTCCAACTCCAAGACCAATTTATCACTACCGGCAACCGCTCCGTGGAGTCCCTGGAATCATGTATGGCTTTTGCCAAGAATGCAATGCTCGATTCGACAACGCAGGACGGCAAGGTGGACCTCAAACTCGTCGAATTACTCCTCGATTTGGAAGAATGTATGGTCAATGTGCAGAACCTGCGGCGTGGATATTACCGCATACGGGCTACGCCCGACCCCGAAGCCCAACGGGCCATCGTCGATGAAACCCGAGTTGCCGGTTCGGTCTTGACGAATCATCTTGGCGAAGTTAGCCGAACCATTGAAGATGCGGAATTGCAGCGGATGATCGGCAATACCATTGTTGCCGTCCAAGAATGGGGCCAGTATTTGGACACGATCTTGGATATGATGGCTCGGCAAGGCGCGATCCTGACGGCACACAGTGCGGATTATGCCAAAATGGCCGAAATCTTGGACAATCTGATGACCAGCCTGCACGGCAAAACGCAGGCCATGCGGACACAAAGTGCCAGCAACGATGCGATGATGGTTCTGCTTATCGAAGTGATCTCCGTCATTGCCGTAATCGTGGGTTTAGTGCTGGCATATGTCATCAGCCGGAACATTTCCCGCGGGGTTTCCGAAGCGACACACGCCATCGAAGTTCTTGCTATGGAGGGGGATGTAACGGTTGCAATTCCGAAGGAATACGTGGAGCGGAAAGACGAAGTCGGCGACCTGGCTATGGCGGTGAATCAGATTATCAATCAATTCCAAAGCGTGGAGAAGTTGGCCAGCAATTTGGCAGACGGCAACTACGACATTGAAGCGGTAGTTCGCGGCGATAAGGATTCGATGAACATCAATCTTAACAAAATGCTCACGGAAATCAATGCGGATATGATCGAAATTGGGGAAAGCGCTCAACAGGTCGCGACGGGGGCGAACGAAGTCTCGCTTGCATCGCAAAATCTTTCCAACGGAGCCCAGGAGACGGCCGCGAGTTTGCAGCAAATCACGGCTTCGATGAGCGAAATCAGCAGTTCGACGAAGCAGAATGCCGGCGGAGCAACGCAGGCACGGGATTTGATGAAAGAAGCGAGCAAAGTCGCTGCCGAGGGGCAGGCCGTCATGCTCGAAATGACGACGGCAATGCACCAAATTACGGCAAACTCCAATGAAATCCAACGGGTAATTAAGGTGGTGGATGACATCGCATTCCAGACGAATTTGTTGGCGCTGAATGCCGCAGTCGAGGCCGCTCGGGCCGGACAGCACGGGAAGGGATTCGCGGTCGTTGCCGAGGAGGTGCGGAATTTGGCATCGCGGAGTGCGAAAGCGGCACGGGAAACGGCGGAATTGATTGAAAAGAGCAGTCAGGAAATCGTTCGGGGCGACGAAATCGCCTCGCATACCTCGGGCGTGTTTGATACGATTGTCGAGCAGATCAAGCAATCGACGGATTTGGTCGCGAGCATTGCCGTCGCGAGTAATGAGCAGGCGCAGGGGGTGGGGCAGATCACTTCGGGCTTGCATCAGATTGATGCCGCCACGCAATCGAATACCGCCTCGGCGGAGCAATCGGCGAGTGCGGCACAGCAGATGTCGGGAATGGCAACGAATTTGCAGAAGATGGTCGGGCGCTTCAAGTTGCGAGCGGGCTAGGGACGCACGCGTGAGTCGATGCACTCGCGGACGGCGGATTCGCCCTGCGTGAATTGGATTTCAATCAATACCGCCCGGATGGCAGGGTAACTGCAAGTTTCGCAATCGGCAGGTTGCCGACTGCCGGGTGCTGAAGGTAGGTTGCCGACCGCCGGGCGGCAACTGCGGTACTCCGCATTTTGAGCATTCCAGTCGGCTGCGCCGACGCACCCGCCCGGCGGTCGGGTGCCTACCTTGTGCGATTCGGCTGCTGAAGGTCGGGTGCCTACCTTTCCTATTGTGGCAGCCGTCGCGTCCCATTTCACCAGATCCTTCATCGTGCAGAGGATGAGGTCCGTGCCGAGTTCCCGAGCCGTCCGCAGTATGCCATCTACATCGCGAGCACTGTAGCGGTGATGGTCGGGAAACGTCATCAACTTCGCGATTTCCACTCCGCAACGCTCCAACGTTTTCCGAAATGCCGCCGGATTGCCGATCCCGCAAAATGCCAACGCAGACCGCCCGCGAATGGACTCAATCGCCTCCGACGTTGAATCCGGCGAAATGAGTGCCGTCGGGACGTGAACGGTTTCGCCCCAAACGATTTTCGGATTGATGGCCAATACCCGTTGCTGAATCTCTTGCCGTTGGGCTTCATCAACCAAATCCGCTCGGGTCAGCAAAACGACATCCGCTCGGCGGAGTTCGCCGACGGGTTCGCGAAGCGTACCGCGGGGGAAAATGTGTCCAAATCCAAACGGTGCCGTCGCATCGAGCAGCACGATGTCCAGGTTTCTCGCAACCTGGCGATGCTGGAAGGCATCATCCAGGACAATCACATCGACGGGCACATCGACGGGCTGGGCTCGCAGCAGTTCCTGGATTGCCGTTGCCCGATGTGGATTTTGGAGATGCGGAACGGCGGGAAAGCGGTGCGACATTTCCAGGAATTCGTCGTTGGTATTGTGTTTTCCTTTGCCGTAACCGCGGCTGACCAGTCCGGGTTGGAGGTTCTGTTCGAGAAAATGTTGGCAGAGCCAGGCGGTCATAGGGGACTTTCCCGTACCGCCGAGCGTGAGATTACCGACGGAGATCATCGGGACGGGCAAGTGATGCGTGGCGAAGATATTTTTGTCGTAGAGCAGATTTCGGCAGGCGATGACCGTACTGTAAGGGAACTCGAGCAGCCGCAGAGCGGAGCGAAGGATGCTTGCCGAAATGCCTGTTTTTCGGCCACTGACGAGGTCATAGAACTGTTCCTGCATGGGTTTTCCGTTCGTTGCCGTTAGATTATAGCGTAATGCAGGGGGAAAGGTAGGTTGCCGAAATAAGGTAGGTTGCCGACCGCCGGGCGGCAACTGCGGTACTCCGCATTTTGAGCCATCCAGTCGGCTGCGCCGACGCAACCGCCCGGCGGTCGGTTGCCTACCTGTGTCGTTCTCCCGGTCTCTTGACTTTTCCCTTGAAAAATGGACAATGACGGGGTGTTTTGTCGTTTCCCATCAAAATAAGGTTAATCTCCACACCATCAATGACAGTTACCAAAGAATTTCTCCAGGGTTGCTCCGATAAATTTCACAATGCCATGAAAGATGCCGACCGCCGCATCGTGATCTGCGCCGGAACCGGCTGCGTCGCCAGCGGAGCCATCGAAGTCTTTCAGGCACTCGAACAAAAAATTAAAGAGACCGGAGTCAACGTCAAAACCACCCTCGATTACGAATCCTGTGCCACCGGGAAGTGTGCCGCCACCGGCAAGGCATTCACCCGACTCTCCAAAAGCGGCTGCCAAGGGTTTTGCCAGCAGGGCCCGTTGCTCAGCATCAACCTCGATCCCGAAAATATCGACGCGGAAGACATCCTCTATACCAACGTCCGCGTGGCTGACGTCGAGGAAATTGTCAACACAACCGTCAAAAGCGGCGGGATCGTCGACCGGCTGCTTTACGTCGACCGGCAACACCAAAACCAACGCTGCCACGGCCACAAAGATATACCCTTCTACAAGCAGCAGCACCGCATCACGCTGCACGCCTGCGGGATTTTCGAGCCGGAAGATATTTACGAGTACATCGGCAACCGCGGTTACGAAGCCGCCCGACGCACTTGGACTGAAATGACGCCCGAAGCCGTTTGCGATGAAGTCGATGCTTCCGGCTTGCGGGGCCGAGGCGGCGGCGGGTTCCCCACCGGCAGAAAATGGAAGTTCGCCCTCAAGGAAAACAATCCCGTCAAGTATGTGATCTGCAATGCGGATGAGGGCGATCCCGGTGCCTTTATGGACCGCAGCGTGATGGAAGGCAATCCCCATTGCATCATCGAAGGGATGATGATTGCCGCTCGGGGAATCGCGGCAACCGAAGGCTATATTTATGTCCGCTTGGAGTATCCGCTGGCCGTTCAGCGGATGCGGAAAGCCTTGGCCGATGCGGAAGCGTTCGGGTTTTTGGGCGATAACATATTCGGGACGGGCAAACCGTTCCGCATTCATCTGATGGAAGGGGCCGGAGCATTCGTTTGCGGGGAAGAGACGGCATTGATCGCATCCATCGAAGGCGACCGCGGGATGCCGAAGCCGAAACCGCCGTTCCCGGCCCAATCGGGACTGTGGGGCAAGCCGACAATCATCAACAACGTCGAAACTTTGGCGGCCGTCCCGTATATCATCCTGGAAGGATCCAAAAAATACCGCCAAGTCGGGACGGAAGGCTCGCCGGGAACGAAAATTTTTGCATTGACCGGTCATGTCGTCAATACGGGCTTGATTGAGGTGCCGTTTGGGGCGACGCCTCGCCAGATTATTTTCGATATTGGCGGCGGGGTGATTGACAATAGCGGAAACATCGCGAACGATATGTTCAAAGCGATGCAGATTGGCGGGCCGTCCGGCGGATGCTTGACGGAAAAGCATCTTGATTTGCCGTTGGACTTCGATTCGCTCCGTTCGGTGGGCGCGATGGTCGGCTCCGGCGGACTCGTTGTGATCAACAAAGGAACCTGTATGGTCAAGATGGCTCGCTTCTTTATGCAATTTACGCAAAATGAATCCTGCGGGAAATGTCTGCTTTGCCGAGAGGGAACGAAGCAGATGTTGGCTTTGCTGGATGATGTGATTGCGGGCGAGGGAACGCAGCAAACGGTAGACCTGTTGGAGCAGGTTGCACATACGGTTGCGAAGGGGTCGTTGTGTGCGTTGGGCAAGACGGCACCGAATCCGGTACTTTCGACGATCAATCATTTTCGCGAGGAGTTGGATGCGCATATTTTCCAGAAGCGATGTCCGGCGGGCCAGTGCAAGGAGTTGGCGAAGCCGGAAATCTTGGCGGACAAGTGCAAGGGTTGTACGGCATGCATCAAAAAGTGTCCGGTGGATGCGATCACGGGCGAGCGGAAGGTGCCGCATAAAATTGATGCGGACAAGTGCATCAAGTGCGGCGAGTGTGCACGGGTATGCAAATTCGATGCCGTCATCGGCGTGTAGTATAAACAAGTGCAAGAGCAAGAGCCTCGCGCGCAAGAGCCGGGGGCGTAAGCCCCCGGGTGGGTCTATCAAAGAATATCATATGTCGAACCCGGGGGCTAACGCCCCCGGCTCTTGCGCGTGAGGCTCGTGCCCTTGCACAGAATCGTCATTTTCGGAAAAATCGTTATAGATTCTCCAAATTGCCGCCGATTGAGATACCGAAGCCTAGACTCCATTCCGGCGTCCGATTTGAATAGTTGGAGAAAAAACTGTGACATATCGCCATTTTGCCGTCATTTTACTCTGTTTCGCCCCGCTTTTCAGCAATGCCGTATTCGGAGAAACAAACGTCGACTCGACCGGTATCGTACAAGCCTATCGAAAACCCAGCGAGGATGACCTGCAATGGCTGTTCGGAAATAATACCACAAATCCGAACGAAATACAAGGCGGCAGAATTGTCCAAGTCCGCGCGCCCGTTACCGACTTGGCCCATCCGATCGTCCAAATGTCGCTCAACATCCTTCCGCCGCCCGAAGCACCACGGGAACCCGAGATCGTACTGCCAAGATTCAACGCACTGCCGCCCGAAACACCACGGGAACCCGAGATCCTGCTGCCAAGATTCAACGCACCGCCGCCCGAAGTGCCGCAAGAACCCGAGATCGCACCGCCAAGAGTAGATGCACTGCCGCCCGAAGTGCCGCAAGAACCCGAGATCGTGCCGTCAAGAGTAAATGCACTGCCGCCCGAAGCACCACGGGAACTCGACATCGTGCTGCCAAGAACAACCCCCTCGCCGCCCGAGCGAATCGCTCCCTTGCCCGTTCACCATGAAAAAATACAACTTTTCGACACGCCGGATGATACCGACTGCTGGGACAATGTCGGCAAGAACTGGCCTTGCCTTTGTCCTACATGCCTCATCTGCGGCAGCGAGCGTCGCCAGCACGCGAAGCCGTCCGCCGCTCCAAATATGCTCGGCGGCAGTGCTTGGCTGCCGGGCTATTCCGTCGGGACGACCGGCGATTCGACAATGCAATTCACGTTGCCGACGATGCTGATGTCGCGGCCCAATGTGGCGGAATACTTCAATGCCGCTGCACAAACCCGAACGTGGGCCGACTTTCGGCACTGGAATAATGCGGTTTCCCTGAACGGAGAAAGCCGCGGCGTCGAACAATTTTCCTTCGGCCTGGAAGCGGAAATCCTGCAGGGGAACTCGGTGGAATTGCGGTTGCCGGTATTCTATCAATTTGGCTCAGGCCAAAGCGATGCCGTAACATCCGCGGAACTCGGCAACATTTCGGTATTTCTCAAGCATGTGTTTTCCAGGAATATGCAGTGGACGATTGCCTGCGGCGGGGGTGTGAGCGTGCCGACGGCCAAAAATTGGCAGCCGGATGCCACTTCCGAATTGCGGAATGATGTGTATTATTTGGTTCCGTTCGTCGGCATTCAATGGCATCCCGATAAGAGGATGTTCGGACAGTTCGTGTTGCAGTACGACGTGCCGATTGAAAAGTACGAGTTGTCGTACGGCGGCAATTCCGTATCGGCCAACGGTCAGGAAGTTTTTCGAGCGGGTTTGCAGTTGGGTCATTGGCTCTACCGAGCAGATCGCGGCAAGCGTCCGTGCCGAGTCGGAGCGTTTGCGGAGTTCAATTATGCTCTGGTAACGAAGGGCTCGCCGAGTTTCAGTTCGTCGAGCGACACGGACGGGATTTTCGTCAGCAATTTGCATTCGGGAGAATCGACATTGACGGCGGCGTTGGGCTTGCCGATGGTATTCGGCAAATTGACGAGTACGAATGCGTTCATCCTCCCGATTTCGCTCGGCGAGCGTCCATTTAGTGTGGGATACAATTTTTCGCTGTCCCGGGAATTTTGAGCGTCGCAGGGGCGAACTCATCTTGCCAGGACATCGAAAAATCCGTATTCTTTGTCCATGCGAAATATCTATATCCAAGACCCGCCGGAACGGCCCGCCTCTATGTCAAAATCCGCAACGCAAGCCGCAATCGAAGAAACGTTCAGTTTTGACGGCCCGCCCGATGCGATGATCTCCGTGGCCGGTAAAGCGTATCTCTACTTCGGCGGGAATGGATATTTCGGACTCCAAGCCGATCCCGAAGTCCTCGCCGCGACCTGCGAAGCCGTCCTCCGCTACGGTGTCGGCACCGCAACAACACGGACCGCTTTCACCTCCCCGCCCGTCTTTGAAGTCGAACGCCGTATTGCCGAAATGCTCGGGACTTCCCACGCACTCTATACCGCATCCGGCTACGTCGCCAATCAAATCCTGCTCGAATCGCTCGAAAAAACGTTCGACCGGATTTTCATCGACGAAGCCGCTCACTATTCCCTGTTCGACGCCGTCCGAAAACTTCGCGGGGCAAAACGCAAACCCATTACTTTCAAGCATCGTTCGGCAGAAGACCTTCGCGAAAAACTCGAAACCAACTTGCAACTGCATGAGCGTCCGATTATCCTGACCGACGGTGTTTTTTCGCAACACGGGACCATCGCGCCGCTGGATGAGTATTCCGATCTTTTGACGCATTACGAAGGCGCATCGCTTTTGGTCGATGATGCACACGGATTCGGCGTGCTCGGCGAAACCGGTCGGGGAACTTTGGAACACTTCGGATTGAATACCGAAACCGTCAACCAGACGGCAACGGATTTGATGGATGATCTCGGTTTCGACATGCCAACCGTTGGCTCGGTGCGGACGTATTTGACGTTTTCGCTAAGCAAGGCGGTCGGCGGCAGCGGCGGAACGATCCCCGGCAGCGAATCCTTTATTCAGCGGCTCAAAGATTGGTCGGCAGTTTATTTTGGAGCGAGTGCGCCGGCCAGCCCGATTGCGGCGGCGACGGCAAAATCGCTCTCGATTTTGACCGACTCGACGCTGCGGCAAAAATTGCAGGAAAACGTCAGGTTGCTCCGTTCGGGACTGCGGCGAATCGGCTTGGAAGTCGGCGATTCGCCGCTGCCCTCGGTGATCTTGACGCTGGGGTCGTCGGGGAATATGCGTCGATTGCAGAAACGGCTGTCGGAGTCCGGTATATTGATTGCATACATCCCCCGCAATGCAGGCTTGGGCTCGCAGGGGGTGCTGCGGGTTGCGGTTTTCTCCACGCACACGCCGCAGATGATTCAGGAGTTGATTGATGCCCTGCGTGGTGCGGTATAGCAAGTGCCCTACAGTCCCATCGCTTCGCCGCCAGCACGGGTCGCTGCCGCTCGCCATACCTCCAACGCGACCGAATCCGTTGCGAATCGGCCGGAACCATCGCCAAACACAACATTCACCCCGCCGGGATGAAAACTCCGTGCCGCACGCAAGCCCAGCGATGTGAATGCCTCTTCGCCAAATCCCTGCATCGGCGTATTGGCGATGCAGTCCAGCGTCCGCGAGTTCGGAAGCATATAATGGTTATAAGAGCCGGTCCGGTACTCGCCCGTCGCCCACGAAAACCCCCTCGGGTACTGCTGATTCCACATTGCCGCATCGTTGCAAAGCGCTTCGGTAAGCCCGCGGGCCGAAGAAACGGCCCCGTCGTTGTTGACCCAAGCGTAATTCAGCCGTTCCGCTCTCGGGTCCGTCGGCCTGGTTGCCGTCGTCGCCGCCCCTGCACCGAGTATACTCTCCGAGGCCAAAACGGTATTGCTCGTCCCGTCGGTCAATGCACCGAGCGATAGACGGTTTCGGGCCATAAAAGCCCCGTCGGTATTCCATAGCCGACCAAGAGCGTCATTGCCGCCATCCCGCGAAATACCGGACCCGGTGCAAAACACATAATTCGTCGGGCCGGGATTGTCCACATCGTATGCGGTGCTCGCAACCGGCTGCCGCACATCGGTCGGACAAAGGAATAGGCCGACCGTTACCCCAAAGGCTTCCCGATTAGCCTGCGTGATCGGGGATTCGCCCGTCTGCATATTCATCAGAAACGTCGGATGCAAGAGTTCCATCGTGTTATAGATGTTCGTTTGCTCCAAAAACGGACTCAATTCGGCAAGTGCCGACCAACTCCAAAAATAGTTCGCGTTAAATTGCCGAAGTTGCGGCAACATAGCGGCAATGATTTGCGATTCGGGATTGTTCGAGTCGACGGGAACGTTATCCGGGATCGTTGCCGTCATCGCCGCTGGCATAATGCCGTGGGTAGTGACGTGATTATGCACGGCAATCCCGAGTTGCCGAAGGTGATTCGTGCATTGCATCCGCCGGGCGGCTTCGCGAGCGGCCTGCACCGCCGGAAGAAGCAATGCAACGAGCATGCCGATAATGGCAATGACGACCAATAATTCAACGAGCGTGAACGCTCGAAAAGGTTTTAGGGTTGTTTTCATAGGGAAAGTTTTCGTTAGGGTAGTTTTCATGGTTAAAGGGGTTAAGGGGTATGTTTTGTCATCCGGCCAGCAGCGTTCGGCGTAGCCAAATATCGCTGCTCAAGCACACGCTGGAACCAACGGTACACGAAATGACCAAATTGTGCTCGATATACAGTTTTGCCGTTTCCCGACGCATCGTACGATAATAATCCAATCCCGGCGGGTCGGGAAGTCCATGCGCACTCACTCCGTAAGGCATCCACGGCGAAGGAAGCGGCACGATCCCGTGTTCGGCAAGGTAAGTAAAACCTGCGAGCAAACTGTCAATCGGCTCCAAACCGGCAACGAACACGCTACAAGCCCGATTCGGCCCGTATTTGTCCGCAACATACAACAACGCATCCAAATGCCGTTGTCGGGAGGTCTGTTTCGTTTTGCCCGGACAATACGCGTCAAAAAGCGTTTCGCTCCAAACATCCAAGTCGCAGGCGATTTTGCCGACGCCTGCATCGAAGAGTTTATCGAGCAGGCGAATGTCTTTCGGCGGCGTCAAGAAAATGAATGGCGGACAGCGGTCGAGGCCGACGGCTTTGTCGATCGCTTGTAAAATTGTAACATATCGGTCGATTTCCGCATCGGCATCAAACGTGGAGCCGGCGGTGAGTTGCAGGAGTTGGACTTTTGGGTCAGCCTCGACGGCGTATTGGACAATTTCGGCAATTTCTTCAGGACGGTACTCAAAACCGTTCCATTGTTTCGCACCGACGGCTTGCAGGGTCGCGTTGCCGCAATGGCAAAACCGGCAGGGGTGGCCCCCGACGGCGATGCCGCACGGCCAAAGATACGGAAATGAAAGAATATCCCAACCTTGGATGATGGCCAGTTGACCGTAGAGATTCCCGGCGGATGTTTTATGGGAATAAAAGTCCGGTTTGGGGGCGAATTCGACTTCGGTAACGAATTCGTCATTGTAGAGGACAACGGGCTTGTCGTTTCGGACGGCCAGGTGGAATGGGGATGCGGCAGTTTCCGTTCGGGCGATGTAGATCGGCAGCCGATCGGCGATGAACATCGTATTGCAACTGTACAGATTTTGGGAGAGTCGGCAGGTTTTGTCGAATTTTTGGTAGACGGCATCGTGGACGTAGATTCCTTGCGTGAGGAGGGCGACTTTGAGGTCGAGCGAGTCGAGTTGTTCGTTGCCGACTTGGAATAGCGGCAGCGGATCGGCACAGTTGCAGGAGCAATCGCAGGAATTGGTATCGTTTGCCATCGGGTAGGGCCGGTGAAGTTTCGGATTATTATACTGGAGAACGTCCAATATAGGAAGTACTCCCCTATCGGGGGGCGAGAGTGCGTGCTCACACATCCTGCGGTTTGAGCAAGGGATAGCCAATGACGTTTTTCTTGCTCGTCAATTCCTGCTCCGTTGCATCCTGCGAAAATGTATTCCAAAAACAACCCAACAACGCATCACACGAATCCGCATGATGCACTATCATCGCCTCCAAAGACATCGGCGGCTTCGCAGCACCCCAATCCGCAAATCGCTGATGCGATACTATAATGTGCTCCAAATGCGTCTGCTCCGCCGACTCCAATTCCAGTCCCAATGCCGCCTCGCGGACTATATCCCGACCAAGAATTGCATGCCCAATCAATTCGCCAACCGCCGAATGTGCAAGCGAACCAATATCCGACTCGTATTCCCGTACCTTGCCGATGTCGTGCAGCATCGCCCCGGATACGACGAGCGGTCGGGAAATGTCTTTCGCCTTGTCGGGATACATTTTGTGATAATGCTCCACCAAAGCGATCGCAATTTTCGTCACGGAAAGCGTGTGCTCGAGCAGCCCGCTGATGTAATTATGATGATGCTGCCGGGAAGCAACGCGGAATAAGAGCACTTCCCGATGTTCTTTGAGAATATGCAGAACGAGTGGGTACAATTTGCTTTTATCGAGGTGCAGTTTGGCCAATTCATGCAGTTCTTCGAACATTTTTTCGGCGGAAATCGGCGAAGCGGGCCGAAGCAGCATCGGATTGAAGCCATCTTGGGCATCGGCATCTTCGGTGATGCGGATTTTATGGACTTCCAACTGCGGCCCGAAGGACGTGATTCGATAGATTGCCCGGAGTTTGCAGCAGGTTCCCGGCTTGAGGGATTTGATTTCGCGGTAGAGGGCGGTATCCGACCAGACGGGAAAGCGGACGGCTCGGTGTGCATCGCGGAAAGTAACCCAAAAATAGGGTTTTCCTTCTTTTGTTCGGGTGAGTTCCTTTTCGGCGAGCAGAGCGAAGAGATCCGCTTCTTGGTTCGGCTCGAGTTCATGCAGCGGAACGATCATTGCCGTCAGTGTACCCGACGGCAGGCGAAAATGCAAGCGCCCTGCATCCGGCAAACATTTCTCCGGCAAATTCCCCTGACAAAATTTCCCTTTGACTGGAATCCGCGGAATCATTACAATACCGCAACATGATTCTGCAACGTGCCGTCCTCATCCTGCTCCTCTTCGCTTTTGCCGCTAATACCAATGCGCAATTCGATGCACGAAATCACGCAATCATCACCTCCTGGGGAAAAGAAATCTCGCCCGATAACGTCCATTCCGAATATCCCCGGCCAACTCTCGTCCGTGCCGATTGGCTCAACCTCAACGGATACTGGGATTGGAAAGACAGCAAAGAACGGCAAGAAGGCTTTTCCCGGCGTATTCTCGTCCCCTTCCCCGTCGAATCCGCCCTTTCCCGAGTCGGCCAACAGTCCGAACGCAGCATCTATCGCCGAACATTTACCATTCCCGAAAATTGGAGCGAAGAATACAGCATCCTGCTCCATTTCGGTGCCGTCGATTGGGAAGCGATCGTCTTCGTCAACGGTCAGCAAGTCGGGAAACACCTCGGCGGATACTCTCCCTTTTCGTTCGATATTACGCAATACATCCGCCGGGAAGAACAAAATGAACTTGTCGTTCACGTTTTCGACCCTTCCGAGCACGGCGAACAGCCGCGGGGGAAACAATCGACCGTCCCGACGGGGATTTGGTATACCGCATCGACGGGGATTTGGCAAACCGTTTGGCTCGAGCCGGTTCCGCCGAATTACATCAAATCGCTCCAAATGCATGCCGACCTCGATTCCGGCACTGTAACCATCTTGCCGATTCTCAGCGAGCCCAACGGAGTTGCCAGCAAGGATTTAACGCTGGTTGCCGAAGCCTTTGACGAAGGGCAGTCCGTTGCGAAATCGTTCGGCGGCAGCGACGGGCCCATGCTGATGCGGTTCGATCAATTCGGGGTCAAACCCTGGTCGCCGGAGTCTCCCAAGCCCCATCTTTACCAAATCAGGGTGCAATTACTGCATAAAGACGTTCCCGTCGATACGGTCGGGAGTTATTTTGCATTCCGCAACTTTGCCATCGTTCGGGACAGCGACGGGTATCCGGTTGTGCAACTCAACGGCAAACGCCTGTTTTTGATGGGGATCGTCGACCAAGGATATTGGCCTGACGGGCTCTACACAGCCCCGTCGGACATCGCGCAGGTGATGGATATTCGCGTTGCCAAATCGCTGGGGTTTAATGCCATCCGAAAATATCAAAAAATCGAGCCGGAACGCTGGTATTTTTGGTGCGATCAATGGGGAATGCTCGTTTGGCAGGATATGCCGGGCGGCGATAACCGTTCGGCAAAGGCACAACAACAGTTTCACGCGGAATTGCAGCGGATGATCCAGTCGCGGCAATATCATCCATCAATTATGGCGTGGACGATATTCAACGAGGGAGCGGGCCAGCATAACGTTGCGGATTATGTCGAAATGCTTTACGATATTGACCCATCACGGCTGGTGAATGCAACAAGCGGCTGGACGGATACGGGTTTGGGCGATTTTAGCGTATCGCATCGCTTTCCGGGACCGGAGATGCCCGCATCGGACGCGAATCGAGCGGCGGTGATCGGCTTGTTTGGGGGTGTGAAGTTGGTTCCGGTTGAGGAGCGGACGCAAAACACCTGGGGATACCGTGATGTGCCGCATTCGGACTCCTTTGTTGAGCGGTATGAGCAGATGCATGGCGAATTGCGTCGGTTGATTCGCACGCAGGGCTTGGCGGGCGCATTTTTCCATCAACTCACGGACATCGAATCGGAGCGTAACGGGTTGATGTTTTATGACCGTCGCGGATTGAAGGTTCCCGCCGAAACGCTCGAGCAGATTAACAAGGAGACGATCAGAATCGGCAGCGAGTGAAGGCACCGTCATCCCGGCGGGCATCGCCGTTCCGGCGAACATTGTCATCCCGGCGAACATTGTCATCCCGGCGAAAGCCGGGACCCAGAGGAACTGGCATCACACGCAATGTCTGGTTCCCGGCTTTCGCCGGGATGACAAAAAAGTATGCCGGAATGATGATGCGTGCGTTTTGGAATCACGAATACGCGACGTGTATTCCTTTTCCCCACAGTTCTTCGAGGGCATAGTATTTTCTCGTTTCAGGCTCAAAAAGATGGACGACAATATCGCCGTAGTCGATCACAATCCATTTTCCTTCGGAGTGTCCCGAAACGGAGAGACAGTGATCGCCCATTTCGCCGGCGAGTTTCCGTTGGATTTCATCGCCGATGGCGTGCAACTGCCGTCGGCTCGAACCGGACACAATCAGAAAATAGTCGAACGACTTGGTGAGTTCGCGGATATCGAGGACTAGAATATCGTGTCCTTTATTATCGTCGGCAACTTTTGCGGCGGCGATAACGCGTTCCAAGACGGGCGGGATTTTCGCGATGTTATGTTTTTCTGATTTCGGCATAATGAGTAGTGAGGCCTTTTGGGCGGAGCGTGTATTTTACGCGGAGTCATCCTGTTTGGCAAGCGCGTGCGCGCTCGCAGAGAGTTCATAGTATAATTGCAATTCCAGGAACATCACCCCGCCGCACCAAATGCTCACTCGCCGACATATTTACACGCTGCTCATCATCATTTCCGCAGGACTCATGCTCGGCCGTATCGCCGCCGTGAACCGAACCGACTCCCTACTCCTCCAACAATCACGATTCACAACCGTTAACAACCTCTACAACGAACGCGCAGAACAACTGACAAAACAATTCTCCGATTCCGACAATGCAAACGAAGAGCAGTTTGCCGAACAACTTGCCGAACTCGAAACTCGAAGACAACAAGCCTTAGAAAACGAGAAACGCGAACTGCCCTTTTTCAGTGCCAACGACCGCAGCCGATGGAATACCATCCGCGTTCTCGTCGAGCCGGAAATGCGAGTCCAACGCACCCTCAATCAGCCCGACGGGACAACACGCACCGAAACCGTCTGGTACGCCATCGACAAAGCCCAAAATGTCCGCGGTTGGGATACGATTGACATGGTAAAACACAATATGGTCAACCGCGACCAACCCAATCAGCCCGAAGGTGCGGGATACCTCTATTCCTCCAAACCGCCGCTTTTGCCGACCCTGATGGCCATTCCGTATGCCGTAATGCACAGGGCGAGCGACGGCGAAATCACGCTGGCCGAACATCCGCATCTCGTCGTCCGTGTTACCCTGGTCATCTGCAATCTCATCCCGCTCATCATCGGTTGGTTTGTGCTTGCCCGACTGATCGAACGACTCGGCATCACCGACTGGGGTCGGGTATTCTGCATTGCCTTCATCTGTTTTGGCACTTTTCTCTCGACGTTTGCCGTTACCTTGAACAATCACATTCCCGGCATGGTGAGCGTTGCGATTGCATTTTACTGTGCGGTTCGGATCGTGTATGATCAAGAGACGCGATGGCGGTATTTTGTTTTGGCGGGCTTGTTTTCGGCCTTCGCGGTCGCGTGCGAAAAGCCGGCATTGCTCTTTTGCGGTTTGATTGCGTTATGGCTCTTCTGGAATCAATGGAGCCGAACGCTGTTCCTGTTTGTCCCGGCGGCCTTGCTCGTTGCGTCTGCACATTTTGCCACGAATTACATCGCCCATCAAACGGTCATGCCCGCGTATTCCCAGCAGGATTGGTATTTTTACGAATATGAACGGGGCGGCGTCGTTCGGGACAGTTATTGGAAAAATCCCAGCGGATTCGACCGCGGCGAAGAGTGTCAGGGAACGTATGCGTTCAACATGTCGGTCGGCCATCACGGATTGTTTTCGCTGACGCCGATTTGGATTTTGAGTTTCATCGGGCTTGGTATTTGGCTTTTGACGAGTCGGTATCGGAGTATGGCATTGTTCATATTGCTGACGAGTGTGGTGGTTTTTGCATTTTATGTATCGTTGCCGCAGGAACTTCGCAATTATGGGGGGAACACATCGGCACTGCGTTGGATGTTTTGGCTTGCTCCGTTGTGGTCGGTCGCTTTGGTAGCGGCAGCGGATCAATTTAGCCGATTTGGAATAACGCGAGCGATTGCGTTATTGTGTTTGGCATTGTCGGTCATGTCGGCGGCATATCCGACTTGGAATCCTTGGACGATGCCGTGGCTGTATAACTTGCTGCAGTACGTAGGGTAGGGAGCACGAGCCGGGACGGACATTTTTCCGTCATTCCGGCGAAAGCCGGAATCCAGGTAGGCAGTCGACCGCCGGGCGGCATCGCCGGCGAAAGCCGGAACCCAGCCGAACGGCGTGCGTACCGCTTCCCTGGGTCCCGGCTTGCGCCGGGATGACGATGGGACGCCGCGTCGCCCTGGGACGCGCCGGGATGTATAATGAGAGGCATCCACCATTCCAGTCCGAGACCATTATGCGTCGGTTATTGCTCCTATTCGTTGTCCTGTTGCTTTTGACCGTATGTTTTGGGACGGTTGCCTCAAAAGGCATTTTTTGGAATGTGGAACCGGAAACCATAAGCCGACAAACACTCGTTCGCGTCATTCAGTTACGGGATTTTTCGCATTTTTCGCCCGAATTTGTCGAACGTTTGACGGATCGGGCCGAACAAGAATTCGGTCGTCTTTCGCCGAACAGGCCGGTATTTGAACTTCCTCAATGGGAAAAGCAGATTCACATTTACTTTCAAACGAACAAACCGGCAACGCCATCGAATTTGGAAAATAATTTGAACTTGATGGCAAGGATACGCTATTTTCAATGGATGCATGAGTATGAATCCGGCGAATTGCATCAGCGTGCGGCATTGATGCAGAGTGTAGTTGAGGATATGCGTTATTGGCGGGACATTTATTTTGAGTATCTTCGTTTTTTGGGACAGCCGGAGCCGACGCTTGCGGAATTGCAGGAAGAGTTTCTGAAAATGATTGAAAGTTTCAAAATTGGCGCTTCGGCAAACGAGGTTGCGTTGATCGATTCATTTACTCAGGAGATGACTCGTGCGATGTTTGCTGCCGAAGTCCAAAAAACGCTCATTGATTGGCTTCCGATGCCTTGGTGAAGCGCACGAGTGTGCGCACGAGCCGGGGGCGTAAGCCCCCGGGTGAGTCCACACCGAATCACAGGTTGCGGCCACGCGGATGCTCCGCACTCGGAAACATCTGCGGACGCGATGCGATGACCTGCAATAACATATGTATCTGTACGGCAAGTTGATCCGGCGTCTGTCGGCCTTCAAGACGGCAAACTTCCGTGCCGTCTGCATGAGAAAGAATAATCGTCGGAAAACTAGAAATGTTCAACAATTCACACAGTTCCCGCTCTTCCGAACCATCCACATAAACACAAACAAGCCATTCGGCCAGCCGTTTGATCTCATCATCGCGGAACGTGGTTTCCATCATCCGCTGCCCGCCGATATTGTCAGGAACGGAAAAGAAGAGCAACATCGGCTTCTTTTTCTTTTGAGCCAGTTCCCTACCGGCATGAAGATCTGTCAAAAAGGAAACGGGTTGGTTTGCCTCTTCCGCCCGTTGCTCGGTCTGCGAAGTCTCCGCAGTGCTGCAACCCGAAAATGCGGCGCAGCCTATTGCCAAAGCAAACAACAGACAAACGGATGAGGATTTCATTATGATAAAAGTCCAACCTGTACCCGTAGAATCGGCCGGCAAGGAGAAGAACTTGAGGAAAACTTGAAAAATTAGCGTGCGCATGAACATTGGTTTCATTGCAATTTTTCCCTTTTGGAGTACACTATGCACTACAGAGAGCATTTGGCCTCTCCACTAACCATAAGGATATGCCCAACCTCGTCGTCTGCTTCAAGGACACGCCCATCGAAGACGTTCACATCGCACGAATCCGCACCGCCTGGCCGGAAATCGAAATCGTCAACGTCGGTCAAAACGATATTGCCCACGCCCTCCTCGATGCCGACTTCTTCTGCGGTCATGCTAAAGTTCCCGTCGATTGGGAAAAAATTGTTCAAAAAAACCGCTTGCAATGGATCCAATCCTCCGCCGCCGGAATGGATTGGTGTCTCGTCCCCTCCGTTGTCGATTCCGACATCATCCTGACAACCGCTTCCGGCGTTCTTGCCGACCAAGTCGCAGAACACACCCTCGGGCTTATCCTCGCCTGGATGCGAAATCTGCCGACCTGTCTGCATGAACAACACGACAGCACCGCCCTCGGATACCGGCAATACATCCGCCGGCCAACCCGGGATTTAACCGGCCTGACCGTCGGAATCGTCGGTTTCGGCGGTGTCGGTCGCCGCATTGCCGAAGTGCTTGCCCCCTTTCAAACCGTGATATTGGCAACCGACCTCTATCCCACCGACAAACCCGCCCACGTCGAAGAACTGTGGAAAGCCGATCGGCTCGACGACCTGCTTCGTCAGTCCGACGTGGTCATTCTTGCCCTGCCGCTCAATAAACACACGCACGGGATGTTCAATATCGACCGATTTCGCCAAATGAAACCGGATTCGCTGTTCGTCAACGTTGCCCGCGGGGACATCGTCATCACGGATGATTTAGTCCGTGCGTTGAATGATGATCACATTGCCGGTGCGGTCTTGGACGTTGCCGCCCCGGAGCCGTTGCCCGCCGATCATCCGCTTTGGGACTTTTTCCCGAATGTGATCATCACGCCGCACATCGCCGGTCAGTCCCGACGGCGATACGACGATGTGGTGGATATATTCATTGCGAACATTCATCGCCGACATTCCGGCCAGCAGATGATAAATTGCCTGTCATCCAGCGGAAAACGGCTTGGGTTCCCCATCAGCGGCGAAGGCCCGCTCTGGACGGACTTCAAAACGCTTTACCGCTCCAGAGCGATCACGGGTAAAACCAAACGGAAATACAATATCGAACTGCCCGCACCGGGACAAGCCGATTCCACGACGGCAGTCTACGAAAAAACGATGACGCACGGTAATTCGGGCTTGCCGCACGACGGCTGCTCCGAAGAGTTGCGCAATAATTACTACGAATTGCTGGATACGCAACGGGCGCATTGGCACGAAGACATCCAATTCAAGAATATGCTCGGGCAGGGCGGACAGGGCTTCGTCTTTTTGGGCGACCTTCGCGGCTCGGATGGGTTTGTCTTGCCCGTCGCGGTCAAAATCTTTTCGCCGGAGCGTTTCGGAAACGATATGCTCTACGAAGATGAAATGTACAATATGGCGAAGATTACCGCCAAAGTTGCCCGAATCCAGCACGATCACCTTTTGATGGTGCGGAATTGGCATTCGACAAACCGAATCCATTTTATGTCGATGGAATGGATCGAAGGTTTCGATTTGAGCCAATTATTGAAGCAGGAAATGCTGGATTATTTGCAGAAGAAGGTCCCGCCTGCTCGGCTACGGCATATCAACAGTGTTGTGGTAACGGGCGGGATGATGCACCCCCGAGTGATGCCCGGGGTGGCGATCCCGATTATCAGGGAATGTCTTGCGGCCTTGGGAGCACTGCATCGCGTTGGGATCGTCCACGGGGATATTAAGCCGTCCAACATTATGCTCAAGCAGACGGGCACGGTCAAGTTAATCGACATTGGTTCGGCATTTGAAATCGAAGATCGGCCTCCGAATCGGCCTTATACGTTGGCGTATGCCGCACCGGAAGTTTTGGAAGGCAAGGAAGTAACGCTGCAGAGCGACATTGCGAGTTTGGGATATGTTTTGATTGAGATGTTATCGGGTCGGCGTTTGTTTAGTACGCATTCGGAGTTAAACGGCGTGGAGGGCCGATTGTTATTGGCCAACCAGTTGCATCGGATATTACCGCCGACGGTTGCGACGAGTGAAGTATTGATGCGATTTTGTCGGAGTTTGATTGCTCCGGACCCGAAGAAGCGATTTGAGAATGCGGAGGCGGCGGATTTATTTAAGGATGGTGCGGCGGATTTTCAGCGGCAGTTGGTCAAGGGCGATTTGGCGTGCGAGTTTGAGCCGGAGATCCGGAATTGGCTCAGCGACTTACGGGAGTATAAACCGAATTTGTAAGGGCGCTAACCCCCGGCTCGTGCTCGCCCTCTCTTGCGCGAACGCGAGTATGCCCCGGCCCTCACAGCGTTGCGAAATAATCATCCAGCGTTTCCGCTCGGCGAATCCGCCGTACACCGCCGTCTTCCTGCAATAACAACTCCGCACACCGTAACTTGCCGTTATACTGAAATCCCATCGAATATCCATGCGCCCCAGCATCGTGAATCGCTAACAAATCGCCAATTTCAATCGCCGGTAAGTCCCGATTCACCGCAAACTTGTCGCAATTCTCACACAACGAACCCACCACATCAACCGTTTCGGTCGGCGGCGATTTTTCCTTGCCCAACACCGTAATATGATGATACGCTCCATACATTCCCGGCCGCATCAGATTTGCCATACACGCATCGACGCCAACATAACGCTTATAAATGTTTTTGCCGTGTATGACCCGCGTGATGAGCGTGCCGCATTCCGCCGCAATAAATCGGCCTGACTCCGTACAGAGTTTGAGCGACATTTTGGCATTGTCGTATTCCTCCTGAATGTCCGCTCCGACACGGTGTATGTCGAGCGGTATTTGATCCGGCCTGTACGCGATGCCGAATCCGCCGCCCAAATTGAAAAATTCGATTTGAATGTCCAGTTGCCGTTCTATTTCCGTGATGAGTTCAAATCCGGTCTTGGCCGTAAAGCGGAAAAATTCGGGCTGCAGCATATTGGATGCGATCATCGTGTGCAGTCCAAAGCGTTTGACGCCGCGTTGTTTTGCCAGTTTGTAGGCCTCGAACATTTGCTCGGTCGTCAATCCGTATTTTGCTTCGACGGGATTGCCGATGACGCTCTGCACTTCCCGAAGATTTCCGGGATTCCAGCGAAATGAGAGCAATTCCGGCAGCGAACCGAGGTGTTTTTCGAGATAATTGAAGTGCGAAATATCATCGAGGTTGATGACTGCCCCGAGTTGTTGGGCTTTGATGTATTCCGCAGCGGGCGTGTTGTTTGCGGTGAACATAATGTTTTCGCCGGTAATCCCGACGCGTTCGCAAAGCACGAGTTCGGGCAGGCTGGAGCAATCACCACCGAAATCTTCGGTGCGCAGAATGTCGAGAATGGCGGGATTGGGATTGGCTTTTACGGCGAAGTATTCTCTGAAACCGGCATTCCAGGCGAAGGCGTCGATAAAGTTTCGGGCGGTGCGACGCAGGGTCCGCTCGTCGTAGAGATAGAACGGTGTGGGATGCTGTTGGGCAACTTTTTCGACAAAATCGCGGTCAAAGGGCAACGTTTTCATCCGCTCCATTATAGCGATTGAACATCCATCAAACAATCTTCTCACGCCGGCGAACCGCCGGTGTGATACAGTATCGGCATCTTTCAACATTCATACGAACTATGACTGAATTCCTTTACGAAACCGTCCACTCCGATAATGTGCAGGTCGATCGAGATGCCGGTATCATCTTCGGTGTCAAAATCATCGGATGCAATAGCCGAAACGGACGGCATTATCCCAATGAAACGCTCCGGCAAGCCATCCCGCTTTACGAAAACTCCAAAGTCAACCTCGACCATCCCGAGGGCGATCCCCGAAAACCGCGAAGTTACCACGCACGATTCGGGATGATCCGAAACGTCCATCTTCGGGAAAACGAAGGGCTCTTCGCCGATTTTTGGTTCAATCCCAAACATTCAATCGCGGAACAACTCCTTTGGGATGCCGAACACTCCCCGGAAAACGTCGGATTTTCGCACAACGTCGAAGCCGTCGTGAAACGGCAACATACGACGGCCCTGATCGAAAAAATCGTTTCGGTGCGGAGTGTTGATCTCGTTGCTGATCCCGCGACGACGCAGGGATTGTTTGAATCCATCGCGGACGCGTCGCAGGCGAATGCCGTTACGCTGGAACAAGTCGAGCGATTGATTGCGGAGCGTCTTCGGGAAGTGCGTCCGCAGAGTCGCGAACAAATCATCACGGAATCGGCATTCGACAGCAAAGCGTTCGCCGCCGCGATGAAAAGGAGTTAGGAGTCAGGAGTTAGGAGTCAGAATGTTTCGCTCCTAACTCCTTACTCCCAACTCCTGCCTTCTGCCTCCTGCCTCCTTACCCCTCACCCCTTACCCCTAAACTTAACCATGACCATCAACACACGCGAATTACGTAGAAGAATCGAACTGGACGGTGCCGATCGCACCGCACAACACCTGACCGAAGCCCTGAAACAAGGCGACCTCAATCCGGATGACTTCAGCATCCGCGATTTGGCCGAAAGTTTTATGCCCGGCGGCATGACGCAACTCGAACATATCGAACTCCTGACGGAAAATGCCGGTATCCAATTCGTCAACACGGTCGGTGCCGTCATTGACACCAAAATCAAAGAAGCGTATAATCAAGAAGTCTTTGCGGCTTCCAAATTGGTTCGCACGATCCCGACGCGGCTCGACGGCGAACGAATTCACGGCTTCGGAAGCGTTGCCGACGGCAATCTTGCAGTCGCGCCCGGCGATCCTTACCCGGAAGCGTCAATGCATGCCGATTACATCGAAACGCCCAAAACGGCAAAGCACGGATTGATCATTCCGATTACCAAAGAAGCGGTATTCTTTGACCAAACGCATCATCTTTTGGAGCGTGCTGCGGAAGTCGGCGAAATCCTCGCGATGAACAAGGAAAATCGCATTCTCAAAATGGTTCTCGGCCTTGAAGATTCGTACAAGCAAAATGGCGTGCCGTATAGCACCTATTTTCCGGCGGAAAACTTTTCGGCTCCGTGGAAGAATCGGCTTTCCGACAATGAACTGACCGATTGGGAAAGCATTGAAAAGGCGGAAAACCTTTTCGGCGATATGACGGACTCGATCTCGAACCGGCCAATTTTGATCGAGCCGAATGCGGTGCTTGTCATGCCGCAAAAGCGTCATTTGGCACACCGTTTGTTTAATGCGACGCCGATTTCATACGATTCGAATACGGTATTGCGTAATCCCTTTGCGAAATACCGATTGGCATCGAGTCGGCTTGCCCATGAACTGCTTAAGCAGGCGAGTCCTCAACAGGCCCCTAATGCGCACAAGACGTGGTACATCGGCAACTTCCGCAAGGCGTTTGCGTATATGGAGAATTGGCCGATTACGGTAGCGCAGTCGGTCAGCGGCAGCGAAGCGGACTTTACGCAGGATGTCGTGGTTCGTTTCAAGGCATCGGAGCGTGGCGTACCGGCAGTGCTTGACCCGCGGTATGTCGTTCGCTGCGATGGATAGGAGCAGGAGTTTCCGAGCCGTCGTTCCGGCGAAAGCGATCGTCATTCCGGCGAAAGCCGGAACCCAGAAGGACTGCTTCTCGACTGGATTCCGGCTTGCGCCGGAATGACGGAAACGATTCCCAACTTGAAATATACTCCTGACTCCTGTCTTCTAACTCCTGCCTCCTAACCCTTAACTCCTTAATCCCATGTACCAAACCATCAAAACCCAGACGTTGCATTTGATTGCCGAATTGACGGCCCAGCCGAAACCTACGTACAACATTGACGGACAGGCCATCCAATGGTCGGATTACTTGAAACAACTTCGAGAAACCGTTGCGTGGTGCGATCAGCAGATTGCCCGATGCGAATCCGGCATCGAAGAAATTACGATTTGCCGTTAATCATCGGTTCGCCGCATCGCACGTGTTGCGATGAACAAAAAATCGTCATTCCGGCACATACATTGTCATTCCGGCGAAAGCCGGAACCCAGAGGAACAGCCTCTCGACTGGTTCCCGGCTTGCGCCGGGATGACGGAAACGATTCCCAACTTGAAATATACTCCCAACTCCTGCCTCCTGACTCCTAACTCCTTTCTCCTGACTCCTTCCCCATGCTCGACAACACGCAATCCATCCGCTATTGGCGGCATCTCGACGGACAGATGCTCGAAATTTCGCAGGCACTCCCCCGTCGGTATCGGCATCGCCGATATTCGCAGGTCATCGCTTCGCCCGTCCCGGTCAACTATGCGCATTGGTATCTTCCCGTTTCGGCGGAACTGCCGCAGCCGTTACCCGGCGACGAAATTCACGAATTCGGCAATACCGTTTGGACGGTTCTCGAGGTCAATTTTTCGCCGTTGATAGACATTTGGCAACTGGTTTGCGAGACGTACAGTTTGGCGGAGCCGATGGAGCGTATTGAGCATTTTAGCCAAGTCGATGGGGTCTTTGTTTTCTTGGGGTCAAACATTCCGGTACGGCGTAGTGCGTTGGTTCGGACGGTGGAATCGGGTCGAACGGTTCAGCGGATGACGTTTTACATTCCGCCGCATGAGATTTGGCCGAATGGTTATGATTCATCATTGATTTTGCCGAATGATGTATTGCGTCGTCATGACGGAACGGAGTGGCGGGCATTGCGGATAGAGCGTCCGCAGTATCGTTCGCGTTGGGCATCGGTTGCCGCGGAACGTCGACATAGTTAAATTATACCCTGCAGCATGGATGCCTTTATCCTACTACATCAAAGTCCTCATCCAAATACCGACGGCAATGCCGCTCCGGCCATTTATGGTTAGAGCGGCTTTCCGGTCAAGTTTATTTCGATTCGCAAAATGAAACCACTACTTGTAAAATCGGTCATACGCATAACGCAATGCTTCGTTCACATATTTGGTAACTTCCGCACTCACTGCATGCTCCATCAATAACACATCGACGGCACGCTCTTTCCAGTATGCCCGTACGAACGCATCGAACGAAACATGCGGCACTGGTTTTACCGTTTTAACCGGCACCATATCTTGTTCTGCGTCATACTCATCCTTTTCAAACTCCTCAAATACGGCTGGTTTCGCTTTTTTGTGTTGTGTCTTCCAGTTCTGTACCGCATTAGCAGAACAGTTAAAGTGTAACGCAACATCCTTTGCCGTCCACTTTTCTTCGTAAATCAGTCGCATTGCTTCCGCCTTGTCCGCTGCCGAAAATCCCCGTTTGCCCGTTTTTGCTTTTTTAGGCATAATTATTATCCTGATTGTTATTAGTGTAAAACTTTAACACATTATACAACATAAACTCTTCGTGTGTTCACTAAAAAGAACTTTTTATGCCAAAAATATAACTTACTTGTCGTTATATGTGATACAACCGTAACACGGCAAGCACTCGGCTTCATTTCTGTTGTAATGCGATCAAACCAAACGACGTACGTGCTCTCCGTCACATTTGTATCCCACCCCTGTACCGCTTCAATTTTTTCTTGTTTCTGCCAAAATGCACTGGAAAAAACAATCAAAACAGCAATAAAAGCAACGCCTATTATGACATTTCGGTATCTGTAACTCATAGCAAAATCCTTGTTAATATGTATGATTGCAATATAAGCAAAACATTTCGACGAGTGGCACAATAAAAGGAAAAACAATAACACGGGTCGCCACTTATCCTGATTATTAATATGGAAATTTTCATGCGTCATGACGCACTCCTCTGCAATGTCACGAGCGGTTTTGTCAGAAAAAGTATCATTTAGCCAATCAGTGTTGACACAAGATACCAGTCGTTTCTGAAACAAATCATAATAACACAATACGAAGCCAGCAGTATTGTCGGGAATACCCCATCTTTTGATATATGCATCACATCGTTCTTGATTAGTCATCAAACCAGTAACATCCGTAAAAACAAGTGGCATATTTCTAGCGTAGCGATAAAGGTTTTTATCTTTTCCCTCAAACCCGATGGGATCCTCGGAAATCCATCTTCCGACATTTGGATCATACCAGCGATTGATATTCCACTGCAAGCCGGTTGTGTCGTCGAACATTTTGCCGGTATAGCGGAACGGCAACTTTTCGCCCGTTGATGAAATCAACTTGCCGAAGGCATCGTATTCCAAATGTGAAATGGTTTTGCCGTTCATGTCAATAACATTTCGTACCGTGTTAAGGTGATCACGCAACGTCCACGCATCATCCATTGCCAGGAGTTCGTCTTGCGTCGCTCCCCAAAGGTAGCGGCGCTCGATTTTACCATTTCGCAATGAACAAGCAATTTGCCAGGCGTCGTGGAGGAACAATTCGTCGTTCCGGCGCACCAGCCGATTCTGATGGTCGTAATTATACTCGACCGATTTGCCGTTGTCAAGTACCCTGACAAGGCGATTTCGGTGATCCCAGAAATACTCCGTTTTGGAGTCCTTGGACACTTTGGAAATTCGATTGCCTTCATCGTCGTAAGAGTAATCGAATATGCCATCTGAAAGTAGTTGATTGTTCTTGCCGGTTTCGTATGATTTACGATTGCCGTTGGCATCGTAGTCGTATAATTCTTCTGGCAATGTTTCGTATTCTGCCGATATAAGTTGTGATGTGTTATCATAATTATACTTGGCATCGTTCATCGCAGTGATGCGATTGGCAATGTCCCAAGCATAATCGTACTGTGCAATGTCGCCGTGCTTGATTTGCGTCAATCTTCCCAGCCCGTCGTAAGCTTGCGTAGTAGTTACAACTTCGTTCCCTTGTGAAAACAACTGCGTTGCCGTTCGCATGCCGGAGGCATTGTAGTGGTAGTTTACTCGTTTGCCTTCTTGCGAGATCGACTCGAC
>WRKP01000038.1 GCA_009778035.1 Planctomycetaceae bacterium
CTGCTTGAATCCCAACACCGAAAATCGCTCTTCGATGCCGTCAAGAGGCTACATGTCAAACAAACAACTACATGGTAGAAACTTTTCATTCTACAAGTGAAACCAAGCTTTGCTTGGCGATACCACAAGAGGCACAGATTGTATTCCGGCCTTGCTTTCATTAAAATACGGAATAATTGCTACGACATTGAACCATGACCGACATACTCTCCGAAATCATCTCCCGCAGAATTAAGGACGTCGAAGCGAAAAACATTGATCAAGCGGACTTGAAAGCCAAACATCGCGATCGCTCCGATTTTCGGCCATTTCACGACGCCCTCCGGCAAAATCGGGGCCGTCCGGCAATCATTGCCGAAATCAAACGCGGAAGTCCCGCAAAAGGATTGTTTGCGCCCGACTTGGAACCCGCAACATTTGCGGGGCAATACGCACTCGGCCACGCGGCCTGCCTGTCCGTGCTGACGGAGCCGCATTACTTCTTTGGCTCCTTCGACGATTTGACCGCCGCACGAAATGCGTGCTCTTTACCGGTCTTGCAAAAAGATTTTATCGTTTTGGAAGACCAAGTTTGGGAATGTGCCGTCCATGCCGATGCGATGTTGCTGATTGCCCGATGCTTGGAGCCGCAGCAACTTGTCGACCTGCACGGCCTCGCGACCGAGTTGGGACTTGACGTGTTGGTCGAAGTGTTTGACGAGGAAGACATCGACAAAATCGAGCCGTTTTACTTTCCGCTGATTGGCATCAATCACCGCAATTTGCGGACAATGAGTATCGACCTTGAGCGTTCGCAGCGTTACCGTTCCCGATTTTCGAGCGGACAGACGGTCGTTGCGGCCAGCGGAATCAAGGAGCGGAGCGATATTGAAACCCTGATGTCGATGGGAATTCAGGCGTTTTTGGTCGGCGAAAGTTTGTCCACGCATCCGAATCGAGTCGAGTTTTTGCAGGCGTTAACGGGACTGTAGACGCGGGAATGCTCTACGCGGGCTTCACAACGCGAACATCGGGCAGCGAGCCGAGGCGAAATGAGAAATCTTCGACAATTTCCCGGCCGTCTGCAAGAAAAACGCGAACCCGGATCGTCCAATGGATTTTGACAATCATCCCGGTATAAGACAGCGGTGCTTTCGGCAAAATGGTACTAAATCGGCCGGGCGTACGGGGATCAATCCAATCGCCGTCGGCAATCGAGTATCGCCAAAAAGCATAAACGCCGAAATCATCGCTCCCTTTGCCGGTCGTGTACCAAAGAATGGAGCATTCGACGCTGCGAACATCATCGCCGCTCATCGAATCGAGCCGATAACTACCGGCAAGCGTTTCGCTGGGACGATATTGTCGGCTTCCCCGTCCGTCCAGGGTGATGATAATACGTGGTTCTGCCATGGATTCCAGTGTATTGTAACCCTTTGTGCTCATTGTTTCAATGGACTTGTTCGGAAAGCCTCAAAATCGTCATTCCGGCGTACGCCGAAATCCAGGCGAGCGGGGCGTAAGTGCTCACGCGCCCGCACTATGGGGAGCGAAAACGGCATTGTAAAAATCGGTAAGTATGGTACAATTTAACGCCATGCGAACTATTAACATTGTCGATGATTGGAGCAATTTGCGGCTCCCTGCTGATATTTTTTCCGTCCTAGAACAAGCGAAATCCGTCACTTTCCCACGAGACCGAAACGACGTCCTCCGAAAAGCAATGGGCGATTCCGACGCCAGCATCTTTGAAGTCGTTTACGACATTCCCGAAAGAGGTCCCTATACCGAAGCAACTGTCGCCCGATGCAAAAACGGGCTCGCCGTCAACTACACCGAACCCGTGATGCGGCGACGCGATCCCGATTGTATGGTCATCGGAGATAAACTCCCCACCGATAAACGCTCCTTTGACGACCGGTTCGGCTTTCCCTTTGAGCCTCTACGCAACGATACGTTCAACTGGCTCAAAGGGCAAGACCTCTGCGTTACAACATTCATTCTCGGCGGCTATTCCGAAGACAGCGGGCACGGCGGTATGCTGATCGCACCCGCCAATGCCGGTTTTTTCCTCGGGGCCCTTGCCGATTTGCAGGGATTGCTCTCCCCGGAAGCAATTCCCCATAATTTCCTCGTCAATGCAATCATTTACCTTGCTCCGCCGTTTCGGCATACCCATTTCGACGGGCAGCAAGTCGTTGTGCATAACCGAATGGAAGGGATTCACGAGATTTTTTCCTACAATCTTTATCCCGGCCCCAGCGCGAAAAAAGGCGTCTACGGCGTTTTGCTCAATATCGACGGCGATGATGAACAATCGCTGCCGACACTTCACGGTGCCACCGTGCAAGTTGTTACGCCGTACGATAATGTAACGACCATCATGCACGAAGGCGCGAGCGGGTCGGGTAAGAGCGAAATGCTTGAATATGCCCATCTTCAAGCAGACGGGCGAATTCGGCTCGGTAAAAATGTTCTTACAGGCGAAGAACGCACCCTGGCGTTCAGCCAAATGTGTGCTTTGCAGCCGGTAACGGATGATATGGCAATGTCGCTCAACGATTCGACTGCCGGCGGGTATCTGACCGTCCAAGATGCCGAACAGGCTTGGTTTGTCCGCGTTGACCATATCTCGCAATACGGCACCGACCCGCATTTGGAAGGCTTGACGGTGCATCCGGCGGAGCCGCTCCTGTTTTTGAGTCTCGATGCGGTGCCGGGCTCGACCTGCTTGATTTGGGATCACATCGAGGATTCGCCCGGCGTGCGTTGCCCGAATCCTCGGGTTGTCTTGCCGAGACGCTTGATGCCCAATGTCGTCAACAATCCGGTCAACGTGATGATCCGAAACTTTGGAATCCGCACGCCGCCCTGTACGGCGGAGAATCCGACGTATGGGATCGTCGGATATTTGCATTTTTTGCCACCGGCATTAGCCTGGATTTGGCGGCTCGTTGCTCCTCGGGGGCATGCCAATCCGAGTATTACGGATACGGCAGGCTTGACCAGCGAAGGCGTCGGGTCGTATTGGCCGTTTGCGACCGGCTGTATGGTTGACCACGCGAATGTGCTCTTGCGTCAGATGCGAAATACGCCGAAAGTCCGCTATACATTGACGCCGAACCAGCATGTGGGTGCGTGGAAAGTCAGTTTCATGCCGCAGTGGATTGCTCGGGAGTATCTCGGCCGCCGGGGCACGGCGGAACTGCCGGCGGATCGACTCAAAGTATCGCGATGTCCCTTGCTGGGGTATACATTGAAGACGATGCAGGTGGAGAGTGTGATGCTTCCGCCGGTATTTCTTCGGGTGGATGAGCAGCCGGAAGTCGGCATTGGTGGGTATGATGCGGGAGCGAGAATTCTCACGGAGTTTTTCCATAGTGAACTCCAGCAATACTTGAAACCGGACCTGGATTCATTGGGTCGGCGTATCATCGACTGTTGTTTTGCCAACGGGACCGTCGAGGATTATGAGGATTTGATGCGGTTGGGATAGCCGTCCGCAAAGGTGTTGCGTCTGCGGCTTGCGTTTGAGCAGTCCGTATGGTACAATCCCGAACGAGTGCAGTTTACGATTACGGCAAATGCTATGGAAGCGTCAAAAAGTACCAAGAAAAAAAAGACTAAAAGCGGCGGAGGGGGAGTGCAGCATTTTTTCGTCTGGCACGGCGAAAAAATTGCCGTCGCCGCCGTCGTCATCGTTACGATCGGGCTTGTGATGCATGGACTTGGTTTCTTTGGGCAAGCCGTTCCTTGGCAGCCGGATGATCTCGAAAGGGTTGCGACCGATGCCGAAACGGCCATAAGAAACAGCGGGCGTTCTGCGGAAGACGAAGGTGTTGAAATGTTTGATTTCGCAGCCCATGCCGAACACATTAAGGAACTCGTGCCGACGGCTCCTTACCGAGTGATGTCGCCGTGGAACCCGGAACAGCGTTGGCGTCCGCCGCCGCCGGGAGCCGTCGCTCCGCGGGTTGCGCCCGTTCCGGTTGATGTGCAGGATGAACTGGATGATTTCAATTTCCCGGAGGGTGAGCAACTCGAAGGCGATGCTCCGGAATGACGTGAGCGAGCCCTCTCCAATTCGGGAAATGCTCTATAACCGGTAGATTTGCGGAGATTTTTTCGGGACTTTCCCGTTTTTTGCTCTCCCTTCCACATTTCGCAGTCCGAAATGGTACAATAGCGGTTTATACGTCTAGGTAAAGAATGCGCCCGTATCGCGGAGGAATCTAAATATGCCGAAAATCAGCCAACAAAATGTCTGCCTGAAATACTTCATCGGACTGACCGCAGTGAGTCTGCTGACCCTTATGCCGTTCGCCGCCGGGGATACAGAAACCGAATTGCAGAACAACTCCGCTCCCAGCCAGGATTTGCTCGCCCAGGATTCCGCTCCGCCGCAAGGTGGCCCCCGAGGACAGCGACGGCAATCGCCCGGAATGGAACCGCAAAATAATCCGCAGGGGGAATACCGGCCAAACCGAGATATGCAAGGCCCGCCAGGCCGACCCGGCGTACCGCCGCCCGGAGGTCCCCAAGGTCAGTTCGGCCCACCCGTGCCGCCTAGGCCCGCCTTCGAGCCCCGAGAAACTCCCGCCGAAACCATCCGCTTCTCCTTCCGCTCTGCCCCCTGGCGAGACGTGATTGAATGGTTCGCCGACCAAGCCGCCTTGTCCCTGCAAGCCGATCGGATGCCAACCGGCACGCTCAATTTGACCGATTTCCAGCATTACACGCCGACCCAAGGCCTGGACATACTCAATCAAAATCTGCAATTTAAGGACTATTCGCTCGTCCGCCGCGGAAATATGCTCTTCGTCCTGTATTTGCCCGACGGGATTCCCGCCAACCTGCTTGAACCCATCTCGCCGGACGAACTCGACAACCGCGGACTGTACGAAATATGCCGGGTCGTGTTCAATCTGAACCAAACGACGCCGGAAATTATCCAAGCCGAAATCGAGCGATTGCTCGGCCCGCAGGGAAGCATCGTTGCGATGCCCCGTTCGCAGCAAATCGTTGTTACGGAAACTGGCGGCACGCTCCGTGCAATTCGCGGGATCATCCAACGAATTGACGATCCCAACAGCATTGTATCCGGCTCGATTCACATGGTCGAAGTCCGAAACATCGCCGCCGAAGAAGCCCTGCAAATTATGCGGACGCTTTTGGCCATCGAACCGACGGAAACCTCCCTTCGTGCGGCAGTCGATTCCACCGGGAAACGCATCCTGCTTTCCGGTCGCGGCGATATGATTCAACGCGCAGGCGATACGATTCGCCGAATCGACTCCTCTTTCGGTCTTGACGACCCCTTTATGGCTGGCGATCCGCAATTTGAGACGTATGACGTCGGTTTTGCCGACCCAACGACGGTATTTTCCGTCCTGCAAACGCTTTTGGTTGGCAGTCCCGACGCCCGGCTTTCGCTTGATCCCCGAACGAACGCAATTCTTCTGCGAGCCCGGCCCGGTGTTCACGCGACCGTTCGCGAAACGATTCGGCAAATGCAACTGAACGCTCCGCAAATCGACATTATTCCGCTCCGGCGGATGAGTCCCGTAACAGCCGTCGATACCGTTCGGCGGTTTTATGCAACTTCATCTCCGCAGACGGCAGCAGCGCCGACCGGTGGTCGGGGCGAGGGCGGCGGAGGCGGCGGCGGGAATCGGCAGCAACAGGTTGCTCAGAATGCAATCCAACCGCCGACTGTTGAACCCGATACGATGGCTCGGCAAATCATCGTTCGCGGGACGCTTTCGCAGATTACGGAAATTCGGGCTCTGCTTGCCCGACTGGGCGAAGATGGATCGCATCCAGCGGCAAACCTTGCGACGACGCGGGCGATTCCGCTTTCCCCGACGGCAACATCGCTCGTGATGGAACAGTTGCAAACGATGCTTCCAGCACTCGGGCCGAATGTTAACATCGTGTTGCCCGTCCAAGAACCAACGCCCCAACCGCTAACATCCGAACCGGCCGTCGATGAGATGATTGACCTGCTGTTCGAGAAAGAATTGCCGGATACGGACGCGATATGGACGACCCGATTGCACCGAATTGCCGAGCAGCCGATTCTCGCTCAAGTGCTTGAACCGGCCGTCAATATCACCGTAACGCCGGGCGGGATTGTGCTTTCCTCGGACGATCCCGAAGCCTTGGCCAAGGTCGAAGAACTTATCCGAATGCTTTCCGATGAGGCCGTGCTGGGGAAATTGGAAATGCGGGAGTATTACCTGACCAATTCGACGGCGGCTGTCGTTGCATCGGAATTGAATAGCCTGCTGGGAACGACGCCGGCGGGACACGGCGTCAGCGGAATTGCTTCGGTGGACCTGCCGGATTGGCAACAGCCCGAACTTTTTGAAATGTTCACTCCGCAAGGCGGAAACGCCATCGAAAAGACCGGAACGGTAACGATTTCGGCCAATGAACGCTTGAATTCGCTTTGGATTCAAGCGAATCTGGTCGACCATAAAACGATTGAGCGGCTGCTTAAGATATTGGATCAGCCCAGTCGGGACGATATTATGATTCGTCCGAGTGCTCGGATGATAAAACTGAATTATTTGCGAGCGTCGGAGGCCCAAACATTGGTTGAAAGGGTTTTCGCCAATCGAATGAATCGAACCGGAGCTCAAGGTGGTCAGGCTCAGGGGCGTGGACAGCAGCCGAATGTTCAGATACAGGGAATGCCGGGCGGGCCCGCTGCGGGAATGCAGGCGTTCCAGCAGGCGATGGCGGCGGCGATGCAGGGGCAGGGACAAGGCGGCGAACGCGCTGGCCGCGGCGGAGCCGGTGCGGGAACGCCCCGGGAGCAGGAACAGCCGATGACGCTTGCGATTGACACTAACACGAATTCGCTGATTGTAACATCCACGGAGGCGTTGTATTTGGAAGTTGCTGAATTTGTGCGAACGGTGGATGAGGCGGCTGGCCAGCAAGAGACGGTGATGGTGAATCAGCGGTTGATCAATGTAACGCCGACTTTTGTGCAACAATCGCTTTCCAATATGCTTGGTCCTTCGGCAACGATTACGACCAATCGTGCGGCACAGGGCGGGATGGGTAATTTTGGTGCTGGCGGGATGGGCGGCAATTTCGGCGGCAATTTTGGAGTTGGCGGAATGGGCGGTCAGCAACGTCAGCCTGGTGCTGGGACGTTTGGTGGTGGGGCGGCCAATCCGTTCATGAATATGATGGGTGGAGCGCGTCCTGGCGGGATTGGAGGCGGAGCGGTTGGCGGAATTGGCGGCGGAACGTTTGGAGGTGGAGCAGGAGCGGGAACGTTTGGCGGAGCGCGGCAGCAGGGGCCGGGTGGTGGAGCAATCGGCGGCGGCGGGGGTGTCGGCGGTGCGGCAAGACCGGCTGGAACGACGGGAACGATTGGCGGCGGAGCGGCGAGACCGGCCGGCCGGTAACATTTAGTTCACACCGAATGACTGGGGCCGAATGACCGGGGGGCTACTTTTCGGCACTCCGGCTTTCGCATAAAAGAACTTGCGGGACAGGGATTCGAACCCCGACTAATTGGTTCAGAGCCAATCGTGCTGCCTTTACACAATCCCGCAATCAAATTACCGCCCAAATTCCTCCGTCCAGCCCCGTAAACGGCCCGCCAACTCGTCCGTCAATGCCGTTCCGTCAAGACGCCATACCCAATTCCCATCCGCGTGGCCCGGAAAATTCATCCGAGCCGACGTCGGAAGGCCCAATAAATCCTGCATCGGGAATATCGCCACATTTCCCGGAGAACTCAACACCTTGCGGATGATTCCCCATAATACCGTCTCCCGATTGACCGGACAGTCCGGCGGAATCGACTGCTTAATCAATTCCAGCAAAAATTCGACATTCCAAAAAGGCTCCGGGCGTTTCCGGTCGGCCAAAACGCCGTCAAACCACGCCGAAAGCGTGTCCGTATCGTGCGTTCCCGTACAAACGAGCGAGTTTTCCCGCCACTCCGCCGCCGCATCCGTATTCCGCTGATAATCAAATTGAAATTGAAAAACGACAATACCAGGAAATTCAAACCGATCCCGAAGTTCATGCACGCCGGTATTCATCACGCCGAGGTCTTCCGCAATCAACGGAGCATCGGGAAACTGCCGCAGGAGGGCCTCGAAAAAGTCATCGGCAGGCCCCGGCAGCCACGAACCCGGATCATCCGCATCGTGCTGCGGCGGCATACTGAAATAATTGTAAAATCCGATGAAGTGATCAAGCCGAAGCATATCGAATCGGGCAAGCGAACAGCCGATTCGGTGCATCCACCAAGAATATCCGTCGGCTTTGTGGACATCCCAATCGAACAGCGGAGCATTCCAGCGTTGCCCGTCGGGATTGAAACTATCGGCGGGCACTCCGGCGACTCGCGTCATATTCCCGTCGGCATCGAGTTGGAACAACGACCGATTCGCCCAGGTATCGACGCTGTTTTTGGAGACGTAAATCGGAATGTCGCCGACGAGGGCGATGCCGTGCTGTCGGCAATAATCATGCAACTCGTTCCATTGGACGTCGAACAAAACCTGCAAAAAAGTGTGAAATGCGGCGGCCGTTTCGAGTGCAGGATCGGAAAATGCCCGTTTCAGTGCATCTTGGTCGGCATGTTTGAGACCTTCGTCGGGCCAAAGCGTCCAATCGACGGTTTGGTATTTTTCGCTCAAGGCGCAGAAGGCGGCATGGGGACCGACCCAGGGCGATTCGCTGACGAAGCGTTCAAAGGCGTCGTGATATTTTGTTCCTCGGCTGCGTCGGAAGGCATCGAAGGCTTTATGGAAACGCGGCATTTTAATGTCCCGAGCGGCGTGAAATGCGGCTTGCGAAATGGGGCCTTGCGGGATGCCGTCGAGGTCGTTCGGTTTGAGGAGGCCGGATTGGACGAGGTCTTCGAGTTCGATATAAACGGGATCGCCAGCAAAGGTTGAGATGCTGGCGTAGGGGGAATAGCAATCGTCGATGGGATTGACGGGCAGGACTTGCCAGGCTTTTTGGCCGGCACGGTTTAGGAAATGGACAAAACGCCGCGCATCTTCCCCGAGCGAACCGCAGAGTGGCGAGCCCGGCAGAGAGGAAATCGGCAAAAGCACGCCGCTGAGGCGTTGTTTGAATCCCATATAAAATAAAAAAGGTGTCGAGAGGTGTCGAGCAGTGCTGTTGGTGTGTACGTGTTGATTTTCCCTGATTGCGGCGAGGTTGTCAAGCCGTCGCAGCCGTTGGAGCGTATCACTCCGGTCGTTCGCCGCGGTCGATCAGCATGAACGCACCCCAAAAAAATGGATGATTCGCAATCGGCACGGACTCCATATTCGCATCCCGACGAACCCGCGGCTCCTCGTCAAGGTTAATCGGCTCACTGCCAACCTCCAATATCGCCTGACGCCAAGCCTCCACCGCAGGGCGCTGCGACAACTGCGCCAAAAATTGCTCCACCAAATCATACGATGCCCGACCACCCGTCCGCCAACGACTGATCAATATCGATCTCGCCCCGCTCGCCTCCAATAACATTGCCAACAGAAACAAATCATCCCCATTCTGCACGCCCGTCCGCAACGAATTTTCCGCCGCCGTATGAAACGCCGGCAAAACAACCAATCTCGGGCCGCCCCAAGGCAATGTCAGCCAACTTGCAATCGGAACCCGCGAACGCGTCGTAAACGGCGACCAACCGAGCGGTGCAGCCATCGGTATATCATCCAACACGACCAGTTGCTGGATTTGCGACGCAAACGCCGACGGCGAAGCGGGCAGCGGAGCATTTCGCTCATCTGTTCGGAGTACCGACACGTTCCGAATGCCCGCCTGCGAAAACCGATTGACCGCATCCAACGATACATCAATCGCATCACGCGGCGTTAGTTTCCCGCAGATGATCAACGTTTCCGCCGTTGCACTTCTCCAGGATGGTTGATTCGGAACACCCAATGCCGCCGTCGGAGCATACCGGATTGACAGCGGAGTCTGGCCCGCCGTGAGGAGCGGGCGGAGTTGATCGCCCGACGGGACCGACATTGCTTCAAAGGGCACATACCAAAGCGGGCCGGTCGGGACGATGACAAGTTCGGTAAAATTGCCCGGTCGCATTTGATTTCCCAGCAACCGCCGCAAGAGTTCGGCTCCCGATTCCTTCCATTTTCCGTCGGCCTGCTCTAATTCCCGAGTTCCAACCGCTTGGCCGGGTGCTGCATTGCCCAGATCTCGCAGATAATCCGTAATCAAGGTATGCAACGGCTTATCCCGAGGACTTTCCGCTTGAACCTGCCAAACCGTCATACTTTGCCGGTCAATCAGGAAACCAAAAACCAGACCGAGCGATTCGGTAAAAGTTAACATTGCCGTATTTTCCGGCAACTCCCTGCGGATTTGCTCCAACGGCATCGTCGGCGGGAACATCGCCGGAACGCGCGTTCGGGACAGTGCCATCATACGCAGGGCCGATTCCTGTACGAGACTATGCCGTTCAAGGTCGGCAAACAAGGCCCGTTGGCTTGCTAATTGATCGGGATTCTGCGGAACAATCGGGATGTTAACCAGTTGCCGACGGATATTTCGGACGTTATCCGACAGTTGGCTAAAATCAGGGAATTCCAGCGAAAGCGTTTGACGCTGGAGCAGCATTTCCGGCGTCAGGGTTCCCTCATCGCTTTCAAACAATAGGCGAAATGCCATCAACCGGGATTCCGCAAGGGGTAAATTCGCGAAAAATCGGGCATGCCGGGCTCGTTCCGAAATGTCAAACGCTTTATCGCGGTTGCCTCGCTGTAAAGCGACGGCAAACCAGCGTTCGTAGGCACCGGGCGGCGTTGCAACCAAGGCCGCAAAACTATCCATCGGATGCAAAGCCCAATCCAGTTCGCTGGATTCCCGAAGGAGTTCATCATACAACTCGTCGGCAACTCGCTCGGTGATCGGTCCCCGAACGGTAATCATTCCGCTGTGAAAAAACTCTTCGAGTTTATTGAGTTGATAGAGTCGGGGCGTTCCCCAACGCAGAAAACCGAGCGAATTTTCTAAATGCGTGTTGCCGGATGCAAGCACACGGTCGGGAACATTTCGACCGGCAAGCAGATCGCTGTAGATACCGGCATAGACGATCATTGCGGCGAGGTAATTGTATCGTGCTCCGTGAGCGGTATTGAAGAGCACGCCGTTTCGGGTACTCCGCATGACGCTGGCGGAAAGATTGTTGACCGTTGCGGCTTCGGGCAGACGCCGCAGGGTGATATAGTATTCCGCTTCTTCGTGCAAGACGGGAATCAGCGTCATCGGACTGACATTGCGTTGCGAGCGGAGATAATTGGACGCATCGACAATCGGCGGGAACGGTTGGGATTTTTGAATCAGGCGGTGTGCATTGGCCATATTGCGGAATGTTTCGCCGAGCAAGACCGGATCGCCCATCTGATAGGCGGAATAGGATGCTTCCAGATAATACATTCGGGCGGCTTCGGCGTTGCCGTTGCGGATTGCGAGGTTGCCGAGTTCGTTCAATGCGACGGGCGTTAAATGATGGTCGAATGCGTTCATCATCAACAATCCCCGGGAAAGATGCGTTTCGGCGGAGATGTTGTCGCCCAGTGCGGAAAGGGCCAGGCCGTGAAGAACATCGACCCAAGTACCGGCAAAGTGATTCGGCAAATGGGGCCTGGCGGCGAGAATTTGAGCGAGTCGTTGGGTATCGGGATCGTATTTGGAGAGACTGCCCAAAATTTCCGCTCGGCGGCGGATGGTCAACGCGAGACACTGGATAATGTGGTCGGCATGAACGGTTGATAGCGTCCGCTGGGCTGCTAAACCGATGTTGCCTTCTCCGGCGGGCACGACGCGTAGATGCTCGTGGGACATTTGGAATCGGCAATTACTGAAATTGCCGACGTTTCCCGCTCGGGTGGATTGCCCCCAGGGCAGCGGCGTGCGCGGTTCCATACTGGGCTGGACGGTTGTCGTGATGGAGCGGAGCCAATCGGATTGCTCGAAATAGATTTGCAGGGCGGTATTGAACGAGCGGAGGGCGTCGTCGTATCGTGCCATCTGGAAATGACATTCGCCTTGTAGGGCCCAATAACACATAGAATCAAGCCAAAGAAAGGTTCCTTGGTCGCGTAGAGGGATTTTGACGGCATTACGGAGGTCGTTATTGAGGTAGTTGAGGGTATCGTTGAAGTCGCCTTGGTAGAAAGCGGGAAGAGTGATGTTGATGTAGTGTCTTGAGGGGGCTTCATCGAGCATGCGACCGAGTTGAGCGGTAGCGGAGTTGGATGCAAGGAGCAAGATGGTGCAGACAGCGGCAGCGCGGCGGAGCATGATAGTGGCGGATGGAGTCAAGACTTGGCAGAGCGGAGTCTAGTGAATGTTCGGCCTTGCGTCAACGGCAGTTTTTGGGAAAAGCGACCGGCAACGCCCTCTTGCAATCGCACACCGGCTCGCCTATAATGGCACCTGCCGTACTTACACCGATAGGAATAACAAAATGCCGATTACATGGACTTCCGCTCTCGAAACAGGCCATCCCGTCATTGACTCGCAACACAAAGAATTAGTCTCCGTTGTCGATAAATTGCTGACCGCTTGTCAGCAAGGGCAAGCCGCAGACAAAATCACTCCCACCGTGGATTACCTGGTTTCTTACACCAAAAGACATTTTAGCGAAGAAGAAGCCTTGCAGCAACAATCGAACTATCCCGATTACAACAACCACCGCGGCCTGCATGCGGACTTCGTCAAGGTTATTATGGAATTGTCTGCCGAACTGAAGCAAACAGGCCCTACCCCGACGCTCATCAACAAAATTGTCCGCAACGTCGCGGATTGGCTGATCTCGCACATCCAGCAACAGGATGGGAAACTGGCCGCCCATCTAAAAAGTTCCGGTGCGTAATCGGCTTGCGCCGGAATACGGAACAAATTGATTTTTTCACACGAAGGCACAAAGTTCATAAGGAAATCTAAACCTGACCGAGCAAAATACTTTGTGTCCATTGTGCCTTTGTGCGAGGAAAATAGAAACAACATTGTCATGCCGCAAAAATATCGTTTTTTAATTGCCTTGGCAACATACAACGAACGCGAAAATTTGCCGATCTTAACATCGCAAATCGTTGAGTTTGCGCCCGATGCGGATATTCTCGTCGTCGATGACTCTTCGCCCGACGGGACTGCCAGCTGGGTCGAAGAAAAAATGCAACACGATGCTCGATTCAAGTTAATCCAACGCTCCGGCAAGCAGGGACTCGGTACGGCAATCCTTGCGGCAATGGATTATGCTGTCCAAAATAATTACGATTTTATCGTCAATATGGATGCCGACTTGAGCCATCCTGCACGGTTTTTGCCCGCCGTCATTTCCAAGGCCGAAGAGGGAAATGATGTTGTGATCGGCTCCCGATACGTTCCCGGCGGCAAAATCGAAGGTTGGGCTTGGTATCGGCATTTGATGAGTCGGGCGATCAACATGTATGCCCGTTGTTTGCTCGGTTTGCAGACTCGGGATAACAGCGGGTCGTTTCGGTGTTATCGGGTTGCGTTGCTCAAACGCTTGGATTTCAACTCGGTCATATCGCGGGGATATTCATTTTTTGAGGAGATATTGTTTCGCCTTCGCAAGTTGGGGGCGACCTTTGCGGAAGTCCCGATTACCTTCGAGGAACGGCAGGCGGGACAGTCGAAATTGAACATCAAGGAGATTTTTATCGCTCTTTGGCTGTTGCTGCGGATTGGGATAACCAAATAGACCCGTCCGCAACTGTCGTTCTGGATCCCGGCCTGCGCCGGGATGACAAAGTGAGCGCCGGGATGACGGCTTTTTTGTCCAGAAACACGCCCTAGCGTTCCTCATCAAAAAAGACGCTGTACCATTTCGGGTTATTGTAATCGTCGTCCAACTGGAATACCATCGAATCGGACGCCCGTTCGACCGCCGTGAAACCATCCCGATCTTTGTCAAATATCCAAACCTGTGCCGGATGGAAGCCGTCCGCGATTGCCGGATGGTGCGTGCTTACAAAAAATTGCGGATTGTCCGTTCGCACTGTGCGGCCAAAACTGTTGAGTTCCTGTACAAATTTTTCCCGATGCTCGCGGTCCAATCCGTTTTCCGGCTCGTCAATAATTGAAAGCGATGCCGGAAAGTCTTCTTCCATCAGCAAAGCGTACGTAAAAAGACGAATCGTCGCCGCGGAAAGATGCGATATTGAAATCGGGTGATTGCGGTCGAATAAATGAAATGCCAGCAAGGGCCTCGTCGGGTCCGAGTTGTCGAGCGAAATGCGTTCCACATTGGGAAGCAGCGTCGCAACTCGCAACAGCAGGGCTTTTAGATTGTCCTTGTTTTGTGTCGCAACATATCGAACCAGCCCGGAAAGGCTCAATCCGTGTGCAGAATCATGCCTTCGGGGAAGCGATTTATCCAACCCCCGGGCGGGATCGGGCGTAAAGTCGCACAATGTCCAATTCTCGATCAGTGCCCGAAACGAGGCAACGACGGGATATTTGGGATGCGCCGCCAACGCGGCCAAGCCGAGGTGATTATGGTCGACAAACTCAATTTGCGTCAGTTCGGCATTGGTCAAGCGTTTATCCGGCGCGAGATAGCGAATGCTTTTTTCTGCACCATTTTGGATAAAAATGATGGGTTGCGAATCCTGTCCCCGTTGGTATGCAAGGACTTCGGACTCGATATACGGGATTTTATTTTTTGTTCGATAAATGCTGATGGCATACGTTGCGGAGTATTCTTCGCCTTTTTGTTGAAATTGAAACCCGAACGTAATGGAGCCTTTTCCGCCTTGGGAATAGATGTCGTCGAAACCGCCGCGTTTGAGGCAGGCGATGCCGACGCCGTGTTTGTAGCAATCGGAAACGAAATTGAAGGCATCGACGACGGTACTTTTTCCTGTACCACTTTTTCCGGCGAGCAGGGTAATGCGTTCAAGGCCGTAGGGCAAAACTTCAGTTTCGTCTTCGATGTAAACGAATTTCGGGTAGCAGGATCCGATTCCGACCTGTCGAAGCGACTTGAAATTGCGTATCCAAAAACCTCTGAGCATGAAGGAGCCGGATTGAGGGTACAAGGGTTATGACGTCACTATTTGACGTATTATACCCTTAAAATAGCCGAAAAACAATGTCAGTGGGGAAGTATATGGCAATACGCCGACAAATTTTCGGTAAAATACTTGCAGTTACCCTGCGGAATGGGAGCAAAGTCTTGCCATTGCGGTCGAATCCGATTACAATGGGGCGCAGTTTCCCTTCAATCAAACAACATTGCAGAACATGACTCGCCGACTTCTCATTGCCGGTAATTGGAAAATGAACCTAACCCTTGCCGCTTCGCTCGAACTCGCGGACGGATTGAAAAAAGCAGCATCGGACATCACCAACGTCGACATTGCCGTATGCCCCCCAAGTATCTATGTGCAACCCGTCGCCGCCGCTCTCAAGGGTTCCAACATCGGCATCGGAGCACAAAATATCTATTTTGAGAAGGAAGGTGCCTTCACTGGAGAAATCAGTGCCGGTATGCTCAAAGATGCCGGTTGCCAGTATGTGATTCTGGGACACAGCGAACGCCGAAACATTTTGGGCGAGTCCAGCGAACTCGTCAACCTGAAAACCCATGCGGCATTGGCTGCCGGACTGACGCCGATCGTCTGCGTCGGCGAACTGCTCAAAGAACGCGAAGCCGGTACGACAGAACAGGTTGTCCGCCGCCAGTTTGATGGTTCATTTTCCGGCATTTCGGCAGATGATATGAAAAAATGCGTGATTGCATACGAGCCTGTTTGGGCGATTGGGACCGGCAAGGTTGCCACTCCAGATCAAGCCGAAGAGGTTCACGCGGCCATTCGGCTGATGATTGAAAAGAATTACAGCAAGGCCGTTGCGGAAGTTGTCCGTATTCAATACGGCGGCAGCGTCAACGACAAAAATGCGAAGGAAATCCTTGCCAAGCCGAATGTCGATGGAGCCTTGGTCGGCGGGGCATCGCTTAAAATCGACCTGTTTATGGGAATTGTAAAACCGGCGTAAACCGGAATGACAGTTTTCAAACAGGCCTGTTATGCCTGAAATGTGTTTCGCGCAGTGCCGTAGGATTGATTTAACAGCAAGCGGACGACAACCCGACGGACGACGACCGCAAGATACGTCGTCAAACTGCCGCGGGCCTTAAACTCGCGGAGCAGTCGGAATTGGTCATGTCCCAATGCGACGAACACCTGTTCGCACAAGGCATTGCGTTGTGCCGTACGCAGCCGAATGTCCCGACTGGCAAGCGTGTGGTCGATGACGTGCAAGACCAAGCCCAAAAACCGGTCTACAAAATCCTCCCAAGCACGGTGCTCACGCCGCAAACAACGTTCTAAAAGAACGGCATCCAGATGAATTTCCGACATATCTCCAACTCCAATAAACAGAAAAATGGGGTATAATGGCCCTGTTCGGGGGCCGTCATTCCGGCATGCGCCGTGCTGACCGTGTCCGAACAGGTATAATTGGAAGGCTACAGACTTTTCCCGACTTCGTCAAGAGAGAAAACACGAAAAATAGAGAGCATAATGAGTGATTCGATTCCGATGACCCGCGAGGGGTATAGCAAATTACGAGCGGAACTTGACCGGCTTGAAACCGAGGAGATGCCGGAGATTTTGGAGCGTCTTGCAACCGCCCGAGCCGAAGGGGACTTGAAGGAAAATGCGGAATATCACGGTGCCCGCGAGAGTCAGGGACTGCTCCAAGCCCGAATCAATGACTTGAAAAGCAAACTCAGTCGGGCGACCATTCTCGATCCCGCGTTGATGCCGCAAGATGAAGTCCGATTCGGAGCGACGGTTCAAGTCCAGCGCAAGGGCAGCAAGAGTCCCGAAACGTTCACTTTGGTCGGAGCGGGCGAAGAGGATTACGATTCGGGCAAGATTTTGGTAACGAGTCCATTGGCCCAGGGGTTTCTCGGAGCCAAGAAGGGCGACAGCGTTACGGTGCAGTTGCCGAACCGCACGACGGAATTCGCGATTTTGGATGTTAAATATGAATAGATGTGTTCCGAACAGGTCTATGAGACTTGTTTGTAAACCCTCAAAATCGTCATTCCGGCCCCATCGTCATTCCGGCGAAAGCCGGAATCCAGACATTGCGTGCGATGCCGATTCCCCCTGGTTCCCGGCTTTCGCCGGGATGACAATTTACGAACAGGTCTATTGAAACACCATGCAAAAAGACACGATTCAAATCAACGGCATTGCCGTGGATGTTTACAGCCTCAACACGGTCATTGTCGGGTCGGGCTGCGCCGGTTTCAATGCCGCGGACTGCCTGCATAAACTCGGACAACATAATATCGCTCTCATCACCGAAGGCGTCAACCTTGGGACCTCCCGAAATACAGGCTCCGATAAACAAACCTATTACAAACTGACGCTTTCCGGCACCGTTCCCGATTCCGTCGGCGAAATGGCAAAAACTTATTTCGCTGGCGGTGCAATGCACGGCGACGTTGCTCTCATCGAAGCCGCCCTCTCGGCCCAATGTTTTAGCAAACTCGCAAGCATCGGCGTGCCCTTCCCGCATAATAAATACGGCGAATACGTCGGCTACAAAACCGATCATGATCCCCGACAACGAGCGACATCCGCCGGACCCCTGACGTCCAAATTTATGACGGAAAAACTCGAAAAGCAAGTTGCCGACAAAAAAATCAAAATCTTCGACGGATACCGGGTCATCGCGATTTTGACGCAGAAAAGTAAAGAGCCGTATCCGGTCGGCAGCGTCGGCACAACTGACCGGCGGTCAGCAACCTACCCTGATGCCGTCGGATTATTAGCGATCAATTTAGAAAAAACGGATCATGCAAACTTCGGCTTCACGCTTTTCAACTGCACGAACATCGTTTTCGCAACCGGCGGGCCAGCCGGTATGTATGCCGATTCCGTCTATCCCGAAAGCCAAATCGGTGCGTCAGGCATCGCCTATGAAGCAGGTGCCGTCGGGCAAAATCTGACCGAATCGCAATTCGGGCTCGCTTCCATTAAGTTCCGTTGGAATGTATCCGGCACGTACCAACAAGTGATTCCTCGGTATATTTCGACCGACCGAGCCGGCAATGACCCCCGAGAATTTTTGGCCGAATACTTCGCCTCGCCAGGCCAAATGATGAATGCCGTCTTCTTAAAAGGGTACCAATGGCCGTTCGACCCCCGCAAAATTGCGGATTACGGCTCCTCGCTCATCGACATTTTGGTCTATAACGAAACGCAAATCAAAGGCCGTCGCGTTTGGATGGATTTTCGGCATAATCCCGCGAGTTGCGGTAAAGACGGCGAACTTGATTTCAGTTTGTGCAATGAAGAGACGCATACGTATCTGAAAAACTCGAATGCACTTTTTGGCAGACCGATTGATCGGCTTGCCCATATGAATCCGCCAGCCATCCAATTATACAAGGACAACGGCATTGATTTGTATGAGGAGATGCTGGAAATTGCGGTTTGTGCGCAGCACAATAACGGCGGGTTGTTCGGCAACATTTGGTCGGAGAGTAATGTTCGTCATTTTTTTCCGGTGGGCGAGGCAAATGGTGTGTTTGGGGTGTATCGGCCTGGCGGCAGCGCGTTGAATTCGACGCAGGTCAGCAGTTTGCGTGCGGCTCAATTTATTGCGGCAAATTATACGCAGCCGCCGTTGCCGATGGAGGCGTTTGTCGACGCGATTGAAAAGCAATTTTTGGAAAAATGGGAGTTCGCACGGGAATTCACGCAAAAACACAAAAACGAGGAACAAAAAACTTCGGGCCCTTGTGCGGAAAAAAATGACATTCTCGAATACCGGCAAGCAATGCAAAAGCGTATGACGGACTGCGGAGCCCATATTCGTTCGTTGGAGAAAATAGAGGCGGCGATCCGCGAGTGTTTGGATGAACTAAAGAGCCGGAAACGGAGTGCAGCGCAGTTCCCGGATTCCATCGTTCAGGCCTTCATCAACAGGGACATCCTGATTACGCAGTATGTATATTTTTGTGCAATCCGGGAATACATCCATCGGGGCGGCGGCAGTCGGGGCTCGTATTTGATCCAAGACGCAAAGGGCGATTTGCCGATTGCGATGCTTTCGGAGGAATTCCGGTTTTCGTTGGACAGCGGCGAATTGCGTGATCGGGTGTGCGAGATTCGTTTGGATATGGATACGTTGGAGTGTCGATGCGATTGGAAGCCGGTTCGTCCCATTCCGACGGAGGATCATTGGTTTGAAACGGTTTGGGCGGAGTACCGAATGGGACAGACGTTCGCCCAGTGAATCTTCCCCATTCTCTTGACGTTCGCTTTCTTTCGGATAGACTAACGCGAATTATGGCTCTGACTCAGCACCATCCCCGTCGATTTGGCACCCTGCGGTATGTCTATCCCGTCATCAGCCGGCGCTCCGGCGGATTGTCCCTGGGAGTCAACCTCAGTCCGACGGGATTGTGCAACTTCGCCTGCGTTTATTGTCAAATCCTGGCGGAGGGCAATCATACAAACGGGCATGAAAAACCCAAAAGTTTGCTCGTTCCGATGGACATCCTCGAAGCCGAACTGCGGCAACTCATCTCCTCTGCGAACGATGGAACCCTTTTTGAGCAATCCGTGTTTTCGACCGTCCCGATGGAAAAACGCATACTCAAAGACATTGCCTTCAGCGGCGACGGCGAACCGACCCTGTCGCCGCAATTCGCTCAAACCGTCCAGTTGCTCGCGGATGTCCGAAAAGAACTCTGTGCCGAATCTGTTAAAATCGTGCTGATCACCAACGCATCAACCTTGCATCTTGCGCCGGTTCGTGCCGCACTCGATTTCATGCTGCAAAATAACGGTGAGATTTGGGCGAAACTCGATGCGGGCACGGCCGGATTTTACCGCACTGTTTCGCGTTCGCCGGTGCCTTTTCAAACGATTTGCTCCAATTTGGTCAATTTCACGCAGGAGTTGCCGGTTGTGATCCAGACTTGTTTTTTGTCTTTGCATGGTCGGGGGCCCAGCACTCGGGAAGTATGGGAGTATACGGAGTGTTTGAAAAAGTTGGGCAAGGTGCAGTACGTGCAGATTTATACGGTTGCTCGGCACACGCCGGAGGAATGGGCGTTGCCGTTGGAAAACGAGCAACTGGATGAAATTGCCGAAGCGGTCCGACAGCAAACCGGACTGGATGTTCGGACATTTTAGGGCGTGTCCGAACAAATTTACTTTTTTTTCCGTCCCTGAAAGAGGATGTATCCGATGACAGGGATTCCAATGAGCCAAAAGGCCGGCTTCACGGCGCAAACTATCAGCAGCACAATCATTATGATCCAATGCCACCAAGGAATGTTTTTCATATCATTCCATGCCAGCCAGAATAATACGAGTATTATTCCAAATATCAGGATTCCGCCCAGATGATACAGAAATAATAAGAAAGCACCTGCGTACCACGACAACAGCAAAAGCAACAGGACGGCCGTTACGGTGCCGAAACCGACGATACCTAACCGTGTCCGTAAAGGAAGCCGAAACCAAAAGTCCACGTGCAGCATCCTACCCCAACGGGAACGGTTTGTCAAGAGTTGGTTGCCCTGCGAATCGCAGCGATGCGGCAAACTCTTCCTGAAACCGCGGAAGCAGTGCCAAATCGCAGTGCTGCGACCGTTCGACCAACTGTCGGGCAACGTCGGCATTGTCTGGATTGAGCAGCACCAACCTCGCACCTGCAAGCGACGTGTTGCCGCAAAACACGAAACGCTCCAAAGGAATCGACGGCAATAATCCAATCCGCTGGGCCGACGCAAGGCGAATTGATTGACCAAATCCGCCGGATACATAAAACGTTCCAATATCCTCCGGCACAAGACCATATTCCCGAAGCAACAGCGTGATACCTGCCCGAATCGCCCCCGTCGCAAGTTGCAGTTCCCGAACGTCCCGCTGCGTCAGCACGATGGCCTCGCCCAGTCCCGATTCCGACTGCGATACCAACTCAAAATGATTTTTCCCGTCCGCAAAGCGTCCGTTGGGTTGCAGAATCCCCAGTTCGAGCAATGCCGCCGCTGCATCAATCAATCCGCTGCCGCAGATTCCGACGGCAGGCCGATTGCCGATTGTCGAAACCGTGATTTTGCCGGATTCGATGTTGACGCATTCAATCGCGCCCGGCCCGGCCTGGGTTCCGCATTCGATTTTTGCTCCTTCAAATGCGGGCCCCGCCGCGGTTGCCGCCGCAACGAGTTTGCCCTGATGAGCCAAAACGATTTCGCCGTTCGTTCCGATGTCGAGGAAGAGCGTAGCGTGGTCCGGGAACTGTGCTTCGCTGCGTTTTCGGCTCGTTTGTTGGATAGCCAACATGCCTGCAACGACATCACCGCCGACGAAACCGCCGAAAATCGGCAACGCACGGACCATGCCTGATATGTTCAAGCCCATTTCGCGGCCCAACCGCGGCGGAAAGTCCTTGACCGGCGGTTGAAAAGGACTCGTTCCGAGCGGCGAAGGGTCGATTCCAAAGAGCAGCGACTGCATGACGGTATTGCCTGCCGCGACGATATGCGTGATATTTTGCAGGTTGACTCCCATTTTTTCGGCCAGTTCGGCAATCATATCGTTGATGGCGTCGACAAGGAGCCGTTGCATTTCAGGGAGCGTTGTTTCATCCTGCATTATTTTTTGAATGCGTGAGATGACATCATCGCCGAATTTCCGTTGGGGATTGGGCCTGCTTGCCGTTTGGAAGGGCAGAGAGCCCGTCAGATCGTGCGATTCGGCAGCGAGCATCGTTGTACCGATGTCGAGTGCGAGGGCAACGGTGCCGCAATCGGGAAATTGCGGACGACTCGCAATCCGGTCACGGCTCGGACTGTGGCTCGGATTATGGCTCTGTGGGGGGCGGCTCTGTGGGGGAATGGCAACATCGAGATCGCTTTGGACGAGCGTTTGGCAGGCGAGGCGTTTTTGTTGGTTGACGATGAGTTGGCATTTCCCGCAGGTTCCATTCCCGCCGCAGTGCGTTCGCAGTTCATATCCGGCTTGGCTGGCCGCATCGAGCAGCAGAGTGCCCGCCGGGACGGTGATCGTGCGATCGTGCTGGAAGGTGATGCGGCAGGGTGTTGGCATTGCGGTTTTATTATACCGACAAGTGCTGGCAAGAGCGGCGGGCGTTAGCCGAACTCTCCGAACAACCGCCCCAACGCATCCGTCAATGTCGCTTTCGGACAGGCAATGTTCATCCGCTGAAAACCCTTGCCGTCCGCACCGAAAATCGTTCCGCTGCTCAACCATAACTTCGCCCCTTCGGTGATGCGGCTGTCAAGGTCTTCCTGCGTCAGGCCGTATTCCGAAAAATCCAGCCAAAGCAGATAGGTACTTTCCGGCTCCACCAACTTGATTTTCGGAAGCCTTGCCGTTAGAAATTCCTTTGCATAGCGTATGTTTTCCGCAAGATAGAGATTCAATTCCGCCAGCCAAGATGCGCCTTTTGTATAAGCACTTTGGCACGCGGCAAGGCCGAACGTGTTCAACTGACTGTATCCGCTCCGGTTGAGTTCGGCCCTTAATTTCCCGCGTAATTCCGCATTTTTTATGAAAAAGTGAGCCGTCTGCAAACCGGCAAGATTAAAGGTTTTACTGGGTGCGGTTGCAATAACGGCATTTTCATTCAACACACCAAAGCAGGTATGCGTATAGCCCGGCCAAACAAAATCGCAGTGTACTTCGTCCGATATGATGATCACGTTGTGCTTCACGCAAATTTCATTCATTCGTTCCAGTTCGGCAAGCGTCCAAACTCTGCCCACAGGGTTATGGGGACTGCATAAAATAAACAATTTGACGCTGTTTTCGGCAATTTTTGCCTCGAAATCCTCAAAATCAATGGTGTATTTCCCTTCGTGATAAACAAGGGGATTGCACACCAGGGTTCTGCCGTTGTCGCGGACGACGTTATAGAAGGGATAATAAACCGGCGTTTGGATCAATACGGCTTCGTCCGGCTCCGTAAAAGCACGGACGGCTTGTGTCAATGCAAATACGACACCGGGTGTTTTGAGAATATCGCGTTTGGTTATGCGAAAACCGAATCGCGTGCCGAACCAATCTGCGACGGCGTTGTAGTATTTTTCTTTTGGTTCGGTATAGCCGAAGATACCGTGCTGGACGGCATTTTGAATATCTTCGAGCACTTCGGGCGGAGCGGGAAAGTCCATATCGGCGACCCACATGGGCAGGAGGTCTTTGGATTTGCCTCTTTCTTCGGCGAAGTCGTATTTGATGCAATCCGTGCCGTATCGGTTTGTGATGATGTCAAAATTGTATTTCATATACGCACTAATTTAACATTTTTTTCCCATTTCGGACTCGTCATCCTGGAGCGGATGTCTTGCAATCGGTCTGATTCTGTCAAAAAGGGTATCCTCATCGCATCGCACAGAAATCGCATGAAAGGTTTGGCAACGGCAAAGAAATCGGTACGCCGCAAATTTTCGATACAGGGATGGTCCACAGAAAAACCCAGCGGAGTTCGAGCGGCGGGTCGGACATTGTGCGATTATACTCTAACGTTTTCGCCGTCGTAAGATTTTGGAGGCATCACATCCCCAAAGAGTCGGGGCTCTTTGCCCTGGATTTTTTTCGCGAATTTCACTACCCTTGGCCCCATGCAAGGAGTCATTGCGAACATCCAATTCCTGCTCCGACAAGGTCGACTCCTCGACCTTATCCTGCCCATCGTGCTTACCGCAAGCATTATGGTCATCTTCGTGCCAATCAGTGCCGAAATCATCGACATCCTCCTCGCCCTCAACATCACCCTCGCCATCGTTATCCTCCTCACGACCCTGTTCGTGACCAAACCGCTCGATTTCAGCATTTTCCCGTCGGTTTTACTCGCGACGACCATGTTCCGTCTCGTCTTGAGTATCGCCACCACCCGACTCATCTTGAGTAATGCCCACACCGACGGAGAACTGGCTGCCGGTCACGTCGTCGCAAACTTTGCCAACTTCGTTGCCCGAGGCGATGTCGTCGTCGGGGTCATCATCTTTATCATCATCTTCATCATCCAATTCATCGTCATCACGAAAGGTGCGACACGGGTCAGTGAAGTTGCCGCCCGATTCACTTTGGATGCCATGCCAGGCCGCCAGATGGCCATCGACGCCGACCTCAATGCCGGCGTGATTGATGAACGCGAAGCCAAACGGCGACGCGACGAAATCACGCAATCCGCCGACTTTTTCGGGGCCATGGACGGTGCCGGAAAGTTCGTCCGCGGCGATGCCATCGCCGGAATCGTCATCACTCTGGTCAACATCGTTGCGGGTCTGTTCATCGGTATCGTGATACACAGCATGCCCCTCAACGACGCCGCCGAAGTCTTTACCAAATTAACGATCGGCGACGGTCTCGTAACTCAAGTTCCCGCATTGCTCATTTCGGTTGCGACCGGCTTGCTTGTAACTCGAAGCAGTCATCCGACCAACCTGCCGGGTCAGTTTGTCGAGCAACTTCTGTCAAAACCCATCGTTTTGATTTTGACGTCGGTCTTTCTTTCGGTTCTGATGCTGACGGAACTGCCCAAAATCCCGTTGGGAATGATCGCAGCGTGTACCATCGGCTTGGCGATTGTCATGTCGCGGAAAAAGCAACAGCAGCAGGAATCCGTCGATGAATTAACCGAAGCCGCCGAACAGCAGCAGGCCCGACAAGAGGATACGCCCGAAAACCATCTCAAGGTGGAGCCGATGGAATTGGAACTCGGCATCAGTTTGGTTCCGTTGGCCGACCCCGCCAAGGGCGGCGATTTGCTCGACCGGATTCACCGTCTGCGCAAAGAGGTCGCCTCGGAAATTGGGATCATATTGCCGCGGGTTCGGATTCGGGATTCGCTTGCTCTTGACCAAAATCATTATCAAATCAAGATTGCCGGTCAGCCGGTTGCGACGTGGTTGGTTTATCCCGACCTTTATATGGCCTTGGATTCCGGGATGGCAACCAGCAAGGTCGAAGGATTGGAAACCGTCGAGCCGGCCTACGGGACGCCTGCGTTGTGGATTGAGGAAAACGTCAAAGAAGATGCGCAGATTTATGGTTATACCGTTGTGGAGCCGAATGCGGTCATTGCGACGCATCTGTTGGAGACGGTGCGTAAGCATGCCGACGAGATATTGACCCGCGACGCAACGCAGACGCTGTTGGATGCCCTCAAACAGGACAGTCCGGCAGTGGTCGAGGAAGTTGTCAAAGTGTTGTCGCTTGCCCAAGTGCAGCAGGTGCTTCAGTTATTGCTACGGGAACAGGTCCCGATCAAGCAACTGGGAACGATCTTGGAGGTATTGGGCGATTACGGAAGTCAGACGAAGGACCCGATTATTTTGACGACGTTTGTCCGCACGAAACTTGCCCGAACGATTTGCACTCGGTATCGGGACGAGAATGGAGTGATGAATGTCGTGATGCTTGATCCGGCATTGGAAGACCAGATTCGAGCGGGCTTTGAATTGGGGCCAAATGGATTGTTTATCCGAATGTCTCCGCAGGCTCAGGAGCATCTTTGCAAGAAGATATTATCGGAGGTGGACAAGTTGACGTCGCAGAATTATCCGGCAATCGTGTTGGTCAATCCGCAGATTCGGGCGGCATTGCGATATATGACGATGGCGACGATACCGGGCTTGGTGGTATTGAGTCAAGCGGAAGTTACGCATGACACACAAGTTGTGAGTTTCGGGTATGTAACGCTGTAAATTGGAAGACGGACGACGCTGAGCCTGTTTGGCCGCAGAGTGCCGTCCGTCTTTCCGTTGGTCGCGAACGACCAACGATGTCAAAATGAATAATTCCCCTGCAATTTCTGTACATTTCCGGCATCAATGCAACGGAGCATGCACTTCGCCGCCGCCGACACGATGGAAATGATCCTTGTCAATGTAAATCACCTCGACGCCCGACTCTGTCTTAACCTGGTGCGGTACCGGCCAGCCGACCTGCGTAATCTCCTCGAAATAGACCGTACATTTGTAGTGTGCATGGTGTAATTGTACCGGCCCTACCAGAGGCACAACACGCGGAGGGTCAACGTAGTCCGCTATCAACTCTTTTGTAATTCCCTTGACGTTACGCATTGTAACTTCCAAACCGGGAATGCCGCCGCTGACGGGACGAATCTCTTCCAATGCCCGAATGACTTCGTCATCTGATGGCGGGTCCAGCGCGATATGATTCTCATCCGAAATTTGCGGGAGAATCGCGACCTTGCCGTACCGTTGCTTTTCTAAAGCATGGTCTTCCGCCTTTTGTTGATGGAAGGGACTTACCGGAGCCGGAATACTCAAAACGCCAAGTCCGGGTCCATGTACGCCGATGCAACCGCTCGAAGCGGCAACGACCAACGCAATCGCCCAAGTGCAACCTATTGTGTAAAACTTCTTTGTCATTTTGCCAATCCTTTGTGTTTTGTGTTCGATTCGGTATTGCCCTTGTATCGGTGCGGCTTCATTCGTCAGAATGAAGCCTTGGGCTGGTATGCTCCGCCCTCACAAGGGCGAATTGTTAGTACGAATACTGTTGCGGTTGTCGGAACAGTCCAGAGAACGGGCCGGAGGGCGTGCCGTCATCGAAATCCAACCACCAATTTCCGTTATTAAACTCCAGCGTTACCTTGCGCCAATCCATTGGAACCTGCGGATAGGGATAAAATGGACCAATATAAGGCCAAGCCTTCGGCGAGTATGCTCTCGGATATGAAACCTGGGCGTAGTTCGGATAATTTGCATACGCAGGCCAAGCATATTCCGGCAAATGCGGTTGGTGATAGTGTCCCGCCATCTGCCCTTGATGCCCATAGTATGCCTGCTGCTGATGAGCAGGATGATTTTGTATCGGTTGAGCAGGCATCGCATGTTGAACCGGAGCAAATGGAGCACCAGCCGCTGGCTGTTGACCAGGATGCACGCCGTATGCGGCCGGATAGTGCTGTTGAGCGTAAGTCGGCAATGCCGCACCAGGCCCTGTTTGCGGAGCCTGTACCGGCTGTCCTTGCCGGGCGACTTGGGCGGGGGCTGCTCTTGGAATCGGTGCCGGATCGGTCAAAGCCGCAACGGGTGCTCGCCGGGCAGGCAACATAGCCTGC
>WRKP01000039.1 GCA_009778035.1 Planctomycetaceae bacterium
TTGCCATCATCGGCATGCTCGTCGCCCTTCTTCTTCCCGCCGTGCAGGCCGCCCGCGAAGCCGCAAGAAGAATGCAATGCAGTAATCATCTTAAACAAATCGGCCTAGCCGTGCATAACTTTGAGAATACCCGCAGTGCCATACCGCCGTTTGGGATTGTGCGGGAGCGGGTCTCGTTTTTCTACTTTATTTTGCCCTTCATCGAACAACAGGCACTCTACAATAGATTTGATGAGGCCGCTGAAGGGAGTATGAGGAGTTTCCTCGTAATTACTGGCGATGACTTGACCGAGTCTCGCTTTAACGGTAATGATGGTGGTCTAAATCATCGGTTTCCCGGCAGCAATCAAGCCGAACGTGTCGAATTCCTCAACCAGATGGCATCTATTTCCATCTTTCACTGTCCAACTCGCAGACCAGCCGGGAGACTGACCAATTCCAGGGAGCACGATGGCGATTGGTGTGCACATAACACCAGTACCAACAATGACCACACCAGGATGGGACCGGCAACCGATTATGCGATGGTTTCTGTCTATTTCGATCCAGACGGCGGTGCGACGACTACGATGGACCAGCAACGTAGCGGTAGATTTTACGGTTTTGTCTGGGACCGGGGTACTTCGGCAGCCGGAAGCGCAGTACAAAATCGCGGTCAACGCGGCCCCTTCCGCTGGGCAACAACATCTGGTCTTTGGGAAGCTCCGTGGAATAGCGACTTTCAGGCTAATCCCGGAAGTTGGACCCCTACGGACACTTTCGCTTATTGGTCCAGTGGAGCAAGCAACCAGTTGCTCCTCGGCGAAAAATACTATGCTCCACATGAGCAATTCACCCACACAAATGACGGGACATGGTTCGTCATCACATATCCCTCGATGATCGGACTCTTTCGCGGTTTCCATGACCTTTTCCCAATGGCACGGTCTGGTGTGTGGGAAAATGTTGCGAATTGTGGCCATGCTCGATTTCGTTTTGGCAGTTGGCATCCCGGCGTTGTCAACTTTGTTCTCGGCGATGGTTCCGTCCGTGGTATTTCGCAGACAACTCCAACGAGAACAATGTTCGCGTTGGGACATGTCCAAAGTACAGAGTCGGTCTCGTTGCCGTAACACGAATGTCAACAGAGATGCAATCGCAAGACAGAGCCCGCTCCCTGCGGGTTCTGCGAACGTCAATTACGAATCCTAACCTCCAATTCCTTAACATGAAATATCACATTTTACCTTTATTGCTTGTATTATTCATCGCGACGGGCTGTGGCAACAAAGTGCCGCTCAGCGGGATTGTAACATTTTCTGATACCGGTGAGCCAGTGCCGCTTGGAGTTGTCTATTTTGTGACTCCGACGTTCCAGGCACAAGGTGCCATTCAAGAGGATGGCACATATGTCGTTGGTAGCGATAAAATCAAAGATGGTTTGCCTAGCGGCACCTATCAGGTGTTCATAACGGGAGTCGACCATATTGAGCTCCGGCAACTGCGGCCGCTTGGACAAACTGACCCGAATACCGGAGAAAACATTGATAGGCGGTTCCAGGAGGAAACCCGCACCTCTTTGATTAACCCGAAGTACACGAATCCAGACACATCGGGATTGACAGTCTCGGTTGACCGCAGTACGCGGACATTTGACATTCAGGTCGAACGGGCAAGGTAGGGATGCCTGGGACTGCACGGCTAAAAAGATATGGCCCTCTGTCCCCCGTTGACGCTCCGCCCATTTCCTGCTATACTGCCACCGAGCACAGTAAACAAAGGCGTTTATCAGCATAAACAATTACATCGTTAATTGGTTATGCCGATGAACGCCTTTTTTCATTCGCCATCTCAACGTAAAATGAAAAAAGTTTATGTCAACGAAAAATGGTGTCTCGGATGTCATTTATGCGAGTATTACTGCGCCTTTGCCGGTACGAACGAAAAGGATATGGCAAGGGCATTGAAAGACATAAAAATCAATCCGAATATCAAAATCGAAGAACGAGATGGTATTTGTTTTGCCGTTTCTTGTCGGCACTGTCGCGAACCGCTGTGCGTCAAAGGCTGTATCACTGGAGCGTTAAGCATTTCGGGCGGTATCATCACTATTGACAAAGATCGGTGTGTCAGTTGTTATACTTGCATTTTAAGTTGTTCTTACGGTGCCGTTTCGGCTTCGGACGATGGTGCGGTGCAAAAATGCGAGTTGTGCGTCAAGACGATTGCGGGTACGCCAGCGTGCGTCAAGGGCTGTCCCAATGGGGCCATCGTTTTTGAAGAAAGGCCGTGAACGGTTCGGCAATGTACAATAAATAGCTCTTGACGTTGGCGGACTGCTCCGCCAAAAATCCACAACAATGCTCCCCGCACTGACGCTTCCAATTGCGCCGAGATGGCGGCTTCCAAACAAACCTAATGCTTGAAATGCCGACGGCCAGTGAAAATCATCGGAATCCCATGCTTGTTGCACGACTCTATTACCGACTCGTCGCCACGAGAACCACCCGGCTGAATGACCGCACGAATGCCATACTCCGATATCCGATCAATCGAATCCGCAAACGGAAAAAACGCATCACTCGCCAATATACTGCCCGAAATCCTATCGCCCGCCTTCTTAATCGAAATCTCCACCGAATCCACCCGACTCATCTGGCCCGCTCCCGCTCCCAAAAGCATTCCCCCCTTCGCCAAAACGATTGCATTCGACTTGACATGCCGAACTATCTCCCACGCAAATCGAATATCATCCCACGCATCCGCATCCGGCTTTTTCTCCGTAACGACCGTCCATTGATCCTCAGGATCGCTCTGCGTGTCGGTTTCCTGAAGCAAGGCCCCGCCTTCAAGAGGCCGCAGATTCCACCGAGACGGCGGCGTTTCCAACGAACCAACGTGCAATAACCGAACATTCGCCCCCCATTTCGGCTTCGTCGTTAAAACTTCCAAAGCATCCGCATCAAACGACGGGGCAACAATCGCTTCAACGAACAAACCAGGCTCCGACAAAATCTCCGCCGATGCTAAATCAACAGGCCGATTGATTCCGATGACCGAACCAAACGCAGAAAGCGGATCGCCCGCCATCGCCTTCCGCAACGCATTGGAAATTTCAGCATCAACCGCCGCTCCGCACGGATTATTGTGCTTAATCACCGAAACTGCCGGTTGGGAAAATGCCCGAACGATCGACAATGCTGCATCCAAGTCGAGCAAGTTATTGTACGACAATTCCTTTCCGCCGAGTTGTCGGGCAGACACAACGCTTGCCGTATTTGAGCGGTTATCAACATAAACTGCCGCCTGCTGATGCGGGTTTTCGCCATACCGAAGCACATCGCTGCGTTTCAATTTCAAGGACAACGTTGCCGGAAATTCCCCTTTGGCAAGCCGTTCGATGAAATACTGTGAAATAGCATTGTCGTAGTTGCCGGTCATCGTAAACGCATCCCGGGCAAGACTTTGACGGAGTTGTATGGTCGTTTTTCCATTTTTTTGGATTTGTTCCAACACGGACGCGTACTGGTCTTGCGAAGTAACGACGCTGACGAATTGATGATTTTTCGCGGCAGCCCGAATCATGCTCGGCCCGCCAATGTCGATATTTTCGATGGCTTCTTCCTCAGTAACGCCTTCTTTGGCGATGGTAGATTCGAAGGGATAGAGGTTGATAACGATGAGTTCAAATGTTTTGATATTATGTTCGGCGAGGGCGTTCATATCGCCGATGTTGTCCCGTCGGCAGAGGATACCGCCGTGGATCTTGGGATGGAGGGTTTTCAGTCTTCCGCCCATCATTTCGGGAAAGCCGGTATAGTCGGCAACGTCGATCACGGGAACGCCTTCTTTTTCGAGATGTGTTTTAGTACCTCCGGTGCTATAGATTTCAATTCCGGCGGCGTGGAGTCCTTTGGCGAAGTCGGCGAGTCCCATTTTATCGCTGACGCTGATGAGTGCTCTGGTAATTTTGGGAGATTCCATTGAGTGGTGATAAGTATAGTGAAGGACGTCCATTTTCGCTTATTCCGGCAATGCCGTCAAGGTGTGCATTTCTCCGCAAGAGCGATCACGGAGCCCCACAACCTTCCGGTTGCGGCTCCGTTCGATGCAGTTGCCCGGCGGTTGACTGCCTAACTCGCAGAACATCCGCACAGGCTCCGCAAAATTCGCAATCCTATTGATTTTCCTTGTCGAATGCACCATCAAAGGCAATCGTGCTCGGCGAAAAATTAATCTTCTTGACGAACGCACACGCCTCCGTCGCACCAAATTCCCGCTCCATTCCCATATCCTCCCACTCTACCGACAACGGACCTGTATAGCCAATGTGATTCAATGCCCTTATGATTTCCTCAAAATTCACACTGCCATGCCCCAACGAACGGAAGTCCCAACCACGACGCGGATCGCCAAAATTCAAATGCGATGAGATAATGCCCGTCTTGCCGTTCAACTGAACCTTCGTGTCCTTCATATGAACGTGATAAATACGCTCTTTGAAGCGATACAGAAACTCAACCGGGTCAACGCCCTGCCAAATCAGGTGCGAAGGGTCAAAATTGAAGCCAAATTCCGGTCTCCAATTCAATTCGTCCAAAGCACGCTCGGCAGAATAGAAATCAAATGCAATTTCCGTCGGGTGGACTTCCAGGGCAAATTTGACGCCGCATTCGCCGAAAACGTCGAGAATCGGATCCCAACGCTTTTTCAAGAGTTTGAAGCCGTCATCAATCCAATCCTGCGGAACCGGCGGGAAGGAATAGGTATAGGCCCAAATGCTCGAACCGGTGAAGCCGGGAACGACGGAAACACCCATTTTTTGTGCGGCTCGGGCGGTATCCATCATTTCTTTGGCGGCGCGTTCGTTGACCCCGGCGGGATTGCCATCCCCCCAAACATAGTCGGGCAGGATTGCTTTATGGCGGATGTCGATGACATCGAGGACGGCTTGACCAGCGAGATGGGCTTGGATGGCCCAGCATTCAAGACCGTTTGCTTTGAGGATTTCGCGTCGTTTTGCACAGTAATCGCTTTCTTTAATGGCTCGGGGGACTTCAAAAAGTTCTCCCCAGCAGGCGAGTTCGAGTCCATCATATCCGAAACTTTTCGCTTTGGGGGCCAATTCGGCAAGTTTCAGGTCGGCCCACTGTCCGGTGGTCAATGTAACGGGTCTTGGCATAGTTTTGCTCCTCTGATATAAGGTGTTGTTTGAAGGGATTAGAACGCTCATTCTACCACACGGACTTGGGGCAATGCAATACCCAAAATGCGTGCGAGGGACATTCTCGCGTTTTGTTGGCAAAAGTGTTCCCCAAATTTTTGCCTCACACGACGACCGTTCGGGCCGTGCGATCCTCGAGATTCGGGCGGAATATCGTCAATATCAACAACGGCAAATACCAAGATAAATACAAACCGCCCTGATACAACTGAAAAAATTGTACGCTCAACATCAATAATGCCGAACCGCATAATAACGTTGCCAAATGCTTGTGCGACGGGACAAATAACGCTCCAAAACAGATTACAAAAAATAATGCCAGAATCGGCATCCTGTAATATATGTCGTCCAACGACCAAAATCCGACCGGCTGCTGGTTGAACACCAAAAATGCCGTCGCGCCTGCCATGTGGATCAACTGTTCCCGGAACGTTCCCCATTCCGGTAACGAAAACAGCAAAAAGACCGCAAAAACAAGCAATGCCGTTGCCGTTCCCGATAGGAAACGAATCCAACCTTTTTGCCAATAGAAACTGCACCAAAGCGGAATGAGCCAAAAAGGATACCAAACGAGCGCCGCAGCCGCTCCGATACCCAGGCCCGCGAAAAAGGGCCGTCGATAGGCCAACACACTCCATAAAAGCAGTGCCGTCGGGATGATATGGTCAAGCCGGCCAATCATTTGGGCCGAATAAGGATGAAATAGGTACAGGGCAGCACACGCGATGCCCGTCTGCAGTCGGCCAAAATGCCGGTATCCAATATACGCGAATTGGAACACGATCACCAAATGTCCCGCGATAATCAGCGTCAAAATAAGCAGCCAAGTGCTCAATTCTGGGTTCTGCGCCGCGGAGTCGGCTGGGGCAGGCTCGATTGATGCGAGTTCCTCGGACTCAATTTCGACCGGCGCAGTGTCAATCGGCAAAGTTTCGCTTGGCGAGAGAACGGGAGGCGTTAGCCCCTCGGTAATTTCCGAGTGATCCATCGGAGGAGTAGCGTCCTCCGTTCCTGCGTTTGTATCCATCTCCGCGTTTGCCTGCTGCCCTTTCTGAATAATTTCGTGTTGAATTGGACTTGGCGGAGCGAAGGCGAGGTTGGCTCGTTCGGTCAGCACGATAAAGGGACGGAAGCCGGGCGGCATATTGTCCCATTCGGACTGCGGAATGGTCAGAGAATCGGGATTCATACCGATTCCGTCGTGGATGTGCCGAGCGGTCAGGATTTGTTCGAGTCGGAGAGTATTGACGGTATCGACGCGTTCTCCGCGGTGGACGAGCAGTGCTGCGATGAGGAAGAACACGAGGAAAAAGCAGGCGAAAGAGAGCCCTTCCCAGGACAGGTTGGGTTCGAGCAGGGGCCGGCGGACCATAATGTTATCGAGCAGGAGTCTTACGACGAGGACGCCTTGGACGCAAAAAAGCCAGACGTATCCGGTGTTGGTGTTTCCGCTGGCGATGAGGAGCAGACCTGGCGTGAGGAAGATGAGGCAGATCAGGTCGAAGTTTCTCACGCTCCAAACGCGGTTGAATTTGAAAAAAATGGCCAACATGATGATAGACGAAATGTAGAACCAGGTGGTTGGCAACATCTCGTATTGGAACATCGAAGTCGGCATGGCATCAAGTGTTGGGCGGTCTGGAAAATCGCAGAACGCGTACGATTCTACCGAACCGACGGGCGGTTTGTCAAGGTGCGGCGATGGGACAACGCCTCCAGACGCTCCGACAAACGGTTTGATATGCCGTCATTCATGCGGTATAATACCTGCCGGAGCCCCCCGGAGAAGGCTGTCATTATTCATCATTCCCAACGACAATGAGACTCATCATCCTTGCCCTCGCATTAGGCGTGTGCCTGTTCGGAAGCATTGCCGAAGAAACTTTGGCCGATTTCACCCCCGACACCTACTATGTTTCGCCGCAAGGAGGAAGCGACACGAATCCGGCAACCCGAGAACGGCCTTTAGCGACCATCCAAAAAGCCCTCGATCTTGCAAGCCAATCCGGCAGTAAAGACGGGTCGATCGTGTACTTACAGAGGGGAACCTATTTTTTGACAGAGCCGCTCCGTGTCAATGTGACGAATGAACTGTGCATAAGAGGGGAAGGCAGTTACGACCGCCCGCCGGAAGCGACCATCAGCGGCGGACGGGTCATCACCGGCTTTACGGAAATCGAACCGGGCCTCGTCGTTGCCGATGTTCCCGAAGTGAAAGCCGGAAACTGGGATTTCCGCGACCTTTACGTCAACGACCATCGGGCAATTCGCGCCCGGGAGCCGAACACCGGCTATTTCCGCGTCGAAAAAGCCGGAGAAGACCGCCGTACCAATTTTATCTACAATGAAGGCGACCTGAAAAAATGGAAAGACCTGGAGAATGTGGAACTCGTCTTCCTGCATGACTGGTCGATTACCCGATGCCCCATCAAGGAAATTGACGAAGCCGAACGCCGCCTGACCGTGCCGCACCAGATCGGCTGCCATCTTGATTTTTTCACCATCGACAACTGGGAACCGCATCCCCGTTATTTCGTGGAAAACTCGATTGAGTTTCTCGACGCTCCCGGCGAATGGTTTCTCGACACCAAAGAGGGAAAACTGTTTTACCGCCTGAAAGAGGGGGAATCGGCAGACACTTTGGAGGTGATCGCGCCCGTTCTCACGCAACTTTTGGTCGCCGAAGGGACTGCCGAGCAGAAAATTGAATTGTCCCTTCATTGCATCCGTTTTGCTCATTCGGCCTATTTCCCGAAGCCGGAAAACACGGTTTGGGAAACGCAGGCGGCGGCGTTTATGACACCCGGTGGGCCGCAAAGTTCGCAATTTCTCCCTTCACCGGCAGCGGTGCAGATCGAATTTGCGGACCTTGTGTCTGTTGTCAATTGCGCATTTGAACATTTGGGGGAAAATGGACTCTGGATTTCACGGGGTTCTTCCAGAGGTTTCATCTCGTACTCGCGATTTCGAGACATTGGGGCGAATGCCATCATGATCGGCACGCATCATCACGAAAATATCGCAGACGAAAACATCGTGGAGAACATTACCGTCCAGGGAACGCTCGTCGAAAAAGCAGGCGAAACGCTTTACGGTGCCGTCGGCATTTGGGTCGGCTTCGGACGGAATATCGACATCCATGACAATATCGTTCGCCGGTTGCCCTACGGCGGCATTTCGCTCGGCTGGCAGTGGAATCCCGATCCCACCCCGGCGAGGGACAACAAAATTCGCAACAATCTGATTTACGATTGCATCCAAATCCTGTCCGACAGCGGCGGCATTTACACGCTTGGATACCAGCCGAACAGCCTCATCGAAGGCAACGTCATCCATAGCATTCCCCGAGCGCAGGGCAATGCCGAAAGCAACGGAATGTTCCTCGACGAAGGCACGCAGGGGTTTATCATCAGGAATAACAGGGTTTTCAACACGGAGCAATCTTCGCTGCGTTTTCATCGGGCGGGCACGAACATCGTGCGTGAAAACATTCTGTTGAACCGGCCGGGCGTGCCGATGATCCGCTTCAATTCCACGCCGGAAAGGAATATCGACCACTTACTCAACCGCGATATGGACGGCAACGTTTATGGGTCGGCGTCGGCGGTGCGATGAGTCGTGCCGTCTTGACGAATGCCGGGAAATCTGCTAAAACCATTGCCACAGGCCGTTAACGATTGCCCCGCTTCGACAGGCCAAAAAAATAACGTGCAGTAAAAAAGCCCATTACAAACGAGGTGTGTATGAGCGAAGTCCGCAGAAAAGTTATTCTCGTTGATGACATCAAATTCGGACTGCAAATGGGGAAACAAAAACTCCAGGAAATCTACGAAGTGTATCCCGCAATTTCGGCAACTCGTATGTTCGCCATTTTGGAAAATGTCAGACCCGATGTCATCCTGCTAGACATAAATATGCCAGGCTGCTGCGGTTATGAAGCCATTAAACAACTCAAAGCCGACCCGCGTTTCACGGATATTCCCGTCATTTTTGTAACTTCCCGAAGCGATGAAGACAGCGTCGTCGAAGGAATTAGTTTGGGAGCGGCAGATCACATTGTCAAGCCCTTTTCCGTGGCCTATCTCCAGGAACGCATTGAAAACCTATTGAATCCCCAGCACGGGCAAAAATTAGAACAAGAAGAAAGTTCACTGCATGCGAAGAATGCCAACAAGCCGTGCGTCCTGGCCGTCGATGATGTTCCTTATATGCTGCGGTCCATTCAATATGCCCTTCGGCACCGTTTCAATGTGTATACCCTGTCCAGGCCGGAAAAAATCGAAGAATTTTTGCGGCAAATGAAAGTAACGCCGGAATTGTTCCTGCTGGACTTCAATATGCCCGAAATGGATGGGTATGATTTGTTCTTAAAAATCAGGGAATTTCCGGAACACAAACAGACGCCGATTATTTTTTTAACATCGGACGGCACAATGGATAATGTTACCGTCGCGATCAACCTGGGAGCCGTCGATTTTGTGGTCAAACCGTTTAGTTCGAGCGTCCTTCGGGAAAAGGTCGCCAAACATATTTATAAAGAAGAGTATTTTGTATAGGAAGGCAGCAAACAGCGTACGATCGGGAGGCATAAGCCCCCGGTGAATTCCCCTTGAAGAATCGGGGGACTTCGGGGGACTTATGTTCCCCGCTCGTTCGGTGCCTTTACAAGCATATTGCAATGCAGCATATTACCAAACTGACGTTTACATTATTTTGCGTTTTGCTATTGGCAATTCTGAATTCGGGTTGCCGACCGGTTGGCGATGCGGCTAAACTCGGGCCGATGTCCTTCACTTCGTACCGCGACATCCCCGGCATAACCGCAGAAGACATTGCGGCAGTCGCAGCCCTCCGCGAAAAACACGAGCACTTCACCTACGCGATGATGCTCAGCACCGAAGCATTTCTCGGTGAAAACGGCGAAATCCAAGGATACGCCCCCCTCGTGTGCGAATGGCTGACCGAACTTTTCGGAATTCCGTTCATTCCCAAACTCTATTCTTGGAATGAATTGTCGAGCGGTCTGCACAACGGCGAAATTGATTTCACGGGATACCTCATGCCGACCGACGAACGCCGGGGGCTCTATTTTATGACCGATGCCATCACCCAAAGGCCGGTTAGGTACTTCCGCCTCAAAGACAGCGAACCCCTGTCCGAAATCGCAAAAACACGCACCGTGCGGTACGCACTCGTCCGTGGCACTTCGACCACCGACAATATCCTCTATTACGCCTCGGAACAGTTTGAACCCGTCTTAATCGACGAGCATATCGAAGCATATGAGATGCTCAAATCCGGCGAGGTGGATGCCTTCATCAGCACCGGTCTTACGGAAGCCGTTTTTGACGAATTCGGCGACGTGATTGCCAAAGATTTTATGCCGCTCATCTACAGCACGGCCTCGATCGCAACAAACAATTCCGAACTGGTGCCGATTATTACGGTCATCCAAAAAGCATTGCAAAATAACGCTTCGCAGCATTTGTATGACCTGCAACGGCAGGGGTTTCAGCAATATCTGCGGCATAAATTTTTGATGCGGCTGACTCCCGAAGAACGCGAATATATCAGGAAAAATCCGGTCATCCCGCTCGCGGCGGAATTCGACAACTATCCGGTCAGTTTTTACGATTTTCGCCAGGAAAAATGGCAGGGCGTTTGTATGGACGTCCTCAAAGAAATCGAAATGCTGACCGGTCTGCAGTTTGAAATTCGCCACGAAATCGAACTTTCCTGGGATGATTTGCTGCAAACGCTTGAAGACGGAGAAACGCTGATTATTTCGGAACTCATCCGCACGACAGATCGGGATGGGCGTTTTATCTGGCCGGAAAATAACTTCCTGCGCGACCATTCTGCGCTGATTTCCAAGGTCGAACAGCCCGATGTGAGCCTTCATGAAATCTGGAATGTGCGAGTCGGATTGACCGCCGGGAATGCCCATACCGAATTTTTTCATCGTTGGTTTCCTGACCATAAACATACGATCGAATTTCCCGACCAGGTCAGCCTGCTGCAGGCGTTAGACCGCGGCGAAATTGATATGGCCAAGAACAGAAACAATCTTCTCCTGTTTTTGTCCAATTATCACGAACTCGCCGGCTATAAATCCAACTACGTGTTCGCGAACGTGTTTGAATCGACCTTCGGCTTCAACAAGGACGCGGAACTGTTGTGTTCCATCGTCGATAAAGCCCTGGAATTGGTCGATACGCAAGCAATATCGCAACGCTGGCTACGCAGAACATACGATTACCGGATGAAACTTGCCGAAGCACAACGGCCTTGGATGGTCAGCGTCATCGGTTTGCTTCTCGGTATTTTGGGGCTCGTTACAATCGCCGCGATTACAAATCGCCGAAAGAACAAAACGATGGCTCGGCAAGCCGCAATGCTTACCGCGATTTACGACTCGATGCCCGCGATTGTCTTTACCAAAGACCTTAATAACCGCTACACGAGTTGCAACAAAAAATTTGAAGAAGAGGCGAAACTCACCTCGGGACAGTTGGTCGGGAAGGATTTCGAGGACATAGAAGTTCATGATCGAACTGCGGCCAGGGAATTTATGGATGCGAACCTCAAAGTGTTACGCGACCGTATTACGGTCGTTTCGGAAGGTTGGTATTCCTACCCTAATATGCCGCGCCGGGCAAAACAAATCATCCGAACGCCTTTGATTCAAGCGGGTAAGGTGCAAGGCTTGCTGGGGATTGCGATCGACATTACGGAGCGGAAACTGGCCGAAGAAGCGGCGCACGAAGCCAATGAACGGGCAAAAGTGATGGTGAACACGATTCCGCTTTGCTGTTGCCTGATTACTCGCAGTTATGAATGTATCGACTGCAATGACGAGGCGGCCAGGCTTTTTGAATTGGGCAGCCAGCAGGAATTTATCGACAATTTCGCCAAACTATCGCCGGAATATCAGCCGGACGGCCGCCATTCTATGGAAACGCTTGCCAAACTGATTGATCGGGCCTTCGAAGGAGAACGATTTACCGGCGAATGGACGCACCAATTATTGGACGGCACGCTGATACCGGCAATCACGACGTTTGAACGGGTCAAATACGGCGACGATTACGTCGTTTTTTCCTATACCCAGGATCGACGCGAACAAAAGCGGATGGAAACACGCATCGAAACCATCATACACAACATACCCGGTATGGTGTTCCAGCATATCTATAACCCGCCGGACTATACTTACACGTTTGTCAGCAAGGGATGCGAAGAGTTAACCGGCTACCAAGCGGAGGAACTGCTGGGGAATGCGGCAATCAAATTTTTGGACATGGTGCATCCCGACGATGTCAATGCGATTGAGACATTGGCGACCAAGACGCTTCCCTTTGGATTGCCGTTTGAATTCACATTTCGGCTGCGGATGAAGGATGGAACGGAAAAATGGGTTTTGGAGCGAAGCCGAGTTACCGAACGCAATCCCGACGGCTCGCCGTACCTCATCGAAGGACATTATTCCGATGTTACCGAACGCTGGCAACTCGCGATGGCCGAACGGGAACGCGAAAAAATGGCATCCCGAATTGAGACCATGATCGACAATTTACCCGGTATGGTTTTCCAATGCCGGTACGACCCGCCGGAGTATACGTATACCTTCCTCAGTAAGGGTTGCGAAACGATTTTGGGCTACACCGCCGAGGAGTTGCTGGGACAACCGTTGATTCGGCTGGTGCATCCCGACGATGTCGAACTTATTGCCCAGACGGATGCGGAGTCATTCCCCTTTGGTTTGCCGTTTGAGACTTCGTACCGAATTATCAGGAAAGACGGGTCGATCAAATGGGTATGGGAGCGAAGCCGGATTCTCGAAACCGATGCCGATGGAAATCCCACCATGCTTGAAGGATATTATTCCGATATTACCGAGCGTTGGCAACTCGCGATTGCCGAAAGCGAACGGCAACAGATGTCCCGGCGGCTTGAGTCCCTCATCGCAAATCTGCCCGGTATGGTGTTTCAATGCGTCGCGACATTTCCAGACTACCCCTTTACATATGTCAGCGAAGGGAGCAAGGGACTTTTGGGTTATGCGCCGGAGGAATTGGTCGGCGGGCCCAACAGGTATATGGAAATGATCCATCCCGAAGATTTTGATGCTTACGACAAGAAGGTTCAGGAAACCCTTGATGTCGGTTTGCCTTTTGAGCACACAGGCCGATTCATCATGCCGGACGGCTCGATTAAATGGATTCTGGAAAGTTGCCGAATCAGCGAAACAAATCCCGACGGCACGCCTTATCTGCTCGACGGATACTGTTTCGATATGACCGAACATCACCGATTGGAGATTGCCGAAATTGCCAATCAAACGAAATCCGCATTTTTGGCGATGATGAGCCACGAAATACGGACTCCGATGAATGCGATTTGGGGAATCACCGAAATTCTGATGCAAATTGAGGGACTGCCCGACGAAATCTCCGAAGGGCTCGATAGAATATACAATTCCTGCGATTTGCTGCTCGGAATCATCAACGATATTTTGGACTTTTCCAAAATCGAGGCGGGCAAAATGGATATAACGCCTGCGCCTTACCGAATTGCCAGTTTGATTAACGATTCCGTGAACCTCAATATGATGCGGATCGGGAGCAATCCGATTAAATTTGAACTGCAGGTCGATGAGCATTTGCCGGCGAGACTCATCGGCGACGAACTGCGTATCAAGCAGATTTTGAATAATTTGCTTTCCAACGCGTTCAAGTACACGGAATCGGGCACGGTAACGTTGTCGATCACAGGCGAGCCGTGCGACGGGGGCGTCTTGCTGGTACTTAACGTTCGGGATACCGGCAACGGGATGACGAAGGAGCAACTCAGTAAACTGTTTGATGAGTATTCCCGTTTCAACCAAGCGAATACGCGAGCGGTCGAAGGAACCGGCTTGGGTTTGGCGATTACCCGGCGTTTGATTACGCTCATGCGCGGCGAAATTTCCGTGGAGAGCGAGCCGGGCGTCGGATCGTTGTTTACCGTCCGCCTGCCGCAAGAGGCCGCGGACGATAAGGTGCTGGGCAAAGAATTGGCCGCAAGCCTGCAACAATTCCGGCTCAATCATCTGACGAATGGCAAACGCTTCCGTGTGGTGCGGGAGCCGATGCCTTACGGAAGCGTGCTGATTGTCGATGATATGGAAACGAATATCTATGTCGCCGAAGGGCTCATGAAATCTTACGGCCTGCAAATTGATACCGCAACGAGCGGACAGGAAACCATCAACAAAATCAATGCCGGGAATGTATACGACATCGTGTTTATGGATCACATGATGCCGGAAATGGATGGAATGGAAACGACACGGCGTCTTCGGGATTTGGGTTATAAGGCCCCGATTGTTGCATTGACGGCGAATGCCGTTGCGGGGCAAGCGGAAGTGTTTTTGGAAAACGGGTTCGATGCGTTTATTTCCAAACCGATTGATACACGGCAATTAAATATGATTTTGAACAAGTTGGTCCGTGATAAGCAATCGCCGGAGGTCATCGAGGCGGCTCGTCGGCAAAAAAGCACGATGAAAAACGGCGATGCGGATGCTGCCGACCCGCAGATTAACCCGTTGCTCATTGAGTCGTTCATTCGGGATGCGGGCAAGGCCTTGGCGACGCTGGAAGATTTATGGCAGGGCGGCAACTGGGAATCCGAAGAGGGAATGCAATCATTTACGATAACGGTTCACGGCATCAAGGGTTCGTTGGGCAACATCGGCGAATCTTGGCTGGCGGAATTGGCGAACACGCTGGAAACGGCGGGCCGCAACGGCAACACGGATTCGATATTATCGTCCGCACCGGAATTTATCCAGGAATTGAGGACGTTAATCGAAAAATTTGCAACGAACCAAGAGGAGTCCGGCGTGGATGACGACATGGCGGGCTTGCGGGGGAAATTGTTGACAATTCAGGAAATGTGTGCGAACTATGACCGCAAGGGAGCGCTGGAACTGTTGTCCGCCGTGAAAAACTGTTCGCAAGAAACGAGGGAAATTTTAGACCGCATTAAGGAACATGTATTGCACAGTGAGTTTGAGGAGGCCGAACGCGAAGCGGCAGCGTACGCGAACGTCCTGGCCGTCGTGCTGGAGGACTGAGGCGTAGAACATTAAAACAAAAACAAGGGATAGACCCAAATGCGAAAATTCATCACATTTTCAACCATATTTTTTCTGATAATTTTGGTGATGGGAACCGTTGCGTTTGTTTCCTCCATGCGCCAAATTATCCGAGATAATAAGGGGAATGCGCTCTCCCAGCGTTTGGAAATGAAGCGAATTATACTCGAAACCTCCGTCAAAAACGAAGTCGTCATCGCCGTCAAAATGGCCAATTCGCCGCTGGTTGGACGCTATTTTGCCAACCCGAACGACGCCGACCTCAAAGATCTCGCCGTTGCCGAATTGGAAGCCTATCACAACGCCTTCGCGTCCAATATCTTGTTTTGGATCAGTGATGCGAACAGAATGTTTCATTATTACGACCAAGGCAGTGCCAGGGAACCCTATCTCATGGACCCGGAAAATCCTGTAAATTATTGGTATTGCATGACGCTGCATGATACGGAAGAGTATAACTTCAATATCAATTACAACCCGGATATAGACGCGACGAATCTTTGGGTGAACGCTCCCGTGTTCGACACCGACGGCAACCCCGTTGGGATGGTCGGCACCGGAACTGACGTCTCAATCTATCTCGAAATGGTGAACCGAGATGAATCCGATAATTTAGCCGTTTATTTTTTTAACGACGCCGGCGAAATTACCGGAGCCCAAAACCCTGATCTCGTAACGGATAAGAAAAATATCGAAGTCGTCCTCGGCCTTGCCGGTCCCGGTGTTATCGCGTTCGCGAAAAATCTCCAACCGGGCGAAACAGGCGTTTTAGATACACCGTTGGGCCGAATCGCCGTCGGCACCATCCCGTTGCTCGATTGGTACTCCGTTGCCGTCTTGCCCGACAGCATCGACGACTATGGCAATGCACTGACGGTGCTGTTTATTGTAACGCTCCTCGCCATCGCCGTGATTTTTATCATCTTCAATGTTTTTATTGCCCAAATTCTAAAACCGCTCCGCGAATCGATCCTCGCATCCGAGGAAGCGAACCGTGCCAAGTCGGTCTTTCTGGCGAATATGAGTCACGAAATCCGAACGCCAATGAATGCGATTTGGGGAATTACCGAAATTCTGATGCAGATTGAAAATCTGCCCGCAGAAATTGCCGAAGGACTGGACAGGATATACAATTCCTGCGATTTGCTGCTTGGAATCATCAACGATATTTTGGATTTTTCCAAAATCGAGGCGGGCAAAATGGACATCACGCTGGCAACTTACCGAATTGCCAGTTTGATTAACGATTCCGTGAATCTAAATATGATGCGGATTGGCAGCAATCCGATTAAGTTTGAACTGCAAGTCGATGAAAACATTCCAGAAAAACTTGTCGGAGATGAACTTCGGATTAAGCAAGTTTTGAACAATTTGCTTTCCAATGCGTTCAAGTACACGGAATCCGGTACGGTGACGTTGTCCGTAACCGCCGAACGCAAAGAATCGGGCGCAACGCTCGTTTTGCACGTTCGGGATACCGGCTACGGGATGACCGGCGAGCAACTTTCCAAGTTGTTTAGCGAGTATTACCGTTTTACTCATGCGACCGCCCGAACGGTCGAAGGCACCGGACTCGGTTTGGCCATTACGCACCGCTTGATATACTTGATGGGCGGCAACATTCAAGTTGAAAGCGAGCCGGGCAAGGGAACGCTGTTCACGGTTCGGTTGCCGCAGGCTATCGTTGACGATAAACTGTTGGGGAGTGACGTTGCCGCAAGCCTGCAACAATTCCGCCTCAATCATTTGACAAACGGCAAACGGCTTCGCGTTGTAAAAGAACCGATGCCCTACGGCAAAGTGCTGATTGTCGATGATATGGAAACGAATATCTACGTTGCCGAAGGATTGATGAGGTCTTACGGCCTGCAAATTGATACCGCAACGAGCGGCCGGGAAACCATCAACAAAATCAATGCAGGCAATGTGTACGACATCGTGTTTATGGATCACATGATGCCGGAAATGGATGGTATGGAAACGACAAAACGTCTACGGGATTTGGGCTATACCGCTCCGATTGTTGCATTGACGGCAAATGCCGTTGCGGGGCAAGCGGAAATCTTTCTGCGGAATGGTTTTGATTCGTTTATATCGAAGCCGATTGACACACGGCAATTAAACATGATACTCCATAAACTGATTCGCGATAAACAACCGTTGGCGGTGCTTGAAGAGGCTCGTCAATTTAAGAGCGGAATCATACTGCCGGCCAGTGCGTCGCAACCGCAAGTCAATCCGTTGTTGGTGGAGTCCTTTATTCGTGATGCGAGCAAGGCCCTGGCGACGCTGGAAGACCTTTGGCAGGGCGGTATTTTGGAGACGGAGGAAGGATTGCACTCGTTTACGGTAACGGTTCACGGCATTAAAGGGTCGCTCGGGAACATCGGCGAAGCGTTGCTGGCGGATACGGCGAATACGTTGGAAACGGCAGGCCGTGAAGGGCGGACGGGCTCGATTCTGGCGTCCGCACCGGAATTCATCCAGGAATTGAAGACTTTGATTGGGGAATTTACCGCGCATCAAGAGGAATCCGGTACGGACGAAGACTTGGCAGGATTGCGCAAAAAATTGTGGGCGATTCAGGAAATGTGCTCGAACTATGACCGCAAGGGCGCGTTGGAACTGTTGTCCGCCGTGAAAAATTGCTCGAAGGAAACGAGGGAACTTTTGGACCGCATCAAGGAATATGTATTGCATAGTGAATTTGAGGAAGCCGAACGCGAAGCAAAAAATTATGCCAACGTGTTGACCGTCGTGCTGGAGGAGTGAGGAAATCAGGGCCCCGTGGCGTAATCCAGGGGCTCAGTAAACGGTGTCCATAGGGGCGAAAAAATGGTAAAATACAATGGAAAATGATGAAAGAAAACACTTTGACGAAACCTAAGCACAGCGTACTCGTTGTTGACGACACAAACTTGAGCATTATGGTGCTGACGCATGTGTTGAGCCGAGAATATGTCGTTTATGCGGCAAGGAGCGGAAAGGATGCCATTAAATCTGCACTGGAAAATTTGCCCGACGTCATTCTGCTCGACGTGATGATGCCCGATATGGACGGGTACACCGTAATTGATGAACTAAAAAAGTCCGAAAAAACGAAAAATATTCCCATTATCTTCATCACCGGGCTCAACAAACCCGGCGACGAAGAAAGAGGGTTGGCCGCCGGTGCCGCTGATTATATCACCAAACCCTATTCGCCAGCAACCATTCGGCTTCGCGTCCAAAACCAAATCGCGATGCTCGAACACGCCAGGATGCACGAATACAATATCATGAAGCACAAACTCGCAAGCGATGCGATGAGTATTGGGCTTTGGGATATGGATGTCGTCGATACCGACCCGGTGAATCCGGCAAATACCTTTACCTGGTCCGATGAAGTCCGCCGTATGCTGGGATATTCCAGTGAAGCCGATTTCCCCAATATCCTGCACAGTTGGAGCAATCGAATTCATCCCGAAGATAAAGTCCGTGTTCTCAATGCCTTCGCGGCACACATGAATGACCGGTCTGGGAAAATACCCTACGATATTGAGTACCGAATGAAGTTAAAAAACGGGAATTATCGGTATTTTCACGCGATCGGCACGACTTTGCGGGATTCCGTCGGGACGCCGATTCGAGTTGCCGGTGCGGTGCGAGACATCACCGAAAAACGACAACTGGCCGAGTTGATTTCGTATCGGGAAAAAATGCTGACCGCCCTGAATCAAATGGCCGTTACCTTCCTGTCCCAAACGAAGGAAACATTTAACTACACGATGAGCGATGCGATTAAGCCGATTGCGGGTGTCGTCGGTCTGAACCGCGTCGATATTTACCGCGTCATCGAAGTCGACTCGGAAAAATATATGGCCCAAGTGTACCGCTGGGACCACGATAAAATCGGCTCCGCTCCGATTCTCGACATTCTCAAAGCCCTGCCCTTTTCCCAACCCGCGGTGGCACGCTGGGTTGAAACATTCTCCGAAGACGGCGTTGTAAACATTCATACCGGCATTATGTCCGAAGATGAGGCGGTGTTTTTAGCCCAATTCGGCGTGAAATCGTTGCTGCTGACTCCCGTTTTCAAGAATGATGAATTATGGGGGATCGTTGCCTTTCAGGATAACATTAAAGTTCGCAGTTTTGACGAAGATACCATCGAAAATTTGCGGTCAGCCTCGTTGCTCTGGGCCAGTGCGCATATCCGAAATGAAATCGAAAAGCAAATCGACGACTTTATCGTTACGCAGCGTGATGAACGGCAACAATTTGAGGCGGCCTCGCATTGGTATAAATCCTTGCTTGATGCCGTTCCGCTGATTATTTCGGCAACCGATGCGGAGATGAACTGGACGTTCATCAATAAAATGGCGGAGGACTCGCTGGGAGCCAAACGCGAAGACATTATGGGCAAACCCTGCAACGGCTGGGACTTGCATATATGCCAAACCGACAACTGCGCTGTTTCCCGGGCCAAACGCGGCTTGAAACGAACCTATATCACCCATCAGGGCTTGTCTTATCAAGTCGATATCGAGTTTCTTCGGGACCTGGACGGGGAAGTTTCGGGATTCATCAAGGTCATGCAGGATATTACCGAAACTCAACGGCTGGCACAGGAACGCGCCGAAGCCGAAAAGGAAAGCCGACTCAAGTCGGAAACCATTGCGTATGCGAATACCTTGAGCACGGCATTGACGAACATTACCAAATCGCCGACGATTTCCGCCGGATTTCTGAAAGAAGCGGCCAATTTGATTGCCCAAGAGAGTTGCCGAGCATTAGACGTCCATCGTGTCGGGATATGGATTATGCTTGAAGACGCCAAAATCCTTAGAAGCGTTTCCTACTATGATATTTCAACGGGACAGTATGCCGTTCAGGACGATTTTGACCTGTCAGACCGTGAAAACTATTTCAATTTTCTCGTATCCGAGCGGCTGATTATTGCCAACGATCGCGAAACGGTCGACACAAAACTGAATCTTGCCGACGGATACGGGCCTAATTTGTGTGCCGTACTCGACGCACCGATACGCATCGACGGCAAGTTGGCCGGTGTGGTTTGCGTCGAGCAAGACTATTGCGAGCAGTATCCCGAAAACCGGGAATGGACTCTCGAAGAGCAAAATTTTGCTGCGTCGCTTGCGGATTTGATGTCGCTCGCCATTTCCAGTGCAGAGCGTCGGGAAGCCCGCGATATGGCGGAGAAGGCCAGCAAGGCGAAATCAGCGTTTTTGGCGATGATGAGTCACGAAATACGCACGCCGATGAATGCGATTTGGGGGATTACCGAAATCCTGATGCAAAGCGGTGCCATATCGGAAGATATGACCGACGGCTTGAATAGGATACACAATTCATGCGGTCAACTTCTCGGCATCATCAACGATATTTTGGATTTTTCCAAGATCGAAGCGGATAAACTGGATGTGAAACCGGCCAAATACCAAGTTGCCAGTTTGATTCACGATTCTGCCCAAATGAATGTGATGCGAATCGAAGGCAAGCCCATCGAATTTGAAATTTACATTGATGAAAACATTCCCGCAACGCTGATCGGCGATGATCTTCGCATTAAGCAGATATTGAGCAATATCCTGTCGAACGCATTCAAGTATACCAATAACGGCACGGTCGCGTTGTCGGCGGCGTTCGAGCCGAACAAAGACGACGGTGTAACGCTCGTGTTCAAAGTGCAGGATACCGGCTGCGGAATGACGGAAGACCAAATCGAAAAACTGTTCGACGCGTATTCCCGTTTTACGAAAGAGAACGATGGAACCATCGAAGGCACCGGATTGGGACTTTCCATTACATACCGTTTGATCAACCTGATGGGCGGCGAAATTCACGTGGAGAGCGAGCCGGATAAAGGCTCCGTATTTACCGTTCTGTTGCCGCAAGGTACGGTGGATGGCGATGTGCTCGGTAGAGAATTGGCAAATAACTTGCAACAGTTCCGCTCGCACGGTGTTACCCATTATAAGCGAGTCCAAATCGTCCATGACCTGATGCCGTATGGCAACGTGCTTATCGTGGATGATATGGAAACGAATATCTACGTTGCGGTCAGGCTTCTGAAATCATACGGATTGCAGGTGGATACCGCGATGAGCGGATACGAAGCGATTGAAAAAATCCAGTCCGGCAGAGTGTATGACGTGATTTTTATGGATCACATGATGCCCAAAATGGATGGTATCGAAACGACCAAGAACATCCGCGAGTTAGGATATACGCATCCCGTCGTTGCATTGACGGCAAATGCGGTATCGGGCCAGGCGGATGTGTTTTTGCAGAACGGCTTTGACGCGTTCGTCTCGAAACCGATAGATGTGCGTCAGTTGGATTCCGTTTTGAACAAGTTTGTTCGGGACAAGCAGTCGGCGGATGTTCTCGAGGCCGCTCGGCAACAGCAGAGCAGCCCGTCGGAGGCGGAGAGTGCGGAAGAATCATCGCGGATGCAGGCTTTGTTGGTGCAATCGGTGCTCAAGGATGTGCGGAAAGCGATCGCGACGCTGGAGGGTATTTTCCAAAATCACTCGCTTGAAACGGACGAAGGTTTGCGGTCGTATACGATTACGGTTCACGGTATCAAGAGTTCGCTGGCGAACATTGGGGAGTCGGGCTTATCGGAATGGGCATCGAAGTTGGAGCGGGTGAGCCGGGAGCGTGGATTTGACATCATTGCGTCGATGACGCCGGGTTTTCTGGCGGACCTGCACATATTCCTTGAACGGCTTGAGGCTCAGAGCGTGCAGGGCCAAGTGGAAGGCGAGGATGCGGATGTTGAAGATTTGCGGTCGAAATTGCAATCGATTCGGGAATTGTGTGAAGATTATGACCGCAGGGGGGCCTTAGCGGTATTGGATGGGGTGGAGCGGTGTTCTCCCGAGACGCGGAGGATATTGGACAGTATTCGAGAACATGTGATTCACAGTGAGTTTGACGAAGCGGCTGGCGTTGCCGCTGCATACGCGGCAGGGTTGGGAGAAAGTTAAATAGGAGAACAACATAATGCAAAAATTGATATTCGTAGTCGATGACAACGATGCCAACCTGACAATGGCAGCATTGGTCTTGGAAGCGGAATACCGCGTCTTGACAATGCCGTCGGCGGTCAAGATGCTGTCGCTTTTGGAAAAAAAACAACCCGATATGATCCTGCTCGACATCGAAATGCCCGATATGACCGGATTTGAGGCAATCGCACAACTGAAAGAACGACCAGAATGGCAAAATATACCGGTCATGTTCCTGACCGGACGAAACGAAGATTCGGTCATGTCGGAAGGCTTGCAGTTGGGTGCGCTTGATTTTATACACAAGCCCATCTTGCCGAACGCGTTAAAAAACCGGGTGAAAAATTACCTGGAATTGGTAGAACGCCGAAATACGTAAAAACATGCGGCAAATCATATTCGGAACCGACGAAGCAGGTTACGGGCCGAATCTCGGCCCGCTTGCCGTTGCGCTGACCGTTTGGGAAGCACCAGCCTGCGATATTTCGTTTTTGTTTAAGCCGTTAGCGGATGCCGGCATCGCGATAGGCGATTCCAAAAAGATTTATCAACAAGGCTCGCTCGCCAGTTTGGAATCCGGTGTGCTCGTTGCGTTGAAATCCATCTCAAATTGGCCTGAAATCGCGGATCGCATCGTGCCGACGGCAAACAATGCGGACGGCATCGTTCGGCTTGCCGAAACGTTTGCTCGCATCTTGCAACAGCATCAGGTTCGATTGCTCGATATGCAGTGCCGATGTGTGGAACCGGAAGAATTTAACCAACTTTTGAACCGATTCAACTCGAAGGGAGCCTTGCTTTCGCATATTACGCTTGGTTTGGTTGTCCGGCAACTTAAGAAAATGACGAACAATGGCCTGAAATCGTCCGATTTCGGCTCCGTGATGATCCTTTGCGATAAACACGGAGGGCGGAATTATTATCTTGATTTATTGACGGAATTTTTTCCCGGCGAATACATTCAAGTGGTATGTCAGGGACGCGAGCGTAGTATCTATCGTTTAACATTTGCCGATCGGCCTCTGGAATTTCAATTTTTGGTGAAGGGCGAGTCGCAGTTGCCTATTGCCCTGGCTTCGATGTATGCGAAGTATCAACGGGAGTTGGCGATGATTGAATTCAATGCTTTTTGGCGTTCTCATATACCGGATTTGCAGCCGACGGCGGGCTATCCCGAGGATGCGAAGCGGTTCAAAAAGGCGATTGCGGAAGTTCAAGAACGGTTAGGCATTGCGGATGCGAGCCTTTGGCGACGGCGGTGATGCGTTATTCTCTCAAAAACAACGGAACCAAACCTGGATAATGCGGTTGAATCATGGTACAATGACGCCGATTTATCCTCCGAAACAAAATCACATGCAAAAATATAGAAAACAAACCAAAAAACTGCATCGCGGCTTTACCTTGCTCGAAGTGATGCTCGTGTTGATCATCATGGTTACGATCGCAAGTCTCGTTGTCGTTGCCGTACAGGGCCAGCGAACTGCGGCCAATAAACGGGCAGCATTCACATACATCAAAACTCTGCAGGGACTTGTCGATCGCTATGAATTCGATATGGGAAGGTTTCCTACAACAGAACAAGGATTGGCAGCATTGCTTGCCGTTCCGTCCGATGTTCATAATCCGGCTGATTGGGCAGGACCTTATATCAGCGATACCGCTACGACCAGAGATCCTTGGGGAAATGAATATCAATATGTCAGTCCGAGCAGAGACGGACAAAGATCGTTTGAAATATGGTCATTCGGACCCGACTTAATAGACGGCACTGAAGATGATATTACCAACTGGGGCACTCTCGGCGATTGAGCGTATTCATTTTTTCTTTGGACAAAAATCGTCATTCCGGCGGACATACCGCTTTTGGATAAATTCGTGTCGCACCGCCCGGAGGCCGTTGACGTCGAACGCCGCGGCATCGGCATCGCCATAAAGCGAAACGAGAACGGCGGCAGTCCGGCGTTCATTATCCCACTGGGTGTGCGACACCTTTCCTTCCCGCTCTTTCAGAAATCGCAGCACCAATTCGGCAACGGTGCAATCGGCGGAGTTGATTTGTTTCGGGGCGACGATGTTGGCATTCCACTCGGCAACGAGCCGGCGATATTCTGTTTCGGCTTCGGGCGTACCAAAAATGCCCAAATGGATTCGCTGGCCATCGATAATGACAAACGCGGTATCTTGCCTATTGTGACGTTTTTGCCGGTAGACGGCGGGCTGTTTGGGACTGGATTTTGCCTTTTTTGGCGGCATTTTTGCGTTCCTTTTCCGCCGAAAAAAGTCAAAACGTTAACCGGGTTAACTTTTTTCCGGCGTTTCGTGCTAGGAAACGCAATGTCTTACTTGTTGCAAGTGATTGTGCTGTTTGGCTTTACGCCACTGGAGCGAAGGGGAGTCGAACTCCCGACCTCTGCATTGCGAAATAGGATATTGAGAAATTTGCTCGAGGCAATTACCGCCGTAAAACAAGGGAAAAACGCTCAAGTGCCTGTATTTCCCGCTTGAAACGACTGCGTCATTGTATATCATTCCAACTCGTTGTCAATATGCCAAGCCCTTATTTCTTGCAAATAACCCTTACACAAAGCGCAAGCCCTTACGAAACCCTTACGGCTTTTGGCCTTCAGAAAGGGCCGTACGGATAGGCCGTTCGGTTATCATACGGATTATCTCAGCACCTCGGCAAACTCGTCTAGCGATTGGCAAGTCGCGGCTTGTGCAGCCCAGGACTCCAACGCAATCGGGTCTGATATGGTTGAAATGGCCCGTTCGACCTCTTTGGGAACCTTCTTAAACCTGGCCCGGAGGACTGTCAGAACCATGTTTCTCCCCGCTTTGGCCTCGCCTCTGGCCTCGCCCCTGGCCTCGCCAATATCCTGCTGTTCGTCAAAAATGGATTTAATCATTGCCTCTCCCTTCTCTTTGAAAATGGTGTTTACTGCTATGCTTACCGTTGCCGCATCCAAACTGCGATAACTCGCCTTGAATGCCTTGTCCACAAAGTCCAATAATTCTTTCGTTACCTCAATTCGATTCCCCTCCGGCAACTCCAAAAGCGGAAGTAGTGCCTTCGGAAAATCATCAAGGTCTCCGCCCGTCGTCGTGTGCAACAGCATCAATGCTGACCGCAATACCGCTCCGCCGACTAACTTGTCAAAATCCCATGCTGGTAGGTCAATGACATCATACTCGACTTCGACCACTTTACCAATCGGCTTGCCATCTTTATCCTGCGGCAACAAGTCCGACATGGTAGGATAACGCTTGCGATACGGCATCTTTCCCGTTCGTAGCACAATAAAATATGGTGCCGACAACGGCTTGCTTTCCTTCGCCTCTGCATCCCAAATTGCACTGATGTATTTGTGCAACTTACGTGGGATATGCTTCAGACTTTTGCTCTCATGTTCAAACACGATGACTGCCATCAGGCTCCTATTGCCGGTTTTTAGCGGACAATGAAACACCAAATCAACAATCCGTTCATCGCCTTTGGCTCCGAGGTAGTGGGTCGGCGCCGGTGTGATTTTTGGCAAATCTATCGCTGCTACAAACTTCTTATCGGCATAGTGCAATAGGAAGTCCGTGAAAACCAGCACCTGTCCGAACATTCGCTTGACGAAGGCGTCGAGATAATTTCCCTGCTGCTTCGCTCTGGTTGTCCGTGTTGACGATTTGGCTTTCACGCTATCATGCTAATCAAATCGACGGAAAAATCAAGGTAGGGCAATCGGAGAGTCAACAGAGTAATCACGCTCGTTTTGCCCCTTAAAAACCAGGCACGGAACCGCATTTGTCCGACAAGGCCTCTGTAAGCCAATCCTAGGGCATCTTCCGGAAAAGAAACCATACCAATACCAACCAAGTAGAACATACTACTTCCCGTTGCTCGAATCTCTTGGTGGTATCGGCACGATTGAATGACTCGGCTCATTAAATATCCGGTCGAAATTGTTGCCGAATAGATCATCTGCTACTGCTCGTTGTATTTGTGTGGACATTTTGTAACCTTCGATTATCCCAGCGCATTTCTCGGCGGCGAGCGAGCGTCAAACAGCATTGTGTAACCAAAGCCGCTAGCCCGGCACACGGACACTGCGATTCGCATTTGCCGACTCACGCTCTATCATGCCAGTAGCATCTACTACTATCGCACGGATGGCAAGGTTTTCCTTAAAACCAATGCCAAGTGCCAGTGCTCCCGTTGACGTGATACTCTTGTCAAATCGAATGATACCATTGATGATTTCTGCACCATCAATGTCTGCAACCAAGGCTTCAAGTACATTGAGTTGATCAATCGTAAAACTCATTATACTACTACCATTTCGCAAGCCGATTTCATAATGAGTTACCTCCGCTAC
>WRKP01000040.1 GCA_009778035.1 Planctomycetaceae bacterium
CCCATACAGTATGGGTTTCCGGCGAGTACAAACTGCCAAAAATGAAATCACACAGCAGCACAAAACTGCTGTATTTCTAGGCTGAAAACGAAAAGCCCTCGGTGGGAGTCGAACCCACAACCTCAGCTTTACGAACGCATGCCTTCCCGGATCAAATAGACCGCCATCTCCTATGCCATCGCGCTCGCCCGGTATTCGAGCATGATACACAATAACGGGATTCCCATTGGCATCAAGCGTGAATGAATTGTGTCCCGGTCCTACTTGGTTGATGAGGTCCGGCGACGACAAAGACGGAAAGCGCTGGACCGCCCAACTGTTCGGGTCAAGCAGATCGTCGGTTTCCTTTGCCGTAATCATCCCAATCGAGTAGTTTCGGTCAACGGTCGAGCCGGAATAAGCCATATAAATAGTGCCGTTGTTTTGAATCACGGCTTGTGCCTCGCAGATACGGTGTGCCTCCCGGTTTCCATTGCCCTCCCATTCCCAAGCATACGTCGGCTGGTGGAGCAGGACGACATGACTCAAAAGTTTCCACGGTGCCGCGGGATTGCATTCGGCAATCACAAGCGTCGAATTGTTGCCCGGCTTGTGCGTCCACGTAACATAATGCCTGACATTCGCTGTGAAATAGGTCATATCGAGCGAAAAGATGTTGAAATCATGCGGATCATCCGGCAACGGTTCGAGCCGGTAGATTTCATTCCAATCATCGGGATTGAACGGATCGCCGCGGTTGACAAGAAATGCAGGCCGGATGTGCCAAACGTTGTTGGTAGATGTGCTGGATGTAAATAGAATGCACCATACACCGTTAATTTTTTTGATTTCCGGTGCCCAAATGAACCGGTTAAAAGCATCGCCAGCCTCCGCCTGATTCCAGATGGTAATTTCTTCAATATCATTAGAGTTATAGGGTCCCGGCGGCGTGCTGCCGCCAGCGGGTTCGCCTGCAATTTTCACCGTGCCGCCCAGCCCCTGTATGCTTGCTGAACGCCGCAGAATTACTCTATCATAGCCGACATTGCCGCCGGTATCAGGTGCTTCCCAAGCGGGATAGGAGCCTGTGAAGTAGTAGTAATCGCTATCAGGGTCTTTGAACACCATCGGGTCGGCTCGGTATCTGATAAACGGTGCATCATAAGTCTGCTGATTGATAATGCCGTTTATAGTATATGTTCCCGGCCTGCTAATTTTTGCAATGTCTTCCGTATTCCAGTTAACATTCATCTGCTTGGTAGTACCATCGTTGTATTGAAGCGTTGCCTGCGATGGTAATTTGACCGTTTCGCCGTCCGCACGCACTGCCATAGACACGGCAGCCGTTCGGAAATTGGTTCCCGTTGTATAGGTCAAAAGATTGGCGTATTCCGTTTCAGCAGGCGGGTCAGTCCGAACGGCATCGCTATAAAGTTTTTCCTGGGCATTCAGATTGCCGACGAAAAAAACAATCCACGCAAATGCGAAAAAATACTTCATCATTGTTTTGACGGCATAAAGACGGTAGAGCACCAGTGTAAACGTTTGTTTCGGTGCGTCAAGTCGTCAGGTTTTTGCCTCACGACTTGCGTCGAGTCTCGATTTCATCCTGCGTATCGCTTGATGCCCGTTTGCGAAACAACAAACGGATCGGAACTTCCGAAAACGGCAAACCATCACGCAAATAATTGAGCATATACCGCTGATACGGTGCCGAAAACGCATCCGGCATGTTGCAAAATAATACGATCGTCGGCGGAGAAACCTCAACCTGCGACGCATAATATATCTTCGGCTTATGATAATAATGCAACGGCGGTGGATTGTTTTCCAAAGCATCTATGACCAATTTGTTCAACTGCGATGTCGTAATCCGCTGCCGAGATTGATTAAACAACATCTGCGAATGATTCAATAACATTTTGATATTCTTGCCCGTCTTGCCCGTAATAAATGCAATCGGGACATAAGGCATATCCGCAAACGTCTCGCGAAGATACTCGCCCCAACGCTCCGTCGGCATCTGCCCCAGCATCGTATCCCATTTATTCACGACAAAAATACACGGCTTCATCGCCTTGCGAATGAAACCCACCAACTGCAAATCGACGGATTGTATCTGCGAGTTCGCCTCAAAAAACAGCAACACGACATCGGCACGAAAAATGCTCTTCTCCGCTCGGTTTGTACTGTAAAACTGCAAGTCGGTTTTCACGCCCTTACGCCGCAGAAAACCCGGCGTGTCGATTGCCAAAAATTGCTTGCCGTCCAGTTCAAAATGGACGTCAATCGCGTCCCGAGTCGTGCCGGGAACATCGCTGGCAATGACCCGGTCTTCACGGGTCAGCGTGTTTATAAATGTACTTTTTCCGGCATTGCGTCGTCCGACGATGGCAATTTTCATAACGGGATCAGCCGCGTTGCCCTGCAACTCGCCGTTTGCCGTACAGGATGCGGCCAACGCGGAACGAATTTCCTCGGTCAGGCCGACTCGTCCGCGTTTATGCAATGCGCTGACGGCTTGGACATCCCAGCCGAATCGTTGGAATTCTTCGGCATTGCGAGTTTCGCGGTCGTTATCGGCTTTGTTGGCAACGAGAATGATGGGCGTATCGAGTTTTCGGAGTCTTTCGGCAACGTGTTCGTCGAGGGGAACGATTCCATCTTGGGCGGACACGACGAAAACAATCAAATCGGCGGAGTGGAGGGCGAGTTGGATTTGTTCTTCGATGTGTTCGGAGAGGTTATCTTCGTCGACGATACCGATACCGCCGGTATCGACGAGTTCGACGAGTTGTGGCGTGTCTTCATCATCGGAGTAGAGTTCGAGGAGATGAGCGACGCGGTCTCGGGTTACACCGGCGGTGGGATCGACGATGGAGATTCGTTGGCCGATGAGCCAATTAAAGAGGCTGGATTTTCCGACGTTGGGCCGACCGACGATGGCAACTTTGGGAATGGACATGGTATCCTGATTCTAACACAACGTTCACGGAGCCGCAATCGTGAGAGAGCGACCCCGTTCGTTGCCCCGCACAGGGTACGGCGGCATCGGCATCACTTTTTCCTCTTCCAAACACATCCGTCAAAGCATTGTAAGCGAAATTACATTTCCAAACTTTCGCCGTAGTTTTGGGCATTTTCCAAAAACGTTTCCAGCGGCACATTCTCAAATAAATGTTGCCGCCATTCGGTGTAGTCAAAGGGTTCACGTTGAATGAGTGCCACAAAACGCTCCGCCTCGACAATTCCAAGATGCTGGGCAAGAACTCTCATTCCGTTGCAGCGCAGGAGTGTATCAGTTTGCATAAAACCTCCTCTCAATAAAAGTCAGTGGATTGACAACTTGAATTTCGGGAATACTTTTGTTTAGGATTTTTTTGTCTGTCGTAATGAAGTAACCCGCTTGAGACAAGACGGCACAAGCAATATGTGAAGCATCTGCTTGCCTCAAGCCGAGTTGCATCAGCGACTTTGCCTTTTCCATCATTTGAATCGAAAAACTACAATAATGAGTAGCCAAACTCCGCCACGCTTGAATCCGTTCCCTCTTGTCTGCAAAGGGATTGAAACTGTTTTCGTAATCCAAAACGAACGACCAAGCCAATTCCAGTTTTCGGTTTTTCACAAGTTCCTGAATGTGGAGTTTTGCATCGGACTCCAATCGGATGACGATCTGGCTTTGGTCGTCAAACGGTCGATTGTAACTGCAATTATCAAAATAGATACGCTTCACGGCTCACGCACGGCAAAACTTTATGAAAAAAGTTCTGCTGTGATTATACCCGATTGCAAAACTCTACGAAAGCCGAAAACACATCGAAGTGCAATACCGGATTATCCCGCAAGACAATCCGGTAACTTTGCAGCACAGGATGCGGCTCTCAATACATATCGCCGCCGGGCGGCATCGGCATCGCCTTCTCCTCCTTCGGAATATCCGCTACCAACGCATCACTCGTCAACATCAACGATGCAACACTCGCCGCATTCGTTAATGCCGTCCGAGCAACCTTCGTCGGGTCAATAATGCCCGCCTTCACGACATCCTCAAAAACATCCGTCAACGCATTATAACCAAAATTGCCCTTGCCCTCCGAAACCTTTTCGGCAACAATTCCACCATCCTTGCCCGCATTTTGAGCAATCTGCGTCAAAGGAGCACGGCACGCCTTCAAAATGATATTGTATCCGACCGCTTCGTCCGTTTCCAATCCGTCCGGCTTCACCGTGGCCGATGCCCGTAACAACGCAACACCGCCGCCCGGCAAAATGCCCTCTTCGACCGCCGCACGCGTTGCATGAAGAGCATCCTCAACTCGAGCCTTACGCTCCTTCATTTCGCTTTCCGTTGCAGCACCGACCATAATTTTCGCCACGCCGCCCGAAAGTTTCGCCAGACGCTCTTCCAATTTTTCCCGATCGTAATCACTCGACGTGTTTTCGACTTCCCGGCGAATCTGCTCAATGCGTCCTTTGATCGCGTCGTTTTTGCCGCCGCCTTCGATAATCGTCGTGTTGTCTTTATCAATCACGATTCGTTTGGCCGTCCCGAGATCGGCCAGCGTCAATGATTCCAATTTGCGTCCGAGACTTTCGAACAATACGCCGCCGCCGGTCAAAATGCCGATGTCTTCGAGCATCGCTTTTCGGCGATCACCGTAACCGGGCGCCTTGATGGCACAGATTTTCATCGTGCCGCGGAGCCGGTTGATGACCAGCGTTGCCAACGCTTCGCCGTCAACATCTTCGGCAATAATCAGGAGCGGTCTGCCGGTATTGACGACTGCTTCGAGAATCGGAATCGCTTCTTTGATGTTGGAAATTTTCTTTTCGGACAACAAAATGTAAGCGTTTTCGAGAACGCATTCCATTTTTTGGCCGTCGGTAACAAAGTACGGCGAAAGGTATCCTCGGTCGAACTGCATCCCTTCGACCCATTCGACTTCGGTTTGCAGACTTTTGCCTTCATCGACGGTAATCACGCCGTCTTTACCGACTTTTTCCATCGCATCGGCGAGGAGGGTGCCGATTTCTTTGTCGTTATTTGCAGCAATCGCGGCGACTTGGGCAATTTCCGTCTTGCTATTTTTGACGTTGACCGACATGCTTTTCAACTTTGCCGTAATGTCGATAACGGCTTTGTCCATACCGTTTTTGAGTTGCAGCGGACTGACGCCGGCAACGACGGCTTTCATCCCTTCGTTGAAAATGGCTTCTGCCAGGATGGTTGCGGTGGTCGTTCCATCGCCGGCGACGTCGCTGGTTTTGGAGGCGACTTCGCGCACCATTTTCGCGCCCATATTTTCGTAGGTATCTTCGAGGTCAACTTCCTTGGCGACCGTTACACCGTCTTTGGTAACGAGCGGCGAGCCGAAACTCTTTTGGATGATGACATTTCGGCCTTTGGGACCGAGGGTTACGCGGACGGCTTTCGCCAACTTGCTCACACCGCGTCGCAGTGCTTCGCGGGCTTCTTGATCAAACGCAATCATTTTTGCCATTGTATTTGTCTCCTTTTTGGGGTTGGGTGTTGTTAGGGAACTGAAAGGTAGGTGTAATTAAAGGTAGGTTGCCGACCGCCGGGCGGCAATGTGCGGTACTCCGCACCTAAAACCGTTTTTCGTGTCGGTCGGCAATCGCCGACGTTGCCGACCACACTTGGCAGGTCTCTATCCGATAATCGCGAGGACATCGCTTTCTCGCATCAGGAGCAGTTCATCATCGCCGATTTTGAATTCTTCGCCAGCATAGGAGATGAACAGGACTTTATCGCCTTCTTTGATTTGGAAGGGGGCTCGTGTTCCGTTATCGAGGAGTTTTCCGCAGCCGATGCTGACGACGGTGCCGCGAGCGGGTTTGTCTTTAGCGGTATCGGGCAGATAGAGTCCGCCTTTGGTTTTTTCGTCGGCGGTTTCGCGTCGGATGACGACTCGGTCGCCGAGCGGTTGGAGTTTCGTGCCTTTGCAGCACGATGTATCATCGCATTTTTTGTTTTTTGTCATAGTGGTTGTTAAGGGTTTAGTTGTATGGGTTTATGTTAATAATTGAAGGAATTTTTCATTCTGCACAAAGGAGATCGGATTCTGAAGCGTCAGTGAGGGGCTTTTTTATATCCTTCGTGCCTTTGCGTGAGTCTTTGAGAGAGCAAATTGTGTGCCAAAACGGATTTTTATACAATTTTGGTGCAATTCCTTGATTTGCACAATTTTACACGGAATCGTGGGATTCGCAATACTGCCAATTTGGCAGGATGCGTTGTCCAGCAAAGAGCCGGGGGACTATCGCGCACGAGCCGGGGGCGTTAGCCCCCGGGTTTTTCGACATATGATATTCTTTGATAGACTCACCCGGAGGCTCACGCCCCCGGCTCGTGCGCGAGCGCCTTTCTCGTCAAGCCGGAATGGGCTACAGAACAATCCTATTTCCTCAACTTAAACTGATCAATCAATTTGGCCAACATTGCCGATTGGCCGCTCATTTCGTTCGCCGCACTCGCCGACTCCTCCGCCGTTGCCGTATTCTGCTGCGTAACCTGATCAATCTGCTGCAAGCCAATCGTGATCTGATTCACCCCCTGAGCCTGCTCATTACTCGCAATCGCAATGCCCGCCACAAGATCCGTCGTTTGCTTGATTTGATCGACAATCGTATTGAGCACCTTGGCAGTATGCGTTGCCACATCGCCGCCCTTTTCAATTTCAGATCCACTCTTGACAATCAAATCGGACGTTTCCCGTGCCGCCTTCGCACTCCGCGATGCCAAATTCCGCACCTCCTCGGCAACGACCGCAAATCCCTTCCCGTGCTGCCCGGCCCGAGCGGCCTCGACAGCAGCATTCAACGCCAAAAGATTCGTCTGAAAGGCGATGTCGTCAATAACTTGAATCACCCGCTGGATTTCTTTGGAGTTTTGCATAATCCGACCCATCGCAGTCGTCATTTCCTGCATCGCACCCTGCCCTTCGCCGGCAGCCTTGCTCGCCGATTGTGCCAAATCGCGAGCCTGAGCAGCACTTTCCGCATTTTGCTTCGTCTGACTGCTGATTTCGCTCATCGAAGCGGTAATTTCCTCCAAACTGGCCGCAGAATGCTGCGCACCGTCCGCCAGGGACTGTGCCGCCGTGGAAACTTCGCCGGAGCCGGTCGCAACTTTTTCGGCAGACCGGCTAATCTCGCCGAATAAGGAATTGAGACTGTTAATCGTGTGCTCCAGAGCAACACCCAAACCGTCCCGCTCGGAAAGAACTTCGATGGGGACCGTCAAATCCCCCTTGGCAACGGTTTCAAGGTCGCGTGCAATCCTGCCAACGTGAGTGATAAACTTGGAGGTCGCGAAGGTGATTTGCCCGATTTCGTCTTTGGCTGTGGAGATTCTCTTGATACTTTCTGCATCTTCTGGACGAACCCGAAGATCCCCCGTCGTGCCTGCACCATTCATATAATTCGTAATGATCGTGAGAGGCTTGCTGATTCTGCCGACGACAAAATACAAAATTCCGCCGAAAATGAGCAATCCGATGCCCGTTATGGACAGGCTCAACCACATATTCTGGCGAACCAGTGCAGTTTGCCGTGCCGTCGGGATCCCTGCAAAAAGCATCCCCATAGTTTCTCTGTCTCCCTCATTAAAAACGGGAGCGTAATATGCCTTCATATTGACGCCGAGTACCGGCACCTCGCGAAACTCAACTTCCCGGTTTCTGAAAACCTTGTTGTATACTTCCGGGTTGTCCAGTTTTGTACCCACGGCTCGTTCGTCGGGCTTATCAGGTCGTCTGAGTGTTGTTGCAATCCGTTCATCCCCGAGAAAAACCGAGCAAGCGGCATCGGAAAGTCGTTGCATTTCATCGACCCAGTAGTCGAGGTCCAGTCGAAACCCGCCGGTAAGAACGGCGAGCAGGTTGCCGTCTCCATCAAAAACAGGCGAAGCGGCACGAATGGCCAATTTGATGCTCTCCGTCGACTCAAAAAAGACACAAGGTCTCCTCGTTGCTAAAGTTTCGCGGGCACTTCGCAAGTCATTGACCAGCGGATCTCCAAATCTTGCCGGATTGTTGCTCCGGTAAATCACATTTCCTTGCGGGCAAAGAATGGTGAAAAAGTCGCATTTTCGATTTGAGGCAAAATCGCGGACAATTTCGTGGATTTTATCCCGATCTTCGTCCTGGACTGCCGCAATCATGTCGATATTTTTCGATAACCCGTTAACTTGGTCGGCGGCGATGGTTTGCTTGGTGATAATATCGCGTTCAATACTCTGAGAAACAACATGGATTTCTTTGACAAAACTTTCTTGTGCGAACTGTGCGAGTGCCCTGAAACCGACCAAAGCGACGACGCCGACCAAAATGATGGTTACGGCGATCACGGGCACAAGGATTTTGGCCAAAATACTTCTGGAGAAATTCATGGGATTTTATATGGGTTAAGTGTCACACATGTATATCAAAAACGAGGAATTCATCCAGTACGCAACCGGAACGGTACTGGAGGCCTAATGAGAGTGTAACGGATGTTTTCGGGAATAGCAATACCCCAGCGTCGGCGTTGGGGGGTGCTTTCGCCGGGTTGAGGGGACGGTTGAGGGGACATGGCAAATTGCCGTACAACCGGGTAAAATGACAATTCCTGATTTAATCCTTTCCCAGCATGTCCCATCTTTCCGACCTCGAAATTGCTCGGCAGACCGTAACGTTGCCGATTACCCAAATTGCCGAAAAATGCGGCCTCACCGCCGAACAAATCGAAGCCTTCGGACACAATAAAGCCAAAATCCCCTTCGATGTCCTCGAACAGCACAAAAGTAAACCCGACGGCAAACTGATTCTCGTAACGGCAATCAGTCCAACACCCGCTGGGGAAGGGAAAACAACAACCAGCGTCGGACTTGCCGATGCCCTCAACCGAATCGGTCAGAAAACGATGGTCGCCCTGCGTGAACCATCCCTCGGGCCCTGCTTCGGCATCAAAGGCGGTGCCGCCGGCGGCGGATACGCTCAAGTCGTTCCTATGGAAGAAATTAATCTCCATTTTACCGGCGACTTCCACGCGATTTCCGCAGCACATAATCTGCTCTCCGCAATGCTCGATAATCACCTGCATTTCGGCAACGCCCTGAAATTCGATACCCGACGAATCGTTTGGGGACGCGTCGTCGATCTCAATGACCGGGCACTCCGCAAAGTTGTCGTCGGGCTCGGCGGCACCGTCAACGGAGTTCCCCGGGAATCCGGCTTCGATATTACCGTCGCCTCCGAAATTATGGCCATCTTCTGTTTGAGCAATTCGCTGACCGAACTTCGCGACCGACTCGGACGCATCATCGTCGGCTACACTGCAGACGGCGAGCCGATTACCGCGGCGGACTTGAAAACGCACGGTGCTATGGCCGCACTCCTCAAAGATGCTCTCAAACCGAACCTGGTACAAACGCTTGAAGGCAATCCTGCTCTCGTTCACGGCGGGCCCTTTGCGAACATTGCACACGGTTGCAATTCCGTACTGGCAACGAAATTTGCCTTGAAACTCGCCGACTATACCGTTACCGAGGCCGGTTTTGGAGCGGATTTGGGAGCGGAAAAGTTCTTGAACATCAAATGTCGGCAGGCGGGCTTGGTGCCGAGCGTTGCCGTCGTCGTTGCGACGGTCAGAGCATTGAAATATCACGGCGGCACTGACCTAAAAGACTTGACCGTCCCGAATGTATCTGCATTGGATGCCGGTTTTGACAATCTTCGCAAGCACATCGAGAATCTGCAACAGTTTGGCTTGCCGGTCGTTGTGGCGGTCAATTCGTTCCCGACGGATACGGACGAGGAGGTCAATTTGATCGTCAAAAAGTGCGGAGAACTTGGCGTGCAGGCGGCTCGGGCGGAGCATTGGGCGAAGGGCGGTGCTGGTGCAGAGGAACTTGCCAAATTGGTTGTGTCAGCCGCATCGTCCGGTGATGCACCGAACTTCCGTTTGTTATATCCCGACGCGATGCCGCTTTTGGAGAAGGTCGAAACGATTGCGAAGAAAATTTACGGAGCGGACGGCATTTTGATCGACAAAAAGACGAGCGAGAAGTTTTTGCATTTGGAGAAACTCGGTTTTGGCGGGTTGCCGATTTGCATGGCGAAGACGCAGTATTCGTTATCGGCGGATCCGGCATTGCGATGTAGGCCGAGTGGATTTACGGTGCCGATTCGTGATGTACGGGTATCGGCGGGAGCGGGTTTTGCTGTGGTATTGACGGGCGAGATCATGACGATGCCGGGATTATCGCGTTCTCCTGCAGCCGAGCGGATTGATGTCGATGCAACCGGCCGGATTACGGGCTTGTTTTAGAGTCGAAATGTAACCGAAAGGTGTCATTAGCGACAGAGTATTGGTCAAGCGGGGCTTCGTGATGAATGTTTCATTTTTTAGTACCTTTCGCTGTTTTTTTTGCTCTTGCCAGCAAGTGTTCGTCTTGACCATGATATTGAGCAGGGTAATCAACTTCCGCATCACGGCAACAATCGCGACCTTGAAAGAATTGCCCTTCGCTCGCAACTTTTCGCAAAACATCTTGAGCGGCTCGCAGTATCTAATCGCATTCAGAGTCGCCATATACAATGCCGCTCGAACAGGCGTCCGACCACCCTGAATATGTCTCGCTCCCAATTTTTTCCCGCTGTCCTGGCAGCGCGGTGCCGTCCCCACCAATGCGGGCTTTTTGCCCTGGCGACTGTTCGGACTTGGAAAGAATGTGGTGTAAGGATCCTGCTACTGACCGGATTTGTATCCTAGATACGAACGATCTCTTACTCCGTTTTTTCCTTTTCAGGGAAGGGAAGGAAAAAACTCGCTTTACGCGAGGTTGCCAACTTTGCACTAAATGACAAATGGTTGTCATACAAGATGCCATTAAAATAGAATGGAAGAACGAACAGCGAAAAACAGCAGAAAAAAGGCGACGTTCTTGGTCTTGAATAAAAAGTGAACTCCATAAGTCGATTATGGAATAATGGATGATTGATAGCCGTCGACATCATTCTAATTGGTACATGTCTTTGAAGTAATATAGTAAATATGAATTGTCTTTCCAACTGTTATCAGTGGCGTAAGATGGCGGAAGTAAGTGTATTCCCCATCAGCACTCCAAATGGCATTTATACTCAAAGCATACCAGCCAGGCTGAGGGCCGACCTTCGACGAATCCATCCAAGCCGCACTGGAAGAATTTGAATCAACAGGCGGTCTGGGACTCTCGATACCAATAGCAGACGGATCAAATCCGCCATGATATGCCAATCCATCAAGTTCAATTTCAGGATGGTTAGCTAACCATTGCTTCAAATAGAGCAAATCTTGTCCCCAATCAATCGCACTATGGAGCATTTGTTTATGTCCATTCTTTGTACCGCCAGACATCTCATTGAAGTAAGCCAATGAATGCGGATAATTCCATAGACTACTTACAGTCGATAAAACGATGAGCAATGAAACAATCACACGCCAGAACAACCCTTTGTCCATAAGTAGGGCAATTTTTCCAATGAAAATAAAAGCAAAGCCAACAAACGGAAGGACATAACGAAAATGCATGTTAAACTCCAACTGCACACTGACAAGCAATAGCACTGTCAAAGCAGGGATGATTAAAACCCATTCATCTCTCGACAATCCGTATTTTTTCCAACAGATTGCCATGAACATCGCCAATAAAAATAGAATCTGTGTACCGTGCGGCCATTTGACGAGCAGGCCGTAAACATAATAGTAGTACCAACCTTGATCTTGCCACTGACCTGCCAAGTAGGACATCTGCCGGTAATCTTCAAAATCGCAGATTTGGGTATCGATTCCAATTACAAATTGTTTAGGAAATGGAACCGGTATCGATGCTAAAAGCGGATGCTGGTTATCAATCGCAGATAATTTTTTACTGACAAAAGAATAATCCCCATAATTTTCAAGAGACCCATCGAATCGGTAAAAAATATTGATAAACCAAATGGTTAAAAGAAATATCGTAGCGATTTGCAAAGTGATGAGCATCCATGTTTTTTCGACCGTTTCACGCCGCCAATACTTCATGCCGAACCATAGAGCTGCCATCATGGGCCAAAGGCCAAATAGGAATAGCCAAGTTGTTTTAGCAAGAATCGCTAACGCAAAAGCCAATGCAACGATAAAGCATTGTATCCAAGATGGCGACTTGAGCCAATGCCAAAAGTAGTATCCTGCCACAATGCCAAAAGAAGTCGCGGCAAGATCATTCGTAATCAATTTTCCGTTGGCAAGTATTAACGGATCAAAACACCAAAGCGCCAGTGCTATCAATCCAGCCATATCATTGCGAAAAAGTTCACGAGCCCAAAAGAAACAATATAAGCCGCCGATAAGACTGAATGGAATACAAGCCCAGCGAGCCAACGTCATCAGCCAAAGTGAACGCTCTCCATTGATTTCAATAAACTGACTGCCAATAGAATACTCGGGCCGGGCGCGTGGGCCGTCAACGAAACGTCTCCAATCCGTTTCACAGCCTACTAACATTACGGGCATCGCTGCCACCATCCGAACCAAAGGCGGATTCACTCGGTAAAGTTCATAGCGTCCCAATTCCCAATGGCTTACACCGGCGGCTAATAGTGGACCTTCCAAAGCAGTCGGTGAATGTTTAGTAGCGGAGTAAGCGAGAAGTAGTGCATGAATAGTTAGCAACAAAATCACTAACAGTATTGTTCCGCGAAACGAGTGTATTGAAGATTCTTCCGTATGTGTCGCAGAAATGGTACTACTCATAGCAGGCGGTGCGGTGCTGTTCATCTTCCAAGGTCGGCATCCTGCCGTAAGCGGGTAACGTCATGCATAGTGCAAGTAGGATGCCGATAATGTGTTTCATGCCGTTTGTTTGCGTTTGAGGTACTTTATGTATTTTACGACAACAACGAGGAGGATCAATATGCAGCCCAGTGTCAGGCTGAGGTACTGGAGGAACCAAGTGCGATTGCTTTTGGCAACCTCTTGGGAAGGGCTATCGCTTTGTCGGTACACTAAACCTCTTATCCCATCCGCCACCATAGCGTTTTCGGGAATGACATCCGCAAAAAAACTTTTTGGCAACGGCTCGTTAAGTTGCACGTCTTTCACATTTATTCTTATTTCTGACGTCCTCGTACCATTATCATAGCGAACATTTTTGACTGTTGTTGGCACCCAAATGCCATTGCCACAATCAACAAAATCCGTCAAATCACTTTCATATATATATTCCCGGCCAATTCTACGTCTCTCAAGAATTCCTTTATTCTTGTCTTCTTCTAAGAAAACAGACCTGTAACTTTCAAATCTCGTCATGGCATAATCGTATTCAGGAACCAAATAGAATCTCTCTAACATGGAAAAAAGAACAATACAATTTTTGCCATTAACGTACTCCATATCTTCTAAAACAAAGGCTCTACCTTGGATTGACAACAATTGTATTATATCGCGACCCAAAGTACGAGGTAGAAGAAACCTGTCCTCATCAAATAGGTTCGCCAGGATAAGAGGCATGCTAGGCTGATAAAAATATCTGTGGTGTTCCGTGAGCGGAGTGATACTGGCATTGATGCTTCCGTCTTTAGCGAACGCCACCCTAGTATAAGCATCATCCGCAATCGTTATAATGGATCGTTCTGGATCACGGTCAAGCTGTTTTCCGGTTTGCTCTAAATACATGTCACCCGTTTCCGAAAAGGCGAACATATACAAAACGTGAGTAACCTGTTCGGGAGAAAAAATTACTGTTTCCTCGTAGCATACCTGACCAGTGTTTAATGAACTTCTTTTCGCTTGATAAAGTGCCAATATATCCCTATCACTCATAAGAGGCTTTTGAGTTCGCACCATATGCACAAACAATCTATCTTCTTCATCGACAGTAAGTTTCCCTCCGAATTCCCCAATTATTCGGAAGAAATCTTTGTCATTTGGTTTTCTCCCTTGGATTTCATCGAGATGCGTCTTTGCATCTAAAAAATCTTTTTCTCCAGCAAGTAACTCCATGCAGCCACTGAGAGCACATATAGCCGATAAAAGGAACACAAACCGAAACGTCAATGAAACAGGGGAGAAAAGACGCAACCCTATCGCAATCAGACATTCCAACCTAAAAGCCTGCTCGAGGCATCTTTCCAAGTTCCGATTATCCAACTCTCTTTGGTTTTTTATCATTGTCATATTGTTTTGCCATTTGGAAAAGTGCCCGCAATCTTCGCAAACGAACGTCCGCGGTGCATCCTACCTGACCCGAAAAGCAATGTCAATAGGCCCGCGGGAAAATCACGGGAAATCCGGCCGTATGCAGACTCGTTGAATCAGACGCACCCACGTTTTGTTGACAAAAAGAAGCAACACACCAGGACGGAGACTCTCGCCCCCGTCCCCGCGATCCCGCCCCGCTACTCAAAAATTTCCGCCAGTTTTGCCTGCAACGATGCCCCACGGGCTTGCATGCCCTCTGCAATGATTTTGCCCTCCCTGTCGGCCAAAACCATCGTCGGTACTCCCGAAAGGTTGTAAAATTCCCGATAGTCAGGATGGCCCGCTCGTTTCGAGAGTTCCTCCGATATGATTATCCAAGGAATACCTTTCTCCTCGACATAGTTTTTGACCGTCGCAATCGGATCCGCCTCACGCTGCCAAACATAAATCGAAACAATTTCCAAGCCTTTGTCCTCATACTTTTTGTACGCTTCCAAAAGGCCGGGCAATTCCATTTGGCAAGGGCCACACCACGTTGCCGTAAAGTTGACCAAAACGTATTTCTCTTTGCCCTCTTTGCGGAGGCTTTCCCATTCAAATTCTTCGTCATCCAAAGTCCTGCCGTACAGTTTTGGATCGTTGCCGATTGCAAGCCGTAATATACCCTCTAAAGATAGAATCAGGTTCGCCCGTTCCCCGTCCGTTGCCGAGAACTGCGGCGATTGAACATATTCGACCAATTCCGCAATGAACTGTTGGTCAGAAACGCCATTGCGTTGGGCAACTGCAAGGCCCAATGTTACGATGTTGGCAAGGGAGGTTTCTTTTCGCTCCAGCCAGCCTTTGAGGTCCGTTTTGAAGTTTGCAAAACTTTCCGGCGACACTTCGGCCCGTCTGGCCGTATTGCTGAATTGAGTAAACCGGTGCAACTGGGCCATCCTTTGGGCGTTCAGGTCATCGCTCTCTGCCCATTCTTTAAGGAGTGCATCAAATTTTTCATTGGCACCTTCAACGTCCGCATCGATTTGCCGTCTGTATGCCGTTATTTTGAAGTTGTAGGCCGTTCGGATTTCCATATCGTTTTGGGCAACTTCAAGCAATCTGTCGCTTGCGGCAAGCAGAAGTTCGCCGATTGCAATCGTGTACTCTTTCCGATCAAGGCCTTGGGCGACAAGTTTGGCATCTTCCTGTTGGATGTAGGTGGCGACGTCGGAAAACGACTCGGCTTCGGCAAGCGATTTGGTCTGTGCCGTTGCCGACACAGCAAACGACACGCAGAGGATGAGTGCAAGGCAGGATTTTTGGATCATCGTTAGGGTCTCCTGGTGAAAAAAGGGTTGATGAAAGTGTATGGCGGGGGCGACTGAAGTTCCGTATCGTTCCCTCTATTAGTATACACGATTCCCGGCGTGTGTGATGAGGCATGTCTGGCCTCTGCGGCCGCAACCTTCCAGTACGGCTCTGGTTTTTGCGTCATTCCGGCCCCTCTGTCATTCCGGCCCCTCCGTCATTCCGGCGCAAGCCGGAATCCAGACAAGCGACGTGTTTTCTGTTTCCCTGGATCCCGGCGTGCGCCGGGATGACGATGTGTGGCCGGGACGACGGAAATGCGATTCCTGGCCAATTTGGGATTTGCTCTAAGTTTGGTCTGCGGTGTCCTTGCTCAGCGACGACACAATACTCTCCAGTTGATCCGTCTGGCCACGCACGCTCCGACTCGTCTCCGCTAACTTGTCCGCCGTCATGCCGCTCTGCTGAACAACATCCGAAAATTGCCTAATTCCCTGATTGATGTTCGCGATCGCACTGTGCTGCTCCCGCGATGCCTCCGCGATTTCCTTCGTCATCGTAGCACTTTCATTGATTCCCGCCACAATGCCATTAAACGATTCCGCTGCCTCGCTGGCAATTTTTTCGCCCAATTCCGCCTTTTTCATCGAATCCGCAATCAAATTGCTCGTATTCTGTGCCGCCTCGGCAGAACGACCCGCCAAACTGCGAACCTCTTCCGCAACAACCGCAAAGCCCTTGCCATGCGTTCCCGCCCGAGCAGCCTCCACCGCAGCATTGAGTGCCAAAAGATTCGTCTGAAACGCAATGTTGTCGATCAACTTAATCACATCGCCGATCGCATGACTCGATTCGCTTATCTCCTTCACCGCCTGCATCATATTTTGCATTTGAACGGAACCTTTTTCCGCATTCCCCTTGATGGTATTCGCTAACGTCATTGCCTCTTCGGCAGTCGAAACGTTTTTATCCGTCTTTTCGGATAACGAAATCATCGAGTCGGCAATGCTACTAATCGTCGCGGACTGCTGCGTCGTCGCGGAAGATAGGGACTGACTCTCATCTTCAACATCCCGTGTGTCGGCAGTAAAGGAACGCGATATTTTTTTCAGACGGCCGAGCAATTCCCCTTGCTGGTTTTGCAATTTCTTTGTGGAAGTAATTTCACGGACGAGTTCGATGTGTCCGATTTTATGTCCCCTTCTGTCGGTAATGTAGGAAGAATCCACTTGGAAATTCATTCCCCACTGGTCAAAAAACGTTTGCGGCTTGCCGCCTCGCAAACAGACAACACCGCAGTTATCCGTATTGCAAATTGCGGCTCCCCAGTTGCTGCAATGCTTCCCCGCCAAGGCCCGGCGTTTGGTTTTGAGCATTTCCTCGACAGGCCGATTGACGAACGTCCATTTCATGTTCATATCCGTTATCGAAAGAGGGAAGGGAATCGAATCTAAAATCTGTTCATACCATTGCATTTTGCCGTAAATGGCTCTGAGGGCGAGTGCAACGAACAGGATGGCGAGAATCGGAACCAAAACCCCCATTGCCAGGGCTGCATAATTATTCGCTCTCAACTTTTCACTGGCATCGAGAGTTGCGACGACGGTTCGTTGGTCTAACTGCTCGAAAAACGCGCGGACTCGTTCCGCGATTCGGGCTTCAAAATCTTGGTAAGTCGCGTCGTAGAGGATTCGCAGAGCGAAGTCTTCTAAGGATTCTCCCTCTCTTGGCGTTTCGGGCATAATGAATCCGCTGACGTTTTCGCCCTGTGGAATGATTTCACCTTTTGCTAAACTTTCGAGAGCCTGGACTTCGTATCGAGCGAGTTCGTTGGAGAGGTTAAGGGCTTGGGAGAGGGTCGTGAATTCTTCTTCGGAGAACCCTAAATCTCTCATAATTTCGATTTGTGCTTTTTGCACATTAGGCAGCAGGGGGAAGTCGGCGGGTCGTGGACTGGAGCCGCCTCGCCAGGCCAGGATTGCGTTGTATCTCTCTAAAAAACTTGGATCGCGAGTTGTGCAGTAGGCTCGAGCGAAGTTTGTCAGATTAGCGGAAGAGCGGCGGAATTCTTCGGCGACTTGATAGGATTGGTATCGATTTTCGGCGAGTTGTTCTTTGTTTTCAACAAGCCCGTATCCTTGCCAGATATAGGTCAGTTGCATCAAAAACGCGGTGATCAGAAAGCCGACGATGGCGATGAAGACGACACGTTGAATCATAGATTGCCTCCTTTTGCGTAAGATGGATGTAAAAACAAAACATCACTTTACGGGAAAAGGGAGCAAATGTCAAGTATTGCCGAACGGAGCCGCAGGCGTCAGATTGCGAATCTTCAAGCCGATTTCCTCCTTGACCGAAATCAACGTTTTCTATAGACTTCGGGATGTTATCTTCCAACGCTTCTCTGCGCCGCGGGCTGCTGATCATCGTTTTCCTGGCGGTCGTCTTGGGCTACGGCCACCGTTCCTTGCCGGAAATTGTTGCCATTTTGGGTTACAGTCAATGGATGAAAACGGCACTTCCCGTTTTCGACTATTCACAAGACCGAATCATTGATTGGCAGGCAGAACTCGGCAATATCGAACAACCGGAGGCCATTGCGGATTGGAAAGAATCGCGAATTATTACACACGCACTCGGACGTATTGACGAACATGCCGTTACCAATTCCAAGGAAGCACTGATTGCCAACTACAAACGCGGAGCCCGGGTTTTCGAGGTCGATTTGCTCCTCACCGAAGATGGCCGATTGGTTTGTGTGCATGATTGGAAGTCATTTACAAAAGATGCCGGACTCGAAAATGTTGCAGCAAATCGAACTTTTACGGCATTTATGCAAGCCAAGATTCACGGGCAATATACCCCGATGTCGTTTCGTGACCTGGCCATGATGATGAAGCATTGTCCTGATGTTTTTATTGTTACGGACACGAAAAAAGATTGGCCGCACCATGTTCACCGTGCGTTTGCCGCATTGGTTGCCGACGCAAAGTCCGTGGATGAGAGCATATTGGAACGGATTATACCGCAACTGTACAATCCGGCAATGCCGACAATCATCGAGGAAATTCATCCGTTCAAGGAATATATTTTCACCGTGTACAAGCGCAACACTTGGGAATCGCGAATTCTTCGTTTGCTCGACAAACGGCCAGAGGTCCAGGGAGTCGCATTTCCGCCGAAGCGGATTTCGCCATCGTTTTGTGAACGGTTGAAGTCTCGCGATATTCGTTCCTATACGCATACGGTCAATGCGATTGAGGACATAAAACGCTATGCGGCACTGGGCGTCGACGGTTTCTACAGTGATGATTTGACCAATGAAAATTTACGGAGTCCGTGATGTAAATTAGGCCCTGGCTTACACCGCGGATTCTACATCACCGGCTGCGTTGACGCTTGTCGTACTCGCCCAAGAAGTCCCGACCCGCCAATTTATAAGCATATATCAACACCTCCGTCAACGTCCGCATGTGTTCCGGTATCAACGTTACCGGATCGCCAATCTCGACCGTCGCAAACATCGTCCTCGCAAGCAATGGACGCTGCACGATCGGAATCTTGTGCTCCGCCGCAATTTTGCGAATTTGAAATGCCACTAAATCCGATCCCTTAGCGACAATGACCGGCCCATCCATCGTGCGTGCATCAAATTTGATGGCCACCGAATAATGCGTCGGGTTCGTAACAACAACATCGGCATCCTGCGTTCCCTGCGCCCGTTGCTGCGTTGCCATCTCCCGCTGAATTTGCCGCCGCTTTTGGATAATCTGCGGATCGCCTATCATATTCTTCATTTCGTCCCGAATTTCCTGGTCCGTCATCCGCAGGTCCCGAAAGTGTTTCCAACGCTGATACATCAAGTCAAGAATTGCCAAAATCACCAACGCGACCGCAACTTTAAGGGAAATCATTAACAGCATCCAAACGAGAAAAACCGTGATTTGGCCTGTTTCTTTTGCTGACATATTCATAATTTCGCCGATGCTGGTTTCGACGGCATACCACGCAACGACGGCACAGATTAAGATTTTGCCGATCCCCATAAGAAGCCGCATGACGCTTTGCAGCGAAAAAATCCGTCCGAATCCTTTGATGGGATCGAGTCGGGTGAAATCAAGGGCCAGTTTGTCGGGCTTCCAAAGGATACCGATTTGAGCGACGTTTGCGAGAATTGCCGTGAGGAGCAGCAGGAGAAAGAAGATGGACAGCGGCTTCATGAACCGGACGATGGTTTCCAAGAACAGGGATATGGCAGACTGTTTTAGTGCATTTGGGCCTTGATTTTCGGGAATCAGAAGCACTGGTTCGAGCATGAGTTCTCGCGAGTATTCAAACAAACTGACGGCAATTTGTTTGCCGAGGGTCATGAGGAGGACGATGGCGAGAAGGAGAACGATTGCGGCGGCCATATCTTGGCTTTGTGCAACTTGTCCTTTTTCTCGTGCTTCATCCAACCGCCGTTGGGTTGGATCATGTTTTTTATCTCCGTCGTCTCCTGGAGGCATGGTACTGCGGTTCCGCTCGGTTTACGGGGGCTCACGCTCCCGGCTCGTGCGCATAGATTTCGGCGAGTCTAGCAATTTTTCAGAAAAATTGGAAGGACAAAAAGACACGGTCAAAAATCCATTGGTTGCCGATGATATTTTTCCGCTTGACTCGGAAAAAAAATTTTTCTACCATACCGACTGTAGTTTTCTGGAAAACGGTTATCATGGATCGAATACTCTTTATTTTGCTGCTCTGTTCGCCGGTATTGCTTGCCCAGGAACCGACGTTTGTCCCGCCCCTGCCCTCGGAAAAACCCGCCGAGCAAACAATCGAACACGCTCCGCTCGCCCCAAATGATAACTTCATCATCGCCAGCCGAGACAGCATCCTCGGCGACCGAATCGCCCGCGTTTCGGCAACTATGAACAAAATCCCCCAAGAACACGGGCAATTTTGGCGAGAATTCGATATTACCCCCTACACGCAAGACCGAAATGTCCCCGCAGGCGGAATTCCGCCCGAACAAGTGCTCGTCGATTGGATCCTGCGGAAAACCGGCACTGCTCAATGGCATACCGCTCCCTTCGGCCTTATTACCGCAGACTCCGAAAAACTCTACGTCTATCACACAAAGGAAGTTTTATTGACCGTTGCCGACATCGTTGACCGATTTGTCTGTCCGCAACTTTGGAATGAGTCTTGCACCGTGCGAATCGTCGCAACTTCTCGGCCGGATTGGCGTTCCAAAGGACATTCGCAATTACGGCCCATACCGATTGCCACGCAGGGTGTACAAGGTTGGATTATGGAAAAAGAAGCGGCACAAAGCCTGTTTCAGGAATTGAGTCGGCGGAGCGATTTTCGCGAATTGCTTCCACCCCAAACGCCGCTCGCTCACGGAATTGGACACAATGTTTCCATCATCCGGCAACGTCAATATCTTCGGGATGTTCAGCCAAACGCCTCGGCCATGCACGGCTATGCCGAAGACCGCGTAACGATTGATGAGGGCATTGGACTGTCGATTACTCCGTTGGCGATGCTGGATGGTCGGCACATGGCAGCGACGATTAAATTGGACATAATTCAGGTGGAGCGGATGTTTACGACGATGCTTGAAATTGCGACGGCATCGAATCCTCGGCAACGGGTGCATATAGAATCGCCGCAGTTAGCGCATTTCAAGTTGGATGAGGTTGTTGGTTTCCCAAAAAACAGGGTTTTGCTCCTGGATTTGGGCACGATTCCGCTTCCTAATACGATAGAGGGCGATACGCGTAGTGTGATCGAGGAAATATCACGGGGAATCAATCCGGCACGTCGGGGGAATGTATTGGTATTTATCGAGGCGACGTCGGTTGGAGCGATACCGGCGGTCAATTCATCGCCATCGGCAGTGCCAGTCCCTGCTCGGACGGCGAGGCCGTTGGAATCGCCGTATTGGCACGGCCTGCGGTAAAGATCGTCATCAGCGGGGGAACGGGTGCCGTGGACAAAAAATCGTCATTCCGGCGAAAGCCGGAACCCAGCCGAGCGGTGTACATGCCGTTTTCCTGGTTCCCGGCTTTCGCCGGGATGACAATGCGTGCGCCGGGATGACGCAGGGGCGTCCTGGCCAATTCTAAATATGCTCTGGCGTTCTTCGCAACAGTCGCACATCTTGCAATCCCATTCGGAATATGCTAGGATGGTTCTCATCAAGTTTCTGCCGCAAGATTGATCGCGGCCTAATTCACCCTAACCAAAGGATTTACTATGACGAAACCCACACGTCGATCATTTTTGAAAACCGCCGCAGTCGTCGGCAGTGCTGTTGGAAGTGCTGCATTACTCGCATCCGAAACTAATGCACAGCAAAGACAAGGAGGAAGGCGCGCTCAAGGGCAAGGAACACCCACAACACCAGCCGGACCGCGATTAAACGTCGCCTGTATCGGTATCGGAGGAAAAGGCGATAGCGATGCAAATAATGCCGCACGATTCGGAAATATTGTCGCCATCTGCGATGTCGATCGAGGAAGATTAGAAGGAAAAGCACGGCAAGAAGCCTTCCAAACGGCAAAACAGTATACCGATTTCCGCGAATTACTCACCGAAAATGAAAATAACATCGACATGGTCGTGATCAGCGGTCCCGACCACATGCACGGGGCTGCAGCCTTGATGGCTATGCGGATGGGAAAACATTGCTTCATCCAAAAACCGCTCACCCGAACGATTTACGAAGCACGCATCATCACCGACGTCGCCAAAGAAACCGGTGTCTGCACCCAAATGGGCAACCAAGGGACTGCAATCGACAATTCCCGAAATGCCATCGACCTTATGAAAGCTGGCATCATCGGAACCATTACGGAAGTGATCGCCTGGTCGAATCGACCCGTTTGGCCGCAAAGACCCAATCGACGTGAAACGATGGCATCCTTCGCCGAAAGAGGTTATCGCGAATCACCGAATCGCCAACTGGCCGACCGCTCGATTTGGCGTCAATTTGAAGACGTTAACCGCGATCTGCAAAACCTCGATTGGCGAAACTGGATCAGCGTTGCTCCGTACCGCGATTATTTCCCCGGCCTTTACCATGCATTTAACTGGCGTGGTTGGTGGGATTTCGGCAGCGGCGCACTCGGCGATATGGCCTGCCACATGCTGACGGTTCCCTATGCCGCAGCCGATTTGAAGGACCCGACTTGGGTGCGTGCAAGAAGTTCGGGACACGATTTCGACAGTTATCCGGCCGCATCGGTGATCGAATTTGAATTCCCCGCCACTGCGGATCGCGGCAAAATACCGTTCTGGTGGTATGACCGACGGGGCAACACACCTCCGGCGGAAATTTTCGCCAAATACGGCATCACGGGCGAGTTGTCTCCGTCGGGCGTGCTCATCATCGGCGAAAAAGGCGCGATGTTCAGCACCGACGATTACTGCGAAAACCGCCGGTTCCTCCAGGAAGGCGGCCAGCAAATCAACGAAGATGCGGGACAGTGGGGCGAAGTCAAAGCCAACACGCTTTATGCCGAAAAACCTGAAGGCGGAAATGATGTTTGGAATATGTACGAACTGTACCGAGCGATTTGGGCGAACGATCCGAGTATTGCTCAATCGAATGTTGTTGACCGTGCTGGCCCGCTCACCGAAACGATTTTGTTGGGCAACCTTGCGGTTTGGGCGGCGGCTGAAGGCGGTGACGACGGTGCGTTGGGCGAATGGGGCGAAAAAATCGAATGGGACGCCAAGAATTTGGTTGTAACGAACTTGGCCGACCTGAAAACGCCGGGCGTTGCCGACTTGGTGAAACCGGTTTTCTCCGATGGCTATCGCCTTGACTAAGGGCGTTTGTTGAATGTGGACTTGTTTTCGTCATTCCGGCGTTAGAGCATATTCAGAGTTGCTCTGGACGCCGCTCCGTCATTCCGGCGCAAGCCGGGAACCAGGGAAACGGTATGCAGGCCGCGAGTCTGGATTCAGGCGTGTGCCGGAATGACGATTTATTGTCCAAAGCAGAAAGGAGCACGCTCTAGCCGCTTCTACCCAACATCAGGCGTTTCAAATCCCCGACGCTGCTCTCGGGCAAGCCAAGTGTTCGCCTCCGCATCACCCACAAATTCCTCCTCGACCGGATTCCATCGCAAATCGCGACCCAAATACCGAGCAATGCTCAAGATATGGCAAATCCCCGCCGTGCGAATGCCCGTCTCAATATCGCCAATCGGCGTCCGGCCATTGTAAATGCAGTTAATCCAATCAACCTCATGAATCGGCAAACGGTGTTCCGCATACTCGCGAAGCCAATCCTCCGCCAATTCCTTCGGCTCGGAAGTCATCCCGCCACGGATAATTTCGACCTTTCCCTTTTCGCCGAAGAATATCGCTCCGCCGCGCAGGGCGGCTTGAAAATGAATGTCCAGCAGGTTCATTTTAACCAACGGCCCGTCGGCATACTTGAATGCGAGCATCGGCTTAGAACAAATTGCATCGCCGACTCGTCTTTCCGTCGCTTGGTCAAACACCGGCGGGACCAGTTTATCGCCTTCGACAAAGATTTCGGCAGGGCCGGTATCGTCCAAACCCAACGCACACTGGACTTGGTCGAATCCGTGCGTTCCCCAGCCGGTCATTTCGCCGCCGGAAAACTCGCGGAACGAAAGCCAGCCCGGCCTGCCCCGCGGAACGAACAATTCGCGATGATACGCAACCGGTTCGGCCGGGCCGCACCACATATCCCAATCAAGGTCTTCCGGTATCGGCTCGGCTGGCATTCCGTAAAGCCAGGGCGATTCGTAGTTTGCGCAATGGATTTCGTGAATCTTGCCGAGATGCCCTTCGCGGATAAATCGGCAAGCGAGATCATTGACGCGATCCGAACGCTGCATACTGCCGCTTTGGAATTTGATGCCGGTTTTCTTCGCGGCAGCCCGCATTCGTTTGCCGTCGTCGATGGTCAGCGTTACCGGCTTTTCGACGAAAAGATGCTTTCCGGCAAGTGCCGCGGACACGCACATCGGGCCTCGCCATTGCTCATTCGTTGCGATCATAATTGCATCGACGTCCTTGTGGTCGATGACTTTACGATAATCTTGATAGACGTGTTCCGGCGGGACATTGTGCCTTGCCGCCACTTCGCTGGCTCGTCGTTTCCATACATCGCAGACGCAGATTGCAGTTGTTCGGCGGTCGCGGAGGATATTTCGCAGGACGGGATCACCTTGCCGACCGACGCCGATGGCGGCAATGCCGAGTCGTTCGTTGGCCCCGGGCCGATTGCCTTGAGCGAAAACCGTTCGGGGAATAAACATTGGCAGGGCGATTGCTGCCGTTGCTGTTTTCAACCATTCTCGTCGTGTTTGTTTCATGGTGTTGGTTTCCTGTTGTTATTTTGTCGCGATCTAAAGATTACGGCTTTGTGAACATTCCATTTGATTTCCGACAGCGAAAGTCCCGTTGCTTTTGCGTATGCATGCAAAACATCAGACGGGACACGTGTATTGTACTCGTTTTGTCCTCAAAAAATAGCCCTTTCCGTTCGGGAGAGGTGACCTACTACACTTTGTGCCATTCGTGGACACAAATCGCCATTGTTGAGTTACCTATTATGAGAAAAGCCCTCTTTTTGGCAAAATAGGCAGCCCGAAAAAGATTGTTGAGAAGCGAAATGTGCAAGAAGTATAAATGAGTCACTACTCTCTTATTTATAATGTAAAAGGTTATATGAAAAACGATTGGTTTTTATGTTTTCGATGGCAATATCGCATGCAAAATGGGCAATTGTTGTTCAAGCATTGAAAATACAAGGCTTTCGGCAGTGAGGCTGGAAATTTCAACTCGAAATATTAAAAAACTAATAGGACACACAAGTCTTTTAGTAAAAAAGACTTATTCCATTAAACAGCCAAAAAGACAGCAAAAGCGACCGAAGAGAAAGCGGAGACAAAAGAGAAGAAGGCGGAGATAAAAAAGGCGGCCAAGAGGGCCAGGAAAAAGGCAACGAAGAATACGGAGCAGTGCTTTGTTCCCGGATGCTTTTGGAATGGCAAGAATTGTAATGCTTTCGCTTTCGCCGGAATAATGGCGCGGGGAGTATACCTGGAAAACACCGGTTGCTTTAGGGTGTTTATCTTGCTGCCTGTTTCACTGCGAGCTCATTCTCATAACGTTTTTTGAGTTCCGCAATATGCGATGGACTTAGCATACCACCTTGTTTCCATCTTTCCCTGTCCTTCTTCGCGCCTTCAATGTCGGCACCGTTGGCCACAAGCCATTCAAGGATTGTTTGATAATCTTTTTTAAGATCAGGGAGCAAATCAAAAATATCAGATTCAGATAGACGCAAAAAATGATGAACATAAGTGGATCCAACAACATCTGTGGGAATATTGAAAGAGGCACCAGCCTGAAGAAGTTGAAATGCAGTGGCTAAGTCTGTTTCTATCACTGCTGTATGACCACTATGGCGTGTTGGTACTAATTTTTCATGAAGACGATGATATTTGCGAAAGCAATGAACGCATTGTAGGTTTCGTCGAGTTTGTCATACCTCGTAAATACTCGATGGAACTCCTTAATA
>WRKP01000041.1 GCA_009778035.1 Planctomycetaceae bacterium
AAACGAAAGATAATCAATTTCAACATTGCCTCGTTGTTTGGGAAACAGGTGTTGTATCCGTTCGATGTGTTCTTGTGTCCATTCCATGACAGAAGCATACCAGAATGAAAATGCCTGTCAAGAGTAGTGTCAACACGCCCTAGTTATCCTTCATTCTTCTTCCTCAACCAATGATGGTGTAGCAACAAGCAAAATCACGGATTTTCTGCGATTCTTACGTCGAAAACACCTTACGCTTCGCCCAATCATGTCCACTTAAACGACAGCTTGGCGTTTGTGCTGGTTGGTTTTCTTAGGGCGTGTTGGTACTAATCTTGCATTATATTATCGCAATCGTTATAGTATGCGTTATTAGTAGCAGAAGATATTGAAGTAGAATTATTGATAGTAGAACTAGCGAAGGGTAAGCCGTTGACCATGGACAAGGTGTATGAGGAAGATAAGTGTCGCGCGAAGGCGGTGGAGTGCGGGATGTTTCCAGTGGTTCCGCCGAAAAGCAACCGCAAGGAGCCGTGGGAGTATGACAAGGAGTTGTACAAGGGAAGAAATATTATCGAACGTAACTTTCGCAATATTAAGGAGTTCTGTCGCGTGTTTACGAGGTATGACAATCTCGACGAAACCTACAATGCGTTCATTGCTTTCGCAAATATCATCGTCTTCATGAGAAATTAGTACCAATACGCCCTAGTCTGTCCTTCCAAAGCAGTCAACGCACCAACGGTGTAGTTTGTCCTGCACCGTCCCTAATCGCTCACGATCAGCTCCAACATCAATATTGATTTTAAGGGAACGTCCAGGTTTTGGCAAGATGGGGGATGAGATGTGCAAGAAAGATTTTTTTGTCTAAATTAGGCAAAATTGAGCGTTCGGCGTTTTTCACGACGAAAATGTCAAAAGTTGCCCTGCCCCCGTTTCGACACTGGGGGAAAATTTCTTTCTTGCACATCTCGTGCAAGATGGGGGCTGGCCCAAGATGACAAAATGGCAAACGTGTTTTTTACTTTATTGCATAGCCAGCCCTTTCTTTGCCTTCTACGCGTTGTACGCTGCCAATAAAGCTGCGGCGGTGCCGCCGCCTGCAAGTCCGCCGCCGATCATCCGATTTCGCTGCCGCCTTTGATAGAGCCTTGCCGACTCATCTGGCCTTGTTCCTTGGGGCAACATCAATGATCCCAATGCTCCAGCACCAACACCAACGGCAGTGGGAGCGGCGTATGGCTGTAACGTCTTCAAAATGGACTGCCAATCAAAACCCGGTGATGCTCCTTGACCTGCTGTAAAAGGTGACGGTGGATTGGTTTGAGATGTCATCGGTTTAGGCGACGCTGGCTTGGATCTCTCGGATTTAAGGGATTCTGACTTGGAAGACTCCGGTTTGGAAGGTTCTGACTTTGGCGATTCTTTTTTCTCTGCTTCCGCCGTCTTTTTCATGCTCGCCGCCAGTCGGCAATAAAGGCTTGGCGGTGCAGTCGCACATGCCTTCTTTGCCTGCCGGGATTTGGCATAGTGCAATAATGCACTGACGGGGACTTTTGCCCCGGCTTGCTTCTTTGCATGAGCGACCTTCAATATCGCCTGGAGTTTCGATGTTCGTTCGTGGGTCATTGGAATAGTAGTGAGATGGATTCTCTTACCATTTTATCGTAAGCGACGAAGTGAGAACTAAAGAAATGCCTGTCATTTTATAAACGAAGGAGCGGCGAATATCAAATATCACCAACTCACCAAACGAATCTCTTCACCTGTCTTGTAGGCAATGTGGACTTTTGGCAAGAATGTGTCGTCCAAAAATTCGCCGCGTACTCGCTGAATCGTTGGGGACATGATCTCACGGATTCTGTCCTGTCTTACCGGTGGATTATTCGGGAACCGAGCAAACGCTTTGTCAAAACTGTCCATGAATTCACTGTCTTATTATCGAGAATATTGCAGAGAATTATATCTTTCTACAGGAGCCATGCAAGATGGGACACAATGGTTTATGAGTCCCCATAATACCCCTGCTGTACCGATAGCTTCCCATCCTTGTGTATAAATGCACCGGACACAAATCGCCATTCTTTTCTGCCCTCTTCTTTTTTGCCGACGATACGGCGACTGAAATGAGGATTTCGCCAATGCGGGGATTTCCACCTTTGATTGCCTCGTCCCGCATTTTGGCTATTTGTTCTTTATCGGGAAGATTTTTGCCAATATCCCAACTATAGAGCCCACGATTCTTAGAACGTTCGATGAATGAGATATCTCGTGTTACTTCCCACTTTTCCTGGAATTTACGAATTACAACCGGCTCGATGAGTGGAGTATCAGATTGCGTCTTGGTGATAAGACCGACGAGGATGGCGATTGATACCGAAAAATAGCGAAGACTATTATCGGCATTTTCTGCATTACTGAACATACCACCAGCTTCCAGATACTCACCAATCGTTATATCTTGGGTCACTTCATCGATACAAAACCGGAAATGGCTCGACATATGCCGAGAATCCCGCTTTTTGATGTATCGGTAAGGTACATCGTGATAAAGTAAGTGTACAGTTCAGAAGCCTTTTTGATGAACGAGGGACTTACTTTTCCGATAAGGATAGTCGTCATATATTCGCTACCGAACATCGGTGAATTTTCAACAGGCATTTCAAGACAGATTGATTGAATGTTATCGGGAAAGTCAATCATCAAATCAGAAAGTTTGATGTACGGAATTCGGAGGGTGCGTACCGCCTCTGAAAAACCAGGCCATAATCGAAAAAATGGGCGACGGTCTTGTGTCCACTGCTATTGTGCTGCATTCTCGTATATCCTGATCAAACCATTTGAATAATCGGCATTTACGGGCTTATCCAGGTCTACGCCATCACGTTGATAAGTTTGCCGAATGCTTGCCAAGGCTTTGTCCATCGTGTCAGTACCCGGTGGGAACGGAAACATTGCCCTATTATCCATCTTGTAAAATTGCATAATACTTTCCGGTAGCCACCAAAGCCAAAGTGTACCAGGAAAAGTCGTGCAGTTGTCGAGGGTTCACAGCCGATTTGTGTAATCTTGCCGAAAATCACGCCATTCTGCGATTGACAGGCCACCTCGGAAATTTCACCCAAAAATTTGTTGTCGGACTGGGATATGGAGAGAGGATTTGAGAACACTTTCACCGAAATCGGGGTGGAGCCATCCAAAAATCGAAGCAGCAAAGTCGCCGAACCGGTTATATCGAAATCGGCGGCGACATAGTTACGGGGCTATGTCGCAATTTTTACGAGGAATATTGTAGAATGCATAGGCTTCTTTGTCATGAAAAATTTAAACTTGTCAACAAAGTGAGCAGTTTGAGTATTTTAGGCGGCAGAAAATTAGCCGTTTTCCAAAATGTGAACGACTGCAAATTTGCGCTGCGTGGTCTTTCGGGGCGAACAGGTCAAGCGACTCGTAAAGTTTTGGTTTCTGTTTCAGTAATATCCGCCCACTCTAAATTATCATGTGCGTTTTCCGCTCGAACAACACAGTTCCTCACCAAAAAAGGCGAACCGCTGTCCGTCGAAAGATTCAAAACTTCCATGCCAGCGTCAGACCAATGTTTGCTCTTTGATTTGATTGCCGCGAGTTTGCCATCAGATCCAATTACATAATCACCAACGTTGACATCAAACGCCACCTTCCATTTTGGAGTAAGAACGCCACTTTCTCCAGCCTCCATAACCAGAAGAGGATGAGAACACGAAACCCACATATCGTTGTTGAAACAAATGATTTCCGTTACCGTGTACACATGAATACCTGTAACAGCAGTGTATTGCATTTTTTCTCGCTCCACGTCCCAAGAACTAATTTTGTCTCCCACGTTTAGTGAGCCAATAGGAACACACGAGTCTGTGGCAACGTGCACGAGTTCGGTTTTCGGAAAACAGCCAACCCAATATACCTGCGGGTGTCCCGCCATGTTCAACACACACGCAGTCGAACCAATATCCGAGGCATAGACAGGCGTTCCTTCTCCAAAACCAGACAGACTGTAACACGGATTAAAAGCCGTTTCATAACTATTGCGAACCGCCATGCCATCAAGAGTAGTAGCCATAATTTATTCCCCCATTATCCTTACATCCTGTCCTCTACTTGCCGAGCCGACCTGGGACTCATTGTACCAAGCAAAAAATAAATATCAAGTGGGGGTACAATATGCCACCAGTCCGATAACAAGTTTTCTCCCAAAATGTTGCCTTCATCACTTCAAGGATTGAAAAAGTGGGTACTTGCCTGCCGGGCGGCTCGACCGCAAGGATTCAAGTACGAATGAAGTTGCCAAAGCGTACCATCCGAAGGATTGATGCCAAGCAATCGGCACGACTCCTGTATCGGATATTTTTTGCTGTGATCCGGCAGCCGCTCCATCTGCCGTAACACTTCGTCCGTCCAGACGAATGCACCGCCGAATACTTTTTTTGCCGCCCGGATTGCTGTTTTCGTTACATTGAGCGGGATGAATTCCAAGTGAAATAACGAAGCACTAATGAGCACGCCCGGCAATCCAGCATCGTGGAGCCGTTTGAATCCATCTACGGCGGTCTGGTCATCGACACACCATCCGCCATTTGTTCCCTGATAATCAATCCAAACGCCATGCTTGACAGCACTGCGAATAGCGTAGAGCAGCCGGTCGAAGAAGAGCGAACATTCACCGCCGCCGAAATGAATGCCACTGAGCGAACGCTCTTTCGATAAAGCCGACATGGTACGGTCAATCCCCTCTTCGGACAACTTGGGCGAGCAACAGTAGAGGCAGTGCCTACAAGCATTGTCGCACTTGTACGTCAGCATGACACCGCCGTTATGGAGGGGAGGAACAGTAAAGGTCATAGTCCTATCAGTTACCGAACTTGTAATGTTTTCGCACGGCTTCTTGAACGTCCTAAGTGCAACTCATCCCTTGCGGGGAGACCACGAGATTGCCCTGGCCAAACGTTACCGGCTCACCACCATGGGGAGTAGTCACCTTGCCATCGAGGATTAGGCAGGTTTCTTTTTCATCATAACTCCATGGGAATGTCGAGGGTTCTTTTCCCAAATAGGCCATGACCGGCAATTAAGTTGGTCGATTATTTCTATCAAAAGGATTTTGGGCGACTTCAATTTTGCATGATGGTGTTTTTAGAGTTGAATCTGTACTGGTTATTCAATTTGTTGGTTGCCACCACCCGGAATTGTAAGTCTTGAACGGATTGGAGTCAACACGGTTCCTGCTCCGATGAAATCTACTACACCGCCGTCTTTTGGAGCAGCATCTGATCAAAATGCTCCTTGCCCCGTAGAAGCGATAGGAAATACAAGCGACAGTGTATTGGTCAAGTGGTGCTTCGTGATGAATGTTTCATTTTTTAGTTCCTTTCGCTGTTCGTTTTTTGCTCTTGCCAGCAAGAGTTCGTCTTGACCATGACATTGAGTAGGGTAATCAACTTCCGCATCACGACAACGATCGCGACCTTGAAAGACTTGCCCTTCTCTCTCAATCTTTCGTAAAACATCTTGAGCGGCTCGCAATACCTAATTGCATTCAGAGCCGCCATATACAATGCCGCTCGAACATGCGTTCGGCACCGACTGAATAATCTTGTCCTTTTCGCTCCAATCAGGATTGGCATCAATCCTCTTTTCGATGCTCTTTCGTATCGCCTTTTGATTGGTCTGTTGCAACCGATTTTTCTCTCGCGTCCGCATGGCGATCAACTGTTGTCTTCGTGTAACGAGCGTCTTGATTCCTTCGGTGGAGTTTGGTGCAGTGAGTTGTTCGTTGTTTGGCAGGATGTGCAGTACGAGTTCTTCTTTTGCGACATCAATGCCGACGAATGTATTTTCGTTCTTTTCCTTGGTTGTCGAATGGGGTGTCAAGTTTTGGGTCATGATCATTTCCTTTCTTGCTTATCCGGACTTTTTGCCCTGGCGACTGTTCGGACTTGGAATGAAGGATGGTGTAAGGATCCGGCTACTGACCGGATTTGTATCCTAGATGCGAACGATCTCTTACACCGTTTTTTCCTTTTCAGGGAAGGGAAGGAAAAAACTCGCTTTACGCGAGGTGGCCAACTTTGCACTAAATGGCAAATGGTTGTCATACAAGATGTGATGTTTGTTGCTTCTTGAATCAGAACACTCTGAGTTCTCCAGTATTTTGTGATGTACATTTTTTGCTTTGTCATCAATCTCTTCCCAGGCTCGATGCCTTTATGGATTGTTTATGTTCGCTGCTGTTCAACTGCCTCGCACATGGCAACCTTGTGCTGAAGCAGATCAATTTTTGCTTTGACGAACTCTTGGAAAATCTGCTCTTTTTTATCGATGAAGCTTTCTACTTCCTCGATCTTTAGCTGGAGCGATTTTATCTCCCTCTGTATTTTGGATTTTGTTTTACAGGAGGCACTCCCTTGCGATTCAAGTTTTGCAAACTCCACCATCGCCGCCTCTTTCGCTTCGAAAAACCGTTTGTAACGAGCCTGCAAGTCGCGGCGACTGGCCTGGTCGATAGAGGCATTGAACTCTTTCTGTTGCTTTACCTTCTCGTCATAAATCGCTTGGAAACAGGCCAAAAGATATTTATGAAATTTTAATGGCCATTCCCAAGCACAAGTTTCATTTGTTTTTAAAGGAGTGCGAGTTTCGTTTCAATTACGGCTCGCTGAAACTTCTATTGGCGACTCTAAAATTGGATTTAAATCTGCCAAAAGTTGGATAAATAATGACAATTATCATTATCTACGCCAGCCCCCTATAGTTTTGTTTTTTTTCATGAGGATTTATGTTAACGAGCAAGAGGTGTGAGGGACAACAGTTTATTAAAAAAGGCATTGTCGTCGGCAAGGCTCACACGGCTTGTATTGAGCGTGATAATAGCAACACGAGACGTCACTTAAGTAGTTTTACCCGCAGGGCTAAAGTGGTATCGAAATGTGAAAAGATGGTGGATTATTCCTCGCGAATTTGGCATGCTGTTACGACGAACGCACTGTAAGAAAAATTGATGGCTATATTTTTGGTGAACACTCTCGATTTTTAATCCCTCAAGTGCCGCCCGTCGTTGCAGTTTCTCCGCAATCTTTTATTCCACTTCTGCTCTGCATTCGTATCGCCAACTTTCTCCCAAACAAGCCCGTTCAAACGGTAAGTATTCGTAACGTCATTTTCATAAACAATCATTACGTCAAAAATGCCAGTTCCTTCGCTGTCGACATAGGTTCTCTCGAATTTTTGATCTTCTCCATAAACACTAATACGACCTCTTTCGTAAATGCCATCCTCCGAATAACGAAGGTCGAATATAAATCGAGGCATTTCCATATTATTTTCAACCGAACTGATAAATGTCAGCAGTTTGGATTGTTGTTGGTTTTCCAAGAATACAAGGGGTGCATGGGAGGATATTTCATTCACCGAAAACCAACTTCTTTCACCATCATCAAGAAGAAAAACAAAAAATGGCCCTACTTCGACAAGTGGTCGCACATCTGCTCTTCCCCCTGCTTCAATCCCTTTTTGAAATCTTTCTATTCGATATTTAGTATCAAATGCATAAAAATGGATTCCATCCATCATTCGGTCTCTGTGATACATGCCCTCGATAACACACAGGACATAACCCAGGCAAAAAACAAGCAGTAAAACGAGTGTTTTCAGGATAATTTTGCGAATTTTCATGGCTATTGTGGACTGGACATTTCTCCCCTGCATAGGCATGGGAGAAGGGAAACAAGGTTAATATTCCTCGCCTAGATTGTAGGCGACATGTATAAGTTCAGACAGAGAGTTGAACTGCCACGCCCGCTCACTGTAACAGAACCAAACCGTCTGTCAAGGGCAAGGGCGTGGCTGGTCAGATGTTCCACCACCGCGAGGAAAACGGGACAGTGTTTTATAGCATTCCAACTGCTTGGCGGCTCGAGGGCATAAGCACGAACGGGATGCATCCCTTGTTCTTGCGAGAATGCACCCTTCCCGCTCCTGCACATCTTGTTGACTTTTCCAAACAACTTGGGATAATACGACAAAACGTTATCCCCCAACCGAACAATGGCCGATTCCCCTCGCAAATTTGACCGTATCGTCGAAATCCTCGAATTGAACAAACGCGATCCCGCACGACTGATTCCCATCTTGCAACAAGTCCAAGATGCTTACCGTTATCTGCCGGAAGAATTGTTGACCTTCATCGCAATGTCGCTGGCGTTACCGCCATCCCATGTCTACGGCGTTGCGACCTTTTATGCCCATTTCGCACTCGTTCCCAAAGGAAAGCATTCCTGCAAACTCTGCGATGGAACTGCTTGTCACGTAAGAGGTTCGATGCCGATTTTGGAAGCAATGCACAAAGAGTTGAAGTTGTCCGAAACCAAGGATACGACGGATGATATGCTTTTCACGGTCGAGACGGTCTCGTGCGTTGGTGCTTGCGGTCTTGCACCTGTTCTTGTGATTGACGAGAAGGTTTACGGCGGTGTGACTCCCGAAGAGTCGGTGAAGTTGCTCCGCGAAATCCGAGCAAGTTCGACGGAAGAGTAGGGCAAGCGAAGACACACAGCGTAAACTGCCTAAATTATCCCAGCGGAGGACAAGGGATTCGAACCCTCAACCGGTCGCCCGGCAACTGATTTCGAGTCAGCCCGCTCACCATTCGCATATCCTCCAGTAAACGCTCCTGCGTTGAAAGCAGCAGCGTTTGCACCATTGTACAGTTACTTTCCAAAGGAGTCAAGTACGAACAAGAGCGGGGCCGTTGGCATTCCGGCGTTCGCCGCGTTGCCCCTCAGGATTCCGCGTCGTCCCGCGACTCGCCGTCCCGAATGCGAATCATCGCACTCTCCCGATGAGCCGTCAAACCCTCAACGCTCGCAAGCACCTCAATATCCGGCACCAAATTTGCCAATCCCGTTCGGTCAAAATGCAAAATGCTGTTCGTGCGGAGAAAATCATTGCACGATAATCCGCTGGCAAATCGAGCCGTTCCACTCGTCGGCAACACATGCGAAGGGCCCGCCGCATAATCGCCCACCGCGACCGGCGTGTCATTGCCCAAAAATATCGCCCCGGCATACGATATTTTGGCCGCCAACTCCTCCGCATCGGCCGTTGCGATATGCAAATGTTCCGGGGCGATTTCGTCCGTCAGCCGACACGCCTCATCGGCATCACGCACCAAAATAATTGCTCCAAAAGCCTCCAAACTTTCCAAAGCCAACTGTCCCCGATCCAATTTGCTGATTTGCTCCCTAATCGCCCGTTCGGCCCGATCAAGCACAGCCGCATTCCAACCGATCAAGATGCTCGCTCCCGGCGAATGTTCCGCCTGGGCAAGCATATCGTAAGCCGTATAAATCGGGTTGGTCGTTTCATCGACAATTACGACGACTTCGCTGGGCCCTGCAATCGAATCAATATCGACGGTTCCGTAAACGCGTTGCTTGGCCAAGGCGACGAAGAGGTTGCCCGGCCCGACGATTTTGTCAACTTGCGGGATCGTTTCAACGCCGTAGGCGAATGCCGCGACGCCCTGTGCCCCGCCCATTCGGTACACTTCGGTAATTCCCAGTTCGTAGCACACGGCCAGCATATCGGCATTGTACGCTCCGAACGGTGTCGGCGGAGCCATCAAGGCGATTTCCTGCACGCCGGCAACTTGGGCGGGAACGGCCGTCATCAAAACGGACGAGGGATACGGTGCCGCCCCGCCGGGAACACAGATGCCGATGCGCCGCAGAGGGCGATAGCGTTGTTCGAGCCAACCGCCGGGCCGATTGATGCGGACGGATTGATGCAGTATCGCCTGCTGAAATTCTTGGATGTTTTGTCGGACTTGCCGGACGGATTGCAATAATTTTTGATCGGCATTTTTTGCCGCGGATTCGAGTTCGGCAAGGGGAACGCGGAGCGTATCGGCATTGAGATTTGCGCCGTCAATTTTTGCATTGTATTCGAGCAGTGCGGCAAGGCCATGATTTTCGACGTCGCGGCATATTTTTTCAACGACATCATGGGGCGAGAGGGGTTGTCCGAAGATGTCGATGGTTCGTTGCCGACTGGTTTCGCTGACGACATTGCCATTTGGGCTCAACTTATCGCGAAGTTGTTGGATTTGTTGTGCGGCGTTTCGGCTTTGGGAATCTATACGTAGGATTTGCATGTTCGGATATAGTCTAGCGTGCTCGCCGAAAAACGTCAACGGGACGCGTGTGTGCACGAGCCGAGGGGCGCACAAGAGCCGGGGGTGTGAGCCCCCGGGTGCCCCGCTAGGCACTTGCAAAGCACATTCTTTAGGATTAGAATCAAAAAACAATACGCTAACCCCTCCGCTGAAATCATGCCCGCATTTCCTGAAATCAAAACCGTTAAATACGAAGGTCCCGAATCCAAAAATCCCCTCGCCTTCCGATTCTATAATCCCGATGAAAAAATCGAAGGCAAAACCATGAAAGAACACCTCCGCTTCAGTGCCGCCTATTGGCACACCATGCGAGGAACCGGCTCCGATCCCTTCGGGCCCGGGACTGCCCATCGGCCCTGGGAAGGCAAAGATACCGTCGCAAACGCCCAAAAACGAGCCAAAGTATTCTTCGAATTCCTCGAAAAAACGCAAATTCCCTTCTACGCATTTCACGACCGAGACATCGCTCCCGAAGGAAAAACACTCCAAGAATCGAACGAGATTCTCGATGAAGTCGTCAAAGTTTTCAGAGACGAACAAAAACGAACCGGTCTGAAGTTGCTTTGGGGAACCGCCAACCTTTTCAGCAATCCCCGATTCATGCACGGTGCCGCAACCAGTTGCAATGCCGATGTCTTCGCATACGCTGCCGCCCAAGTCAAAAAAGCAATGGAAGTTACCAAAGAACTCGGCGGTGCTGGATACGTATTCTGGGGAGGCCGCGAGGGATACCAATGCCTTTGGAATACCGACATGAAACGCGAAGTGGATCATCTCGCGAAATTCATGCATATGGCAGTCGATTATGCGAAGGAAATCGGCTTCAAAGGGCAATTCTATTTCGAGCCGAAGCCGAAGGAACCGACAAAACATCAATACGATTTTGATTCGGCAACGTGCATTAACTTTCTTCGGACATACGGCTTGGAAAAGCATATCAAGATGAATATCGAGACGAATCATGCGACCTTGGCGGGGCATACGATGGAACATGAATTGGAATATGCGGGCAGTCAGGGTTTTTTGGGTTCGATTGATGCGAATACGGGCGATTTATTGCTCGGTTGGGATACCGACCAATTTCCGACGAATGTTTATGATACGACGAAGGTGATGCTGATCCTGCTGAAATACGGCGGTTTCACGACGGGCGGGCTCAATTTCGACGCAAAAGTCCGCCGGGAGAGTTTCGAGCCGATTGACCTGTTCTATGCCCACATCGGCGGAATGGACGCGTTTGCACTGGGATTGAAGATTGCGGCCGATATTCGCAGGACGGGCGAACTTGGTCAGATGCTCAAAGACCGATATGCGTCGTGGGATGATGGCATCGGAGCGGAAATTGAATCCGGCAAGCACGGTTTCAAGTCTTTGGAGAAGTATATGCTCAAGAAAGGCGAAATCGAGCCGAACAAATCCGGCCGACAGGAACTGTTTGAGAATGTCGTCAATCGGTATACGTTTCGGTAAGTCGCAAGAGCGGAGGATGTAAGCGCAAGAGCGGGGAGTATTAGCCTCCGGCTCTTGCGGAGCGACGCTTGACACAGCCCCGTTGGCCATGTAGACTAAACGACATACAATGTCAACGCCCTACCCTCCAATGCGAATCATTATCCCCTTGCTGCTTGTCGGCATTCTTGCCGTTCCAACCGCATTTGCCAACTGGCTGGCCGAAAATAATAATGATCGGCCAATGAATACCCCGGAAACCGTCCGGCGGGCCGTGCTCGATATGATACACGAATACGGGGATCGTTATCCCGACGGACAGCAAACACTCGCCGAACTCGATAACTTCGATAGACGCTTCGCCGCCATCCGGCCCAACTCGCCGGAATATCGAACGCTCCAAGAAGAGTTTGCCGCCTTCCAACGCCGCGTCCTGCTGGCCAATCCCGTCCTCGATTTCGGCCGAATCCTCGTCATTCGAGGCAATCGGATGGGGGCACCCGGCGATAACTTTTACACAATGGATCGCGTTCCCAAAGAAGGCTTCGACAACGAACTCGCCATCTTGAGCAACCTTCGCGGCGAGCCGGTTTTGACCAGCGTGTACCGCCCGCCGAATGGAAGACCCATCGGAGAGCCCGAATTGCACTGGGATGCCGATAAGGTGATGTTTTCCAGCATTTCTGAAGACAACGGACGCTGGGCCGTATTTGAAATCGGCATCGACGGCACCGGATTGCGAACCCTCACCCCGACCGACCAGCCCGATATTGACTTCTTCGACTCCTGTTACGTACCCGACGGGACCATTATTGCCGCCTCAAACGCCTCGATGCAAGGCTTGCCCTGCTTGAACGGCGGGGCAACCATCGCCAATCTCTACAAAGTGAATCCCGTAACCATGAGCGTTCGGCAACTGACCTTCGACCAGGATACCGCAAACCATCCCGTGATGCTGCGTGACGGGCGGGTTATGTACGTCCGCTGGGAATATGCTGACATCATGCATTATTTCAGCCGAATCCTGTTTCACATGAATCCCGACGGGACCGCTCAACGCGAACTCTACGGCAGCGGGTCGATGTTCCCAACCGCCATGAAGCATCCTCGGGAAATACCCGGTACGTCGGAAATCGTCGTCGTTCTCAGCGGCCATCACGGTCGGGGCGACACCGGTCGGCTTGCGATCATCGACCCAAGCATCGCACGAAAATATCCCTTCCGATACCGTCCGACGACGAAGGAATGGGGCGAACCAGGAACGCAAATAAATGTCATGCCCGAAGTTCTGCCGGCCTCCGTAACTGGATTCGTGCAGGAAATTCCCGGATATGGGCTCGACGTCGTCGGCAACGTGGTCGATAACCAGTCGGATGGACTGAAATACAACTTCGTATTCCCCTATCCGCTGTCCAAAAACTATTTTCTCGTGAATTGTCAAATAACCGGCGACAACCGCAGGACTTACGGCTTGTATCTCGTCGATCGATTCGACAATATGACGCTCATCAAAGCGATTGAAGGGCAAGGACTGTTCAATCCTTTCCCGCTTGTCCCGCAGGAATCGCCTCGGCTCTTGCCGGATCGCACCAATCTCGATAGCCAAACGGCCAACGTGTTTATCACCGACCTTCATGACGGTGTTGGGACGCAAGGCGTCGAGCGAGGCAGCATCAAGAGTCTTCGTGTTTTCGCCTATCATTTCGCTTATTTGGAGCGAGGGGGGCACGAATCGCTCGGTGTGCAAGCCGGTTGGGACATCAAACGACTTCTCGGCGAAGTTCCCGTCGAGGCCGACGGCAGCGTGTCGTTTGAAATTCCCGCCAAGACGCCCGTCGCCCTGCAACCGCTCGATGCGGAAGGCCGTGCCGTCCAGTTGATGCGTTCCTGGTTCGTTGGAATGCCCGGCGAAAGCATCAGTTGCAATGGTTGTCATGAACCGCAACTCGAAGCAACACCGGTCAGACCGACCCTTGCCGCACGCAAACCGCCGGAGCAAATTCGCCCGTTTTTCGGCCCTGCCCGAACCATCGCCTTTGAGACCGAAGTCTATCATCCGCTTGTCCGGCGATACTGCATCGAGTGTCATGACGGTTCCAAGACCGACAGGCCTTCCTTTGCGAATGTCGAGTCGGCCTATCGCAACATACATCCCTTCGTTCGTCGGCCAGGCCCCGAAACCGATATGGATACGCTCCGGCCTATGGAGTATCACGCATCGACGAGCGAACTGATTCGGATGTTTGAGCGGAATCACTACAATGTCGCACCCAGCGATGAGGCCCTGCGGAGATTATACGTTTGGATTGACCTGAATGCTCCGTTTGTCGGGCAGTGGAATCATCCCGATATGGCCCAACGCCGGAAGGAAATCGAGGCGTTATACAGTATCCGCGTGGATGATTACGAAGGCGATTTTGAACGTTTGCTGGCGGCGGCCCGTCAGGAGGCCGTTGTTCCGGTTTCCGTAACGCAGCCCTTTGTAAAACCGGCCGATTCACCGGAAGTTGCCGCAAAGCATTGGGCGTTCAATGAACAAACGGCAAATCAAATGCAGAGAGCCGCCGCCGTGAATGGAGCGGTGCGAAAAACCCTTCCGCTTGCAGCCGGCAAGGATATGGAGTTTGTCCGAATCCCGGCGGGAACATTCGTGATCGGCAGTTTAGAAGGTTTTGCCGATGAAGCCCCGCGAACCATCGTCAATATCGAAAAACCCTTCTGGATGAGCCAAACGGAGATTACGAACTCGCAGTACGCGTTGTTTGATCCCGTGCATGATACTCGGTATATCGAGGAACATGGCAAAGATCTTGCGGTGCCGGGTTACATTGCGAATCATCCGAATCAGCCGGTGGCGAGGATTTCCTGGGATGAGGCGATGCGGTTTGCGGATTGGTTTTCGGAGAAGTACGGCGTGTCGGCGGCGTTGCCGACGGAGGCTCAATGGGAATGGGCGGCAAGGGCCGGAACGGACACGCGGTATCCGTATGGAACGTTTGAGACGGACTTTTCGATTCATGCCAATTTAGCCGGTGCGGAGCGTCGATTTTTGCGGACGGGCTGGATATCTGGTTCGACGATTCATCGGCGGAATCCGTATCCAGCGGACAGTGTGTTTCCGTTACGGGACGACCGTTTCTCGGACAAATGGTTCACGGTGGATTATGTTGCACAGAACAGGCCGAATGCTTGGGGATTGTTTGACATGATTGGCAATGTGAGTGAGTGGACGCGGTCATCGTATCGTGCGTATCCGTATGTAGAGGGAGATGGCCGCAATGACATCGACACTCGGGAGCGTCGGGTGGCTCGTGGTGGTTCTTGGCAGGACAGGCCGAAGGCGACGGGTTCGGCTGCGAGGCTTTCGTATGAGCCGTGGCAGAAGGTGCATGATGTGGGTTTCCGCATCATTTTGCAGGATTAGCGAGTTTCACTTCTGTCTGGACGCCCCTTCGTCATTCCGGCGCAAGCCGGAACCCAGAGGAATCAGCATCGCACGCAATGTCTGGATCCCGGCCTGCGCCGGGATGCCGGAGGGGCGTCCATACCAATTCTGAAGACGCCCTAGAGACAAGAACAGAGCCCTCACCATTACCGGCAGTGCAGCAGCATTTTCGCCTTCTCGCCCAACGGTTCGCCGAAAAATTCACGATACGCCAATGCCACTTCAGCATTCTCATGCGATAACCGTACCGCACTCCCGTCTACGCCCAACTGAACCGCATCACGACGGTCATAAATCAATTCCAAAATATCACCCAACTGCTCAGGATAAGGCTGGCCGCCACCACCCAAACAGCCTCCCTGACACGCCATCACCTCCACAAAATCAAAACGCTCCCCATCATGCTCAATCGCATCAAGCAACCCCCGTAAACTTCCCGGCGTTTCGACGACCGCAACGCGAATCGTCCGTCCCCCAAAATCGACCGTATCCTGACGCACGCCCGCAATCAGTTGAAAAGGCATCGGATTGACCCAATTCACCGTGCGCACCTCTCCCCGCATTTCCACATCCTTTTGCAAAGGGGCATTCTCTTTATTCACCAAATAATATGCCGTACGAAGTGCCGATTCCATCACGCCGCCCGACCTGCCAAACGCCATCGCCCCGCCGCTGCCGCGACCCATCAAAGAATCAAACGACGAATTCGGCAGATTCGGGAAGTCAACATTTGTTTCCTGCAATAATCTGCCGAGTTCCCTGACCGTCAAAACGAGGTCCACTTCGGACAATCCCTCAAAACCCGGCTGGTCGGTCAATGTATTCGAGCCAGGCCGCTTGATTTCCGCCTTCTTTGCCGTACAGGGCGCGATGGCAACATTAAAAATCCGTTTCGGGTCGAGTCCATTTTGCTGGGCGAAATAGGTCTTAATGCTTGCTCCCTGCATCAAAATCGGACTTTTCGTGGTCGAAATGTGCGGAACGAGTTGCGGCGTGAAGAGTTCGGCAAAGCGAACCCATGCCGGACAGCAACTCGTAAATAAGGGATATTTCGACCCGCTATCACGCTCGAGATGGTGAAGCAGTTCCGATGCTTCTTCCATGATTGTGAGGTCGGCACCGAACGTTGTATCGAGGATGTAATCGCAGCCGAGTTGTTTGAGAGCGGCAACGGTTTTATCTTCGACGAAACTGCCCGGCGGCATTTGGAACATTTCGCCGAGTGCGACGCGGACGGCCGGAGCGACGGTCGTGATGACGATTTTGTCGGGATCGGCGAGAGCGGCTTGGAATTCAGCAATTTCGGAGCGTTCCGTGATGGAACGGGGTTTGCATTGGATTGAGCATTGTCCGCAATAGATACAGGACATGCGTCCTTCGGAGGAGCGGAATCCGTGAGCGGTCATGGAGCGATAGCAATAGTTATGACATTGTCCGCATCGGGTACAATGTGCTCGGTCGCGTACTAATGAGGGATTATCGGCGGTGATGATGACGTGGGCCATTCCGCTTTCGCGGATTGGGCGGATGGTCGTCGGCAATGGTGTTATTTGAGCATTCGAATAATTTGAGCATCCGGTGGCGAGGAGGGCGAGTCCGCCGATGCGGAGCAGGTCGCGCCGGGAAAGATTGGAGTCGTTTTTGTCTGTCATGGGGATTGGATTGCCGTAAATGGAGGCTCTCTATTATCTTAAACGTCGAAGGGTTTGTAAAGTTCTTAAAATTCTTGCTGTTTGCAGATGGAATAACTGGAAGGCGTTAGCCGCGTATTCAGAATTGGTCAGGACGAAATTCTCGTCATTCCGGCATACGCCGGAATGACGGGAAGGGAGCTCAGCGCACAGAGCCGGGGGCTTACGCCCCCCATGTTTTTTTTTCAATTTTTTCTGGTACAATCGGACGCCAAGACTGTTCCAATCCCAAAATATACCAGAAACCAACAAGGGGCCGATATGAAATTCAATGCCGACGAAATCGCATCCGTCATCCAAAAAGAAATCGAACAATACGAACAGAAAATCGACGTCCGCGAAGTCGGACGCGTCCTCGAAGTCGGTGATGGAATCGCCCGAATCTATGGACTCTCCGGTGTGATGGCCGGCGAAATGATCGAGTTCCCCAACGGCGTGATGGGACTCGCCTTTAACCTCGAAGAAAACTCCGTCGGTGCCATCATCCTCGGCGATTACCTCAAACTCCAAGAAGGCAACGAAGCCAAAACCACCGGAAAACTCCTTTCCGTCCCCGTCGGCGAAGCCGTCCTCGGACGCGTCCTCGATCCGCTCGGAAATCCCCTCGACGGCAAAGGCCCCATTGTAACCGACACCTACCGCGAAGTCGAAAGTCCCGCCCCGGGAATTGCAGACCGCCAACCCGTTCGGGAATCCCTCGCAACCGGTATCAAAGCGATTGATGCCATGACGCCCATCGGACGCGGACAACGCGAACTCATCATCGGCGACCGAAAAACCGGAAAAACCGCAATCTGCATCGACACCATTATCAACCAAAAAGATACCGGCGTAAAATGCTTTTACGTCGCCGTCGGACAAAAGGACTCGACCGTTGCCGGGATCATCGAAACGCTTCGGCATTACGGAGCAATGGATTACACCACCGTAATCGTTGCCGGTGCGAGTGCGCCGGCACCGCTCCAGTACATTGCTCCGTATGCGGGCTGTGCGATGGCGGAACACCTTATGTACAACGGCCAGCATACTTTGGCCGTCTACGATGACCTTTCCAAACAGGCGACGGCTTATCGGCAAATTTCGCTGTTGATGCGTCGCCCGCCAGGCCGGGAAGCATTCCCCGGCGATATTTTCTATTGCCATAGCCGTTTGCTGGAACGCTCGGCAAAACTTTCCGACAAACTCGGCGGCGGGTCGCTGACCGCATTGCCGATTGTCGAAACGCTCGAAGGCGAGGTCTCGGCATACATTCCGACGAATGTGATTTCGATCACGGACGGGCAAATCTATTTGCAGCCGGATTTGTTTTTCCGGGGGCAGCGTCCGGCGATGAATGTGGGTATTTCGGTCAGTCGGGTTGGCGGATCGGCCCAGATTCCGGCGATGAAGCAGGTTGCGGGCGGGATGCGGCTTGATATGGCGGCATTTCGGGAGTTGGAGGCGTTTGCCCAACTCGGTACGGATTTGGATGCTGCGACGCAGGCTCGCTTGGATCGGGGATATAGGATCAATGAACTCATTAAGCAGGGATTGTGCAAGCCGATGCATGTGATCGACCAGGTCATTGTGATTTATGCGGGCACGCACGGCTTTATTGACAAGGTGCCGGCGGCGGAAGTATTGCGATGGGAGGGCGAGTTGTTGTCGTATTTGCATGCTTCGCACAAGGGACTTTGGACGAAGTTGAACGAGAAGAAAAAACTCGATGATGAGTTGACGAGCGAATTGGATAAGGTTTTGGAGGAATTCAATCGGACGTTTGTGTAGGGGCAAAACCCGGGGGCTGACGTAACGCCCCCGGGTTGGTTCGACGTGCTTACAAAATGCCCGGTTCTTTCACTTCAATGCCCTTCAGTGCCATCTTCAAGGACTCAACGTTCGGTGCCACCTCAAAAGCCGTCGGACGGTCTATCTTCCGCATTTCCACCAAACTCTTCAGACTCATCGTAAAATCCTGCATTCCCTCAATGGCCCCAATCCGAATCGCATCGGCCAATTTCTCCTCATGTTCCTCCAAAATTAACTTGCGAATCGTCGAATTGAATATCATAATCTCAACCGTCGGAACCCGAGAAACGCCTTCCATACAAGACGGTAACAACTTTTGCGCAACAATGCACTTCATATTGAATGCCAACGCACTGCGGATCGCCCGGTGCATCGTTGCCGGAAAAAGATCGAGAATTCGGCCAATCGTACTCGGGGCCGACGATGCGTGAATCGTTCCAAAAACCAAGTGTCCCGTCTCCGCTGCGTGAATTGCCGTCTCAAACGTCTCGCGGTCCCGCATCTCGCCGACGAGCATCACATCCGGGTCTTCACGCACCGCATGTTTCATCGCAACGCTAAAATCAACGACGTCATGGCCGATTTCACGCTGGTTGATAAGGCATTTTTCCTCGGAAAAGAGAAACTCAATCGGGTCTTCCAGCGTCAAAATATGCTTGCTGTAATGCCGATTGATGTAATTGAGCATAGATGCAATCGTCGTACTTTTGCCCGAACCCGTGATTCCCGCCAAGAGAATCATCCCCTGTGCGTGTTTGCATTGTTCGTAAAGCGACGGCGGCAGGTGCAGTTTTTCCAAGTCGGGAATGAAGTTGTTGATTCGCCGGGCAACCATCCCGAGGTGTCCCATTTGGGTCAGCACATTGACGCGGAACCGCCAGGGAACCCCATCGACTTCGCATTGGTGCGAAAAGTCCGCTCCGCCCGTATCGGCCAAGATTTTTCGGCAACGGTCATCCATAATCGCGAGGATAATTCGCGTCATTTCTTCGTCGTCGATGGGTCCGCGGTTCAGGTTGCGGAGCGAGCCCTTCACGCGGATCGTCGGCGGTCGGTCAACTTTTAGATGCAAGTCGCTCCCCTCGAATTTGACGAGGGCTTGAAAGAGTTTATCGATTTCGTATTCCTTTTTTTTCTTAACGAATCGGTCTTTAAGTGTGTTAATATCAATCGACATGGAGATTCCTTCCGAGTTGGTGCATCGTATTTTACACGAGATTGCCGGGTAAGGCAAGCGAGCGCAGGGGGCGTGCGCTCATCACGTTCCCGTATATTCGTTGCCGACCTTTCGGGCACGTTTCGGTTTATCGATATTCAGATTATGCGCAATACCGACCTGAACGAGCAAATTCCAGCCTGCCAACAGTTGCAAATACGGATCATAACAAGGCAATGCCGGGATGACGACCGTCTCGAACGGCGTTTGCTGCGGTGCAACCGCAATGACCCTCATATTGAGAGCCTCTACATAACGCTGCTGGATACGCGGCCATTCCGCCTCGAACGGATCAATCAATACGATGACATCCTTTGACAACATCGTTTCTTCCACGCCGTGCAAGAGGATCGTTCCTTCCAGAAAAGTGCTTTTTTGCCGGGCGATTTCGCACGTTTTTAGCGTCAACTCTTCCGCGACGCCGTTGTTGCGACCGGCCCAATAAATCGTCCCGGCTTGCGCCAAGGCATCTATCACGGAGGAGCCGTATTCCGCATCCAATACTTGATAGGCGAATTCTTCGGCCAATTTCGCGTCTTTGGGACAATCGCACTCCTCCAAATTGCACAGCACGGATTGGTAAACCAACGCTTGCTCCACGACGCTTTTCGTTGCGGCAACGGCATCCTCCTTGCCGCAGGTCAAGACGACCGACTCGTTGGCAAATTCGATGATTTTCCCTTTCGGATTGGCGGTTACGGCAAAGCGTTGCTGGTGCCCTTGTTTTTGCAGGTTGGCCAAAAAGTCGATCGTCTCCGCCGTCTGGCCGCTGTTGGAAGACGTCATCACGGCCCAAGCGGAGAGGTCGTAATCCATACATTGGCGGCTGCCTTCGGTGAAAACATTGAGACTGCTGCTGGAGCGGCGGGCGCAATCGACAAAGTTTTTGGCGGGGAAAATCCGGGAGGAGCCTTCACCGGCGATGCAGAGTTTGCCGGCCTGTTTGATGTGCTGGGCGATGCTTGCGGTTCGCTTGAAGTCGAATCGTCCGATGATTTCAGGCGTTTCCAGCATTTCGCGAACGATCGCGAACGAATTGTATTTGGCTTCCATGGGGTTCATAGTGCCGATTGTACCGCAGATGGGATGCGCCTGCAAGAGCGCACGGACGCCCTGCATGCCCCGGCATAACCGTTAAACTTTACGCAATCGGCATGACCTTATCGAAACCGGGCCAAACGCCCTACGAAATGCTCTTTTGCGTCATGAAAAATCTTAACCCAGTGCAAGCGGAATGACGAAAGAGACGTTAGCAGGCATAACTTGTATTATCAACCAAGGCAGGGATGCTCCTATGTCTCCATCGAAAATAAACAACATTCTGACCGGGATTTGCGTCGCGATACTGATGATAGCGGTGAGCGGCTCCGCGGCTGCACAAGACGGATTGCGTCTCTGGAAACCGTACAATCCCGAATCCTTCGGCGGAGGCCGACGCGTCAACGACGGTGTCTACAGCAGCGTCTCGGGAATCTACTGGACGATCTCCGCTCCCAAAGGCGGGTATGTCGGCTCCACGACCGCTCGCGGAACGGAAGAAACTCGCTGGGTTTATGACGGACGCAAAACGTTCGAACAAACGAACTCCGTGAAAATCAATATGTTGGAATCAAAAACGTCGCTCGGTAGCCGATTCGAGGTCGGGAACAGACGCGGACACCACGGCTGGCTCGTTACCGGCTATGGTCTCTACTCGCAATCCCGAAGTATGGACGTCCAAAATATCACCCTGACAATCCGCGATGAAGGAAACATCTCCTTCCAGCCGTTTGTTTTGTCGCATCCGGGGGCTAACGGTGCAATTTGGGGCGGTCTGGAAATCGCAGACCACATTTTCCTTTGGGATCGCAATAATAATTCATTGTATGACCCGACGGCACCGCCCAACAGTTTGTACTACCCCTTCGCGAATTGGCAGCATTTTGACGGCAACAGTTACCCGCAAACCATCGGCGGCGTCGGGTATCTGTGGGGCTTTTTCGTCCATGGGTTTGATCTTGAAGGTACTGGAGTCCAACATGTTGCGGTATTGGCACCGCTTCCAATCTGGTTTAAGGATGTGAATGTCAATGTTAAGAGCACGCACCGCAGTGCGGAATTGATGTACACCTACAGGCCGCGACCCTTTGTTTGGGGGTCGATGGAATTGCTGGCCGGCGTGAGATATTGGGACTTTGAGGATGAGTTTGGATTTTTGGGGCAAGGCCCCGGAGACCCGGCAGGCGGTGCCGTCGGCAATAACGTCAACCCAGAATTCGGGCCTATTTCTATCCTTTCGGATATGATCGTCGATGCCAAGGCCAATAACCGTGTGGTCGGCCCGCAGGTCGGGATGAAACTAGCCCGACACAACGCACGATGGTCGTTCGGTGCTGAAGGACGATTTACCGGCGGTATTAATGCCCAAATGCTAAAAACGCAAGGTTACATCGCCACAAATTATGACTACAATACCAACTACGCGGGATACACGTACGGTCCTTTTGATCACGAAGGTACAGTGAACACGGAAATCCCGATTTGGGTACCGGTAGGCTTGCAGTACAACAACACGAACTTTGGGCACAAGAAGAGCAACACCTACTTTTCACCGATTGTCGATTTCCGTTTGACGGCGGACTGGCAATGGACGAGTGCCGTGAGTTTCTTTGGTGCTGCCGAAGCGATGTATGCAGGCAACATTGCCCGCGGTGTCCGGGTAACGGATTATGTGGTGCGTTCGGATGGGACGATATTTGGTATTCGTGGTGATGACCGAAACGAGACGGTTGCGGTCTACGGCGTCGAAGTCGGCGTGAAGGTGCATCGGTAGGATTTACCCGAGTGCGGGCAAGAGCGGGCGCACACGAGCCGGGGGCGTGAGCCCCCCGGGTGAATGGTGAAATCCTACAGCGATGCCGATTCGCCGCCTTGCGGCGTGCCCAACGCTCCCCACGTTCCATACGGACTGGGACCTCGGTAATTGACCGGGCCAACCGGCGCACCATGGTTGATCGAATCCGTAACGAATCGAACCGAACCATCCCCAAACAATACCGTCACACCGCCCGGATGGTAACTGTTCGGCGGCAATACTCCCCACGAAGTCCAAACACTGCCGTGCATGCAAGCATTACTGTTGGGCGGCAATATCGTTGAAAATCCGCCAATCCCAAAACGTCCATCACATTTTCCATAGCCCCGGACAGCATTCTGTCCGAAATTAAGAATTTGCCTTGGATTGTTTGGATTACGCTGTGTAAGGCATCTTGCCGGAAGAGATATGTCCGTAGCGTCGTGCATGCCTACAACGGAAACACCGGTCTTAATGTCGCTACTGTCCCGAGCCGGTGCAACGGCCGATTCTGATGCAAAAATCGTATTGCTCGAGCCATCGCTAAAAAATGCAAACGAACGCTTGTTATGTGGCGAGAACGCCCCGCGATGGTTGCATCTGGCCTCAGGCCCTTCAACTCGTTCAAATTGATTTGTATTCCACATCCCATCGCCGTGACTAAAGCGAATACTGCTTCCCACGACTTGATGCCCCGACGGAGTGCTCGTACCAGGGAAATTTAGCATAAAAATAGGCCCACCCGTCGCGACGGGATCAGAAGGACATTGGACGATTGAAAGCCGTTCGCCGGCCAATGCGCGGAAGGTTACATCAGACAGTTTACCCTCTTCGCCAGGCACCTCGCCACCGGGATTGGGTTCCAAATTATCTCGGTTTGGCCTTGCCGCTCCACCGGGATACTCCGAGGTAATCGCATCCCAACGTGCGGGCTGCTCCAGAAAGGGAAGGCAAAAAGTAATTGGACCAAATGAGTACAAGTCGCCATCGCTGCCAGCCGTATTACCTTGTGTGATACGGCTCCAGTTGGTATCCCTCGCAGGATTCAGATTATTCCGCGACGCGGGGAACGCATTGTACGTGTCATGATGATTGTGCAATGCAATCCCGACCTGTTTGAAATGGTTCGAGCACTGCATTCTTCTTGCGGCTTCTCGTGCGGCCTGAACGGCCGGCAACAGCAAGGCAACGAGCATACCGATGATCGCGATGACCACCAAAAGTTCTACGAGCGTGAATGCTTTGCACTCACGCGGACAACGTGTTGTGGACATAAGTCCCTCCTTTTTGGTTAAAGTGGTTGATGGGTTAAATAACGGAATACGGGAACAACCATTACGGCGTGTGCCGGAATGGCAAATTACGAACAAATCGGCTCAATTCACCTGCCGAACTTCTTCGTGTACTGCGGCACCGACGTCGAACGTCTGTCGGGTCGGGCCGGTGATTTCGAGTTCCAGCGGCGAGTTATCTCGGCTCCGATACTGGGCCGCGACAAATTCGTGCGTCCGCAAGTTTTCGCCGGCAACTTGGTCGTACCAGACTGCCATCGCAGCAAGGTCTCTGTCATTGGATGGCCGAGGAAATTGGCTTTGCTGCGTTTCGGTTTTGCTGACAGCAACCCTGTATTGCCCTTTCGGCGCACCGTTCGCGGTCGCGTATGTGCGGATGGTTGCATTCCCCGATGAGTCGGTCAGACCGGCGGCGACCCAGTCGGGCGCACCGTCCGTTGGAATCAGGGAGACCATCGCACCGGCGAGCGGCGTGCCGTCTTGGGTGATCGTGATGACGCAGGATACCAGGTCGGGAAACCCGTCGGGCTTGGGCGTGCCGTCGCCGCAACCTGCTAAAAAGAGAATGGCAATTAAAATACTTGCCAGGGAGAGTGATTTTTTACGGATGTAAGTCCTTGTGGTGCAAGGACTTATCCCCCCCCCCCCCCCCCCCCCCTCCTCTTCCCGTCCCGGCGGGGGGGGGCGGGGGGGGC
>WRKP01000042.1 GCA_009778035.1 Planctomycetaceae bacterium
CATTGACGTTCGCCGGTTCGTCTGCACATTCTATCGACTCGCTTATATGCGGCTTCTACCGCAGTCATTCCGGCTATTGCCGTTTTTGGGTTGCCCTTCCCGCTCGCCGCTGTGAAAATCGGCGGGACTATTTCCCCTCGCAATGCAGATGCCGCTCGGAGAGGCTGTAACAATACGGCCCGAATGGGAACGTTGTTCGGCAACTCTTCTACAAAAACTAACTTCGTTTTTGCCTGTATTTTTTGTACCGCATTCAATTCGTCAAAAAAAGCATAACGCACTGATTTTGGGTGTGGGGGGTAAGCCTCCAACAATGATGTATCGACTTGCGGAACGGCCAAGTCACCTAAATTGACGATTTTCAATTCGTAGTTACATCTGTGAGGAACAATTTCAGGATAACTCAACAGTGCCTGACCAAAATCCTGATAGCCGATGTCCGCGAATATATTCCTTCTCATTCCCCCCATTTTACAAAACTTACCATTAGTGCCAGAGTCCTTTTTCGTGAAACCGGGTCTTATTGATATAGCCCACCCGCATGGCACACAATTTTCCCGGCCGCATTCCCGTCATTCCCTGAATTTGCACCATTGCCGCTACCGTTGGGGACAACCCCGGCACCGTCCGGCACACCACGTCATCGGGAACCGCCCGGCGTTTGGGATGGTCATACGTCCCTTGTGCCCCTTTTTTCAAGTTCGCTACCTGTTGCAGGGCAAGGACAACGTTGGCATCGGTCAGAATCTCTTCCTCTATTGCCCACCGAAACATGCGGACAATCCGGTTCTTGTAATCGTTGACCATGTTCCTGCAAAGTTTCCCGCTCTGAACCATCTGTTCCCGGACGGTCTTCAGTTTTTTCGGCGAAAAATCGTTGACCGGCAAGTCTTCGTAGGCCGGCACCAACCAAACAAGACTTTCCCGAAAATGGATGTATTGGTCATTGCTGTACTCTTTTCCGACATAATCCATAAACACTGCCACCAAATCGCCAACGGTGGAACCGCCGTTAGAATGGGCAGCCTGGGCAGGTTGCGTTGGCAGTGGAACAGGGGCAGGCATTTTGCCGACTTCCGAAATTTCACGTGAGGTGTTTAATGTGGCATTTTGGGAAAGTCCCCCCCCATCGGGGGATTCGGGGGTGGATTTTGGAAATACGTTGTTCCGCAAAAACGCATGGTATTTTTCCCAGGATTCTGGGTTATTGACGTTTCCGAAGGTTTTACGTTTTCCGTCAAAATAGGCGGCTAATTGGGTTCCGTTGACAACTTTTGGGGTCGGCAGGGCATTTTTTGTTCGTTTTGGCATCGTTTTTTGGCAGTTTTGGGGTTAATTTTGTCCCAAAATGGTGTCAAACCGCATACTTTTTAAGTGGTTTTTAATACCAAAATGGGGGTAAATTAGTGCGAAAACCGCACGCTAAAACCACACAAAACCGCATTTTGTGCGGTTTTAGGGTTTTCGCTACCAAAAAACGAAAATTTACTGTTACTGCAAGCCGTTATCTTGCAAGGCTTTACGCCATTGGAGCGAAGGGGAGTCGAACCCCCGACCTCTGCATTGCGAACGCAGCGCTCTCCCAACTGAGCTATCGCCCCAAAATCGCGCTGCAACGCAACGCGGCTAACTTTTGTCGCCAAAACAACACGAAAACTATCCAAACAACGGGCCACCATCGCCCACGCCACCCTTCAACTGCTCCATCGGAATACTCGACGATGACTGCGATGCCGCCGCATCCGCCGCGGCCTCCTCCTCAGTCCACTCCGCACGCTTGCGAGATAACCCGATCTTCCGATCATCTATGTCCACCCGCAAAACCCGGACCTCAATCTCGTCGCCAATCTTCACCACTTCCTCTGGATTGTCCACCTTGTGATTCGCCAGTTCCGATACATGAAGCAAACCCTCCAAATCATCCTCCAACGTCACAAAAACACCAAAATTCGTGACCTTCGTTACCGTTCCCTTGACCAACAAGCCAGATCGGTACTTGTCCGGGATCTGTTTCTCCCACGGGTCTTCCTCTAACTGCTTTAAGCCCAGTGCAATACGGTGATTTTTCTTATCAACCGACAGCACCTTGCACGTGATTTCCTGCCCCTTCGTCAGCAACTCGTTCGGATGGGTAATTTTTTTCACCCAGGACAAATCGCTGACGTGCAACAAGCCATCAATTCCATCTTCAATTTCGATGAACGCCCCATAGTTCGTCAGGTTTCTAATCGTGCCCGTAACTTCCTTGTCAATCGGATACTTATCATCAACCAGTTCCCAAGGATTATCGAGCGTTTGTTTGATACCGAGCGAAATTTCCTGGCGTTCCTTATTGACCTGCAAAACGACGGCTTCGATTTCGTCGCCGACATTCAAGACTTCGTTCGGATGGTTGACCCGTTTCGTCCAGGACATTTCGCTGATGTGGACGAGTCCTTCGATTCCTTCTTCGAGTTTAATGAACGCACCGTAAGTCATAACGCTCACGACGGTTCCTTTGACACGGCTTTCGGCGGGATAGCGTTCTTCGACGGCATCCCAAGGGCTTTGTTCCTTTTGTTTGAGGCCGAGCGATATTTTTTCTTTGTCCCGATTTATGCTCAAAACGACGACTTCGATTTCATCATCAAGTTGCACGACTTCGGTGGGATGATTGATTCTGCCCCAACTCATATCGGTAATGTGGAGCAGCCCGTCGATGCCGCCCAAATCGACGAAGGCACCGAAGTCGGCAATATTTTTGACGATTCCCTTTCGGATTTCGCCTTCGTTGAGTTGGGTAAACAGGGCGGTTTTCTTTTCGGTGCGTTCGCTTTCGATCATCGCTCGCCGACTGACGACGATATTTCGGCGTTCTTCGTCGATTTTGAGCACCATACACTGGATTTCTTGTCCGACGAATTCGCCGATGTCGTTGGGTCTTCGGACATCGACTTGCGAGGCGGGGAGGAAGACGGGTACGCCGATGTCGACGAGGAGTCCGCCTTTGATTTTTCGGGTTACGAGGCCGTTGACGATGTCGTTTTCTTTGACCGACTTCATCATGTTGTCCCAGGCTTCGATTTTTGAGGCCTTTTTCTTGCTGAGGGGGATCATGCCGCGTATTTCCCGGACGGGCATATCATCATCTTCTTGCTCGATAAGGACTTTGAGGATGTCGCCGACGGCCGGTGGCTCTTCATCTTCTTCCCAATCGCTCAGGGGGACGATTCCTTCGCTTTTATAGCCGATGTCAACAACGGCGAATTCTTCATCGATTCGGATAACAGTTCCTTCGGCAATTTGATTTCCGACGATTTCTCGTCCTCCCCAATCCTTTGCTTCCATAGGAATTCCGGCGAGGGCGGAGTCGACGTGAAAGTCCCAGTTATTTTCGTCTAAATCGAGTTCTCGGATTAAATTTTGCCGAACCATAGTGAATCCTACACAGTAAAATAGTTAAGGGTTGTGGGTATCCCTTGCCGGCCTGTCCGACAAGTCCAAGGATAACCTCGTAATTTTAACGGTTTTTCCAATTTGGGGAAGGGGTTGCGCGATGCATGCGTTCCGATTTCCCAATGAACACCGGGGGCTAATACATATTCTGCCGGATGCCTGCGGAGAAATACTCCAAATCGCCGTAACGCTCGACGAGCCAGTTGACTTTCGCCATCTCCTTGGCCTCCTTGAAATTCGCTGCCGATGTCTTTACCAAGTTCAAATCGTACATGTAATTGTCGAGCAGCCCGACTACCACCGTCCGATACCCGCTCGGCACCGCACGTGGACGACCCTTGTTTATATGGCCTATCAAGTTCGTAACGCAACTGTTCGTCAACGGATGGTAAAATTCCGGCCTCTGAGCCAACTTGTTCGCCCGTTGCAACGCATCCACAAACATAACCCGAACCTCGTGAGGCTCAAAATTCAATCGGTAAATATGCACATTATTCTTGTTTATATCCGTCGAAAGGCGAATCATATCCCTTTCGTCGGCAAAAACATAAATCAGTTCAAATTGATTCATTCCCGCTGCGGCAGGGTCGTATTTTTCGCCTTCTTCGTATCGGGCTTCGATGGACAGTCCGATTTGCCGGCCGTCGGCAAAGCCGAAACTCGATTCGACATGGGCAATCCGAGCCATCCCCTGAAAGGGAACCATAATCAGGTCGATCGTCCGAATGTCGTCCAAGTTGAATGTTGCATCATAGTATTGCGTGGTATAGACTTCGGCGGATTCGTACCGCGAAAATCGGACATTGCGGACGGTAACGAAATTGCCCTCGAATTCGGCAGTCTGCAAGACGGCATGGTTTTGCGACCAATTTCTGTCGTTGCTGGGGCGGAATTCCTTGGTCAAATCGCGGCCAAGCCGTAGGATCGGCATGCGGTCGGCCAGGGTGATTGGCTGTGTTCTTGCCGGGGGATTGGCCCGAGGCAGGGTTTGCGGGCTGGGCGGGATGCTGGGAGCGAGGACGCGTTCCAAACCGCCAGCCGGCGGCGGAGTTTTGGGAACATCTGCTTGAATGATGGGCTGCGAATCGGAGACCAGTCGGTAGGGCGAGGCTGCCTGCCCGGGCCGAACTTGGAATTCGGTCAGATTCCAGGGCTGATGCAAATCCGCACCGGCTTGGATGTGCCGGGATTGTGCAAAAGCGGAACCTGCCAAACAAAGGACAATGATCCCGAAAATGTAGGGCAACAATTTCATCGCAGGAAAGATAGCGATTTTTACAATTCGGGACAAGAGCAGTTTTGGATAATGGCCCTATCCGGCGGCTTGCACGAAGCGGCGGACTCTGGGATTCGACGACGCATACAGTTCCCGTGGAGTGCCGTTGAACAGTATCTGCGGCTCGTCGACTCCCAATTTTGCAAGCGGTGCAAGCATAATGATCCTATCCGCAACCGTTCGGGCAGAAAGCAAATCATGCGTTACCATGATGCCTGTTACATTGTACCGCCGCCGGACATTGATCATCAATTCGTTGATCACACCGCTCATTACGGGATCGAGTCCCGTCGTCGGCTCATCGTATAACATCAATTCCGGCTCCAAAGCCAATGCCCGAGCGATACCGACGCGTTTTCGCATACCGCCGGAAATTTCCGCCGGTTTTTTGCCCAACACGGCATTGTCCAATCCGACTTCGGTGAGCAGGGTATCGACGATTCGCCGGATTGCTTTTTTCGATTTTTTGGTGTGTTGCACCAACGGAAAGGCAATGTTTTCGCCGATGGTCATGCTGTCGAAGAGGGCGGCTTGTTGAAATACGAAGCCCAGGCGTCTGCGGACTTGGACTAATTCAAAGTAGGAGAGTTTGTCGAGTTCGATGCCGGCAAACAGGATTTTTCCTGTTGTTTGTTGGTGCAATCCGATTAAGGTTTTGAGCAGGACGGTTTTTCCGCATCCGCTTTCGCCGATGATCGCGAGCATTTCGCCGGGCCGAACCGAAAAGGAAATTTCCCGCAAGACCGGCTGGGCCGCAAATTTGACGTGAACCTGCTCGACGTTGAGAATGGACTCCATTTCGTTTTAATAGGTCGTTTTAATGGGCTTGTTGGGAAACCTCCAAATCGTCATTCCGGCGCACGCCCTACCGCACGAAATTGGTCGCGATGGGCTCCTCCTGTTCCGGCAACGGAACATGTCCCATTCCGCGCTCGGCCAACTGCAACAAATACGCCAAATTCCGGCCCTGCACCCGAAGCGTCCGCAGTCCCTCAAGGTCTTGCTGCACTTCGCCAGGAACACGGCCATGCACCGCCGTCCAATAAGAACCGCTGGCAATCGACATTTCGGAAATCTGAAAATACTTGTTCAATTCATCGTATGCAGCCGTTCCACCACCGCGACGCAGCACCGCAACTGCCGCACCATACTTCAGTCGGAACAAACCGCCGTTGCTAAATGCAACGTAAAATACACGATCCAAAAACGATTTCATCGTTCCGTTGATCCCGGCAAAGTATGTCGGCGAGCCGAGCACCATCGCATCGGCGGATTGCAATTTCGGCAGCAATTCGTTGACCGCATCGTTCGGGAAGGCAATACAACGGCCTGTTTTGGCTTCTCGGCACTTTGCACAGGCGATGCAGCCGTGAATCATTTGATGGCCGACGGTAATCAGTTCCGTTTCGATGCCTTTTTTTTCTATTTCGCCGAGCAGGACTTGCAGGGCTTGTGCGGTGTTGCCGTTGTCTTTGGGACTGCCGTTGATGGCGATGACTTTCATGGTTCGGGAGGATGTGAGCCTGGAGTGCTCCATTCTATATTCCTTTTGGTCAATAAGCAAGGTAGGATGCCGACGACTGCCGGGGGGCATCGTTGGCGTGCACATCTACCGGGGGGCTTACGTCAGCCGCTCTTGCCGATACAATCGGGGAATGTCCACGGAGTATGGAAAGCCGAAAAATTCGCGAAAAAACCTCTTCGCCCCCCTGGAGCCCTCCGTGCTCGAAAAGGCTCCGCCGCACGATAGCGATGCCGAAAAAGCCGTCCTCGGTGCCCTGCTCCGCGAGCCAGAACTCTGCGATGAAGTCGTTATGGTCCTACGCGATCCCGATGACTTCTATCACGATGCACACAAACGCATTTTCAGCCACCTTATGAAAATGCGCAGCGATAACAGCAAAATTGACCTGCTCCTGCTCGTTAATAGCCTCAAATCGTCGGATGAACTGGAACACGTCGGCGGTCAGGCCTATTTGGGCGAGTTGCTGGAATTCGTGCCGATTGCCGCCCACGCCGAACATTATGCCAAAATCGTCAAAGACAAGGCGACCCTGCGAAAACTGATTCATACCAGTTCGGAAGCCGTCCGCGATGCCTACGCTCCCGACACGCAAACGAAAGACCTCCTCAACCGAGCCGCCTCGGAAATGAATCAACTCTGCGAAACCCAGACGGTCAATCAAGTTACCGACATGGAAGCGTTGATGATGGAGGCATCCGTTTATTTAGACCGTAATTCAGAAGGGCTCGTTGAAGGCGTCAAAACCGGCTTTACGGATTTGGATCACCTCATCGGCGGCCTGCATCCCAACGAGTTGATTATTCTCGCAGCCCGGCCCTCAATGGGGAAAACTGCTTTGGCCATGAATATTGCCGAAAATGTTGCTGCCGCGAATCAGACGGTCCTCTTCGTGAGTCTCGAGATGGCAAAGATCGAGTTGGCCCTGCGTTTGCTCAGTTCGCATACGCAAGTGGATAGTTATAAAATCCGCCGCAATATGTTATCCAACGATGAGCGAGGCAAATTGTTCGATGCGGCCAACGTGTTAGGCAGCGTGCCGATGCACATTGACGACACGCCGAGCCGAACCGTTATGGAAATTTCGGCGGTTGCCCGGCGGCTCAAACGGCAACAGGATTTGCAGTTGCTCGTCATCGACTATATTGGGCTGATTACGCCGGAAAATTTGAATGAACCGAGACAGGAACAGGTCGCGAAGATTGCTCGGCAGTTGAAGTTGTTGGCTCGGGAATTGCATATTCCGGTGCTTTGTTTATCGCAGTTGAATCGCCAGGCGGATTCGGGCCGAAAGGAGGAGCGTCCGCGTTTGTCGCAGTTGCGGGAATCGGGCGCGATTGAGCAGGATGCCGATGTGGTGATGTTTGTGAATCGACCGGAAATGTATATGAGTCGTGAGGATGCGGATGCCAAGGGTTTTTCAGGCCGAGCGGAGATCATTGTTGCAAAGCAGCGTAACGGGGCGATTGATGATGTTCAGTTGGTATTTCACAAGGAGTGTACGCGTTTTTTGAATCTGGCAAAGCATCATGAACAGGGCTATGCCGAAGATTTCGGCGAACACGGCGACGAGTCGTTTTGACAAAATCGCACTCCCGAAACGCATCCCTTTCCCCCTTCCATTCCGCTCGATTTCGGTTAGAATGACGGCCTATCGTTTCGTGGAGGGAAAAATGCCCAAACAAAAAACGCACAAAGGTATTAAAAAACGATTTAAGGTTACTGCGACCGGAAAAGCCATGCACCGACACAGCGGGACAAGCCATTTGGCCTACCGAATTACGAAAAAACGACGCCGAAACCTGCGGGGAACGACCGTCGTTGCCAAAGCGGAAACCAGCAAAATTGTCAATGCACTGATTCCGTCAAAGTAGTGCACCAATAAAAGATGAATCGGGCTGTAACGTTTCGGTCGCGTGACCGAAAGGCCTAGTTTTCGTCATATACATTATGAAAAAAGGAAAATAAACGATGAGAACGCGAAAAGGAGCGGCACGCCGACAAGCGAAACGGCGATTATTCAAAAGAGTTAAAGGCTTTCGAGGCGGACGCGGAACGCTGCTCCGAACCGTCAAGGAGACGATCGTTCGGGCAAATTGCTACGCAACCCGAGACCGACGAGTCCGAAAAAGGGAATTCCGAGCACTTTGGATTACGCGAATAAATGCGGCAACTCGGCAACTTGGATTGCGTTACGGGGAATTCATTGCTGGCCTGAAAAAAGCCCAAATCGAACTTGACCGCAAGACCTTGGCCGAAATGGCCGTCAACGATACGGCGGCATTCGCCAAAATCGTCGAAACGGCTAAAGTTGCACTGGGGAAAACTTGAAAGGGGAAGACTAGAAAGGGGGAACCTGAAAAAACGCAAGCCGAACGCGGGTTGGACTTGTTCGGGAAATACCATTCCGGCGCGAGCCGGAATCCAGTAGTACGCCTTGCAACTGTTGCGGGGTTGGTCAAAATCTGCGAAAACATACGGTATACGTTCTGCGAACCCGGCAGTGGAGGGAGTGATTCTGCGGTAAAAACGGCAACAGTGCAAACATTCACATCGTTCAGGCATTCCTGAACGACCCTCTCCGAATGAAAGCCCTCGCATAGACATCAACGATCCGCCGGTCGCGGAAACCGTCCGCGTGTGTTCCGCTCTTGCCGATACCTTTCGGGAATCGCATCGCCGGGACGCCAAGAACCTGTTCCCGGCACATATGCCGGTGCTGTCGGCTCGCTTTGTTCCTGCCGTTCCGCATCTCGCACTCGCAATCCTCTCAAATTTTCGCGTACATGATCTTGTAACGGCATCTTGTCCAGCAGTGCCGGTGCGTCGGCAGTCAACTTTTCTCCCCTCGCTCGTTGCTCCGGTGTCAATAAGGCTTTGATCTGTTCCGCAAACTTTTTGTTTTGTTCGGAATTGGCAACGTCAAGTGCAAACTCGCGTTGCTGTGCCATCCGCTCGAACACATTCCCCTCACGCACATCAGGCCGCAAATTGTTCCGCATTTCACCCATTGCGATTCGGTATGCCTTGGTGCGTTCCTCTGCAATCTGACGGACGTGATCCTTCTGTTCGGCAGTTAACTCCAAGATTTCGAGAGTTCGGTCATCTAGGAATAGTGCATCCAGGCCTCCGGCCAACTGGAAGGTCATTTCACCAAATTGTGTCCGTTGTTCGGGCGTCATAACTTGGTTCATTTCCTCCCGCATGTCATCAATGAGTTGTGTTGTTTGCGTTCGCGTTCTGGGATTTTCAGTGGGATATTGTATCCAGAATTTTTCCAGTACCTGCTGGAATTCATTTTGTTGTTCTGGCGAACAATTCAGCATTTCGGCAATTTCTGCATTCCAGAGGAAAACTTCGCTGCCGTTCAGGACCATTGTATGGGTAAGGTTGCCGTTACCATCGTTTTGTTTGCTTATCAATGTTGAATCTGGCTGTGCAAAAACATTGCAGGACAACGCAAAAATTGCAACTGCAACCGCTAAACTCCGCAGGATGTGTCTTTTCATGGTTTTAGTGTGCTGGACAAGGTGCGACCTGTTGCATTGTACAATGCTTGGTTGTTGCCGTCAATAGATTTTCGAGCGGGCAGCCCTCCCTCGCCGCAATGAGGGCAAAAGTGTAAAAAAACAACGTTTTTGGCCGTTGTGCGGCAAAAAAATGAAAAATTCGGGTACAATCGGGGTAAAGAACACAGTATGTGAGCGGATTGTTTGCCAAGTGCCGTTCGCTCCCGCTCGTCTTGCAAACGGAATCAAATCCGTTACAATATGCCCCAATCGCGGAAATGCGATATGTCAATCACACACCATAAAACATTATGGCAAAGTTAATGAAAATACAATTCGATCCCAAAGATTTCTCCCCAAAATTCAAACTCGCAGCCTCCGTCGCCGCAGCCCGAGACATTAAACCCATCCTCCAAAATGTCAAAATTAAAGCCGATAAAAAAGTCGGCGTCATTTTGCAAGCCACCGACACCGAAATCGGTATCCGAATCACCTTCGGCTGCGACGTCGTCAACAACGGCGAAGCCGTACTCCCAACGAAACGCCTGACGCAAATTCTCGACCTGACCGGCGAAGACCGCCTGACCATCGAAAGCAGCGAAAGCAATGCGGTTGTCAACGGCGAAAAAGAAAAATATGACCTAAATACCCAGCCGCCGGATGAATTCCCCAATGTCGAAGAATTCGGCGAAGATGCCTATCACGACGTGCCGGCCAGGGCTCTCAAGGAAATGATCCGCCGGACGGTTTTCGCGACCGATACCGAAAATGTCCGATACGCTCTCGGCGGCGTCTATTTTGAAATGGTCGAAAACAACATTTCCGTCGTCGCGACCGACGGCCGCCGCCTCGCCTGGCAGGAAGGAAAGGGAGAATGCGTGAAGGATCATAAGGTCGAAGCCTCAATTTTGCCCGTCCGAACGCTGCAAATTTTGGAAAGAGTGCTCAACGACAAGTCCATCGACGAAGATGACAACATCAAAATGGCCGTTTCGGCCAACCGCGTGCTGTTCCAGTGCAAAGACATCACGGTATTTTCCCGACTGGTCGAAGGCCGATTCCCGAAATGGCGGACGATTATCCCGCAAACGGAAGATGATACGCCCGTTACAATCGAGAGCGGAACGCTGTTGTCGGCAGTCCGTCGGGCGCAGATTACGACGACGGACTTGGATCCGGGCGTGCATTTCATCTTCGACAAAGGCAATCTGTCGCTGAAGGGCGAAGGCAAGGAGATAGGCAATGCGATGAGCGAGGTCACGATTTCGTATGACGGGCCGGAAAAGAAAATCAAACTAGACCCGAAATTTATGACGAGTTTCCTTGCGGTCTTGGAATCCAGCACGGTGGTTTCGATTTTTCTGCCGCCGGATAATGATCCCGTCAAAATCACGGCGGACGACGGCGGATATGTGTATGTCGTGATGCCGATGTCGTCGTAAAGGGAGGGCGAGCAACAATGCAGCCTGAAAAGCCAGACAGTCCCGATGCCCCGGATTGGCTCATATCGTACGGCGATTTGATGTCGCTGTTGCTTTGCCTTTTCATCCTGCTCTACGCGATCAGTGCGGTGCAGGAAACGAAGATGCAGTCGGCAACGGCTTCGTTGCGCAGCGGGTTTGGACTTTTCGGCACCAATCAGCAGACCCAAATCGTGGCGATCCCGCGGCCTGAGGGACGGCGCATTGGGCAAGCGATTTTATTCGATTTCGGCAGTGATGATTTATCCGACGAGGCGAAACGGGATTTGGATACGGTTTATTGGCAACTGCTTGATGTGTTGCCGAATACGGAGGACACTATTCTGATAATTGGCCAGGTGCAATCGGGCGAATCTTCTGCGTACCGCCGCGATTTGGATTTGGCATATGCCAGGTCGGTCAGTGTTTGGGATTATCTGGTATCTCTTGGAGTGGATCGGCAGCGGTTGCAAGTCGTGCAGCAAACGGGCGTCTCGGCCGGATCGCTCGTTGAAATTCGCAACGTGCGGTAGTGGAAACCGTGCGGGAAGTTTGCAGATCGCCCGCTCACCCTTCCCTCTTGCATTTTTCCGTTAAAATCAGTAAAATCACAAGGGAACTGGTACTATGGCTCTTTTTTGTTCGATGTTAGTGATATGGCAAAGGAACAAAAGCAAGATCAAAAACAGGCTCCTGCCCCAGATTCCGCCGAAGAACTGGTGCAGCCGAAGTCGTACCGATTGCAAATCACGCTCGGTCTTGTGGGACTCCTCCTGTTCCAAATGATCGTGCTGTTTTTCGTGTTGCCTTCCCGAGCCCAAGTCGAAGACAGATTTGGCCTCCAGGCTGGACAAGCCGCCAATGGTATTGACGATCCCAGCCTGGTGCCACGCGACGTGGTATCGACAGAACGGATGGTCGAAAGACCCATCAGAGACGGGGAGAAGTTTACCGTTTCCCGATGGCAAAATGGCGAAAATGAGACGTTTTCAGTGACGTTGTTCGTACAAGTCAAGCGAAGCGATGCAAGACGATTCGACAATCAATACGAACTGCGGATGAATGAAGTTGTTGACCGCATCACAAGCATCTTGGGCGGCACGACAACCGAAGAGCGTCAAGAAATAGGAAATACGGCCATCAAGGCAAAGGTACAACGTGGAATCAACGAAGTTCTCGGCACTCCTTGGGTGCAGCAAGTATTTCTTCGCGATCCCAGTTTGGCGGTAAATTAGTGGGAATGAGCAAAATCGGAGGATGAGAGCGTCGCCAACCTCCGGGCGATGGGTCGGTGTGGCCGATGGCAATCGCGAAAAGCAGTATTAACAACAATCCGAAGCAGCAATGTCAGGCGATTCATTAGACCAGAGTGAGATAGAACGTCTTCTCAGCGGGATAGGCGGCGGGGCTTCTTCGTCCGAAGAATCTGCGTCGGCTTCGGCTCCAGCCGACGATAGCGGCGTGCTCAGTCAGGATGAATTAAACGCTCTTTTTGGAGCGGCTCCTGCCCCAGCAGCGCCGTCCGCTCCGCCGGCATCACCGCCATCGCCGAAACCACCGCCGCCGCCGGCTGCGTCGGCAGCATTTACGCCCGGCTGGGATATTCCGACAGTTCCGGTGGAATCCGCTTCCAGCGACGATGAGGAAGAGGAAATCCCTCGGGGCGATTTGGATTATCTTGCCAAAAAGGCGGAGGATTCGTTGCGTTCCATCGCAGCAACGCCGACGAATTTGCCTGCTGAAGTCATCGAATTTCAGTTTCCCGAATTCGGCGGGACGGTTCCCAGCACGGAACATGCGACGCTTGACCTGATTAGCGAAGTTGATTTGGATGTCAAGGTCGAACTTGGCCGAACGTATATGTACATCGAGGATGTATTGCGTTTGCGGCGGGGTTCGGTCGTTCCGCTTGACAAGATGGCGGGCGAAACGGTTGATATTTTTATCAATGGCCGATTATTGGCGAGGGGCGAAGTGTTGGTGATGAACGAGAATTTCTGTGTTCGCATTGCGGAACTGCTTGCGGGTGCGATTCCGATGGAGTAGTCAGGAACGACGCGGATTGGGCCGGAAATGGCGGTTTTTTCCATAGAAACCTGGGAAACGCCCTAACTTTCTCCCCGGCGGAGTTGGCCGCACGCGGCAGCAATCTTGTCGCCCTTGCGAAAGCGAACCTTGACCTGTATGCCGCACGCCTCCAACCGCTCCACAAAATGCTGCACCGCCTTGCCCGACGGAGCACGAAAATTCAATGCCAATACCGGATTCAACGGAATTACATTCACCAGGGCCGTCCGATGACGAAGCAAACCCGCCAACTGCGTAATATGCTCCGGCTGGTCATTCAAGCTTTCAATCAGCGTGTACTCAAACGTTACCCGACGGCCGGTCTTGTCAAAATACGCATCCGTTGCAGAAAAAATGTCGGCAATGCTCGTGCGTAAATTATACGGAATGATCTGCGAACGCAATGTATCATTCGGCGCATGGAGCGAAACGGCCAGTTTATATCCCTTGCCCGTTTGAACGACCGCATCGGCAAGTTTCCGAATACCGACAGGAATTCCAACGGTCGAAATCGTTACCCGGCGGACGCTTATGTCAAGTCCATCAGAACGGGTCGCTTCGCCAAGAGCATCGAGCAATGCGTCGAGATTGAGCATGGGTTCGCCGATTCCCATCACGACGATATGCGTCAGCCGTTCATCCTGGGGCAGCAGGACGTTGAGGCGGAGCAACTGTTCCAACATTTCGCCGCGGGTTAGGTTGCGGACAAAACCATCCATTCCGCTGGCGCAGAACGAGCATTGCATTGCGCAGCCGACTTGAGTGCTGATGCAGGCAGTGCGATGATGCCGGTCATTTTGGAGCAACACGCATTCGATGCGTTCGCCGTCTTCCAATTCGAGGAGCAATTTCTGTGAAGCATCGTCGGAAATATGGTGTTTCAACTCTTTGCTGCGTAGGATGGAACCAAATTTTTCGGCAAGCAGCGAGCGAACAGTTTTCGGCAGGTCGGTCATGTGCTCGAAATCCGTTATTTTTCGGGCATAAATCCAGCGTCGGATTTGCTTGATTCGGTATTCAGGCAGTTGCCAATCGCGAAATAGAGCGGCCAGTTTGTCCGGGGGGAGTTCGAGGTAGTTGTTCATTGGGGGGCGAGTTCACGGAAGCGAAACGCAATGACGGGGCTTGCAAAGATACACATTAACGTCTTGTCGGCAATCGAGGGGATGGATCGAGCGCACCGTGGGGGCGGTCGCCGACGATTTTTGGGCCCATCGTCGGACTGGCAAAGGGATCAAACTGCCAAGTCCGTTCTTGTTGGTCGGAGATGTATCCAGGCTGAAACAGATTCGGTTGTCGGCAGTGCTGCGTGTCGAAGAGACAGCCGCTCAAGCAGCATAACGGCAACGCGAGCAAAATAATTCGATACATTTTTTCTTTCCCTAGTTGCCGCATGCTAAACAATTAAACGGATTAAATCAATGGGGATTCGCCCTTCATCGTTCGGCTTGTTTTCCCTCCGCTTTTCGGCTAACATGGCCGAAAGCCGCCGCACCGTCAGGACGCACCATGCAATTAACGCGAAGCCGGGAAGATTATTTGGAAGCGATCTATGAACTGATCGAAAAAAATACCGTCGCCCGCGTCAAAGATATTGCTGCTAAACTCAATGTCCGAATGCCGTCGGTTCATACTGCGATCCACGAACTCAAAAAACATGGCCTTGTCGAACAGGAACCTTACGGTTACGTCACGTTGACCGCAGCGGGCACGGTCGAAGCGAAAAAAATCGCCAAACGGCACGAAATCCTGTGTAAATTTCTGTCGCTTCTCGGCGTTCCGCTGGAAATTGCCGAACGCGATGCGTGTGCGATGGAACACATTCTTAGCAAAGAGACTTACGATGCCATCGAAAAGTTTAATGCCAAGAAACGAACGGGACGCTCTAATGCTCCAGCATCGCCAAAAACTCCGCCTCGCTGACGATCCGCACGCCGAGTTTTTCCGCCTTGGCCAACTTGCTGCCCGGATTTTCGCCAACCAATACAAATGCCGTCTTCGACGATACACTCGATGATACCTTACCGCTATGAGATTCTATGATTCCCTCGATTTCCGTGCGTTTGAAATGTTGTAATGTGCCCGTTACGACGATGGTCATATTCGAGAGCCGCCCCGCCCGCGGGATGCCGGACGGCTGCGATCCGCAAGCGAAACGGCTCGCCTCTAACAAATCATCCAACATCTCTTTTTCCCTCTGAAAAAACTCAAACACACTTTTCGCAATTGCCGGTCCGACTTCATCGACTTCGGCAATTTCAATTTCCGCTGCCCGTCGCAAGCGGTCCAAACTGCCAAAATGCTCCGCCAACAACGTTGCCGTCCGATTGCCGACATGCCGAATTGAAAGTGCATTCAACAACTTCGACAGTTCCCGATTCTTGCTCTGTTCAATACTTTCAAGCAAATTCCCCGCCGACTTTTCGCCCATCCGTTCAAGACCTTTGAGCGATTCCGCATCAAGCCGATACAGGTCGCCGAAAGTCCGCAGCACGCCAGAATCCACAAGTTGCTCAATCAATTTTTCGCCCAAGCCCTCAATATCCATCGCATTTCGGCTGGCAAAGTACCGCAGTTTTTCCTTGAACTGTGCCGGACACCGAGCATTATTGCACCGAATATACACGCCGTCCTCGTCCTTCGAGACCGCACCGCCGCATTCAGGACACGCCGTCGGAAATACAAACGGTTCCCATTCTTTTTGCCTCAAATGTTTTTCGACTCGAACGATACGCGGAATGATTTTGCCCGCCTTTTCGACGACGACCACATCGCCGATGCGAATATCCTTGCGTTCGATCTCTTCGGCATTGTGCAAACTTGCCCGCGAAACCGTCGTACCGGCAATTTCGACCGGTTCGAGTTCCGCAACCGGCGTGATGGTTCCTGTTTTGCCGACCTGCACCGTGATTGCCCGAAGCACCGTGATTGCCTCATATCGTTCGACTTTATAAGCAATCGCCCAACGGGGATGATGGCCCGTCGCTCCAAGTTGTTCACGCTGGGAAAAATCGTTGACTTTTAGGACAAGACCGTCGATTTCAAAGTCGAGGTCGGATAAATGGTCGTCGTTGTGAAACGCTTCGCAATACTCCACGGCCTCGTCGAAGGACGCAAACAGTTTCGCACACGGCGTAATCGGTATTCCCAAAACGGCAAGTTCCTGCAAGAAGTCCCAATGCGTTTTGGCTTGAATCCCTTCGTATGAACCGACGCTGTGTGCAAAAAACCGCAGTTTGCGACGCTCGTGTTCTGCCAAAATTTCTAGTTTCTTTTTTTTGTCGGTTTCTTCGTTTGGGTCTTTGAGCGAAATGGTTCCCGCCGTCAGATTTCGGGCATTTTTGTAGATTTTATCCCCGCGTTCTTGCTGCTCTTCGTTGAGTTTTGCCAAATCGCAGTTCCGCATATAGACTTCGCCGCGGACTTCGATTCTGTTCTTGTTTGCAATCGTTTTTGGGATGTCGATGACCATATGGAGATTATGCGAGATGTCATCGCCTTCGATTCCGTTGCCTCGTGTCAGCCCCTGGATGAGGCTTCCGTTTTCATAAATCAGCGAGATGGCAACGCCGTCGATTTTAAGTTCGACGGTCCAGGTCGGTTCATTGTCGAGTGATTTTTTGACACGCTTTCCGAATTCGCGAAGTTCGTCGATATTGTAGGAATTTTCGATGGAGAGCATTGGCATGTTGTGCCGGACTCGTTTTTCGGAGGGCGAAATGGGAGCATCGCCGACTTGTTGTGTGGGACTGTCGACGGGAATCGGCTCGCGGCCTTGTTGTTCGAGGCGTTTTAATTCTTGGAAGAGCCGATCGTATTCGGCATCGGAAATCAGCGGTTTGCCTTGCCGGTATTGCTGGTCGTATTCCCGAATTTGCTGGCGAAGGGATTCGAGCGTCATAGGGAAGCATTGTACCCAAACATTGTCGGAGCCGCAATCGGAAATCCGCATCACACTGCGTTCTCTACGAGAACATTATCAATCAGCCGGATCGCTCCAATCCGAGCGGCAAGCAGGATGACCGTTTGCCGGTCGATCGTTTCGAGTTCTCGCAACGTCAGCGAATCGGCAACGGACACATAATCAATCGTCATGCCGCCTGCCGCGAGGATGTGATCGCTTATTTTTTGCTTAATCGCCTCGGCCTGCCGGATATTTTCGCGGATAATCATCCTTTCGGCAGCGAATAGGCTTTGCGAAAGCACGGCCGCACGGCAACGGTCATCCGGCGAAAGATAGCGATTTCGGCTGCTCATCGCCAAACCGTCCGGCTCGCGAATCGTCGGGCCCATCACGATTTCGATGGGAACATTCAAGTCGGCAACCATTTTTTTGATGACGCAAAGTTGCTGAAAATCCTTTTGCCCGAAAAACGCCGCGTCGGCTTGCGAGGCGAGGAACAATTTCAAGACGACCGTTGCGACGCCGTCAAAATGTCCAGGCCGAATGGCTCCTTCAAACGGCAACGCAACATTGCCGACACGGATTGATGTGTCAAATCCGTTGGGATACATTTCTGCGGCATTGGGCACAAAAACGGCCGGCGAGCCGTGTGTTTCGAGGAGTCGCAAATCATTTTCCAGCGTTCTGGGATATTTTGCGAAGTCTTCGTTGGGCCCGAATTGCGTCGGGTTGACGAAGATGGAAACAACCGTTGTATCGCACTGTTCTTGGGACAATTTTACGAGGCTCAAATGTCCTTCGTGCAGTGCTCCCATTGTGGGAACGAGCCCAACGCGTTTGCCGGACTGGCGTTGGGATTGGGCGAATGAACGTAATTGCGGAATGGTCTGGAGCATTGGGATATTTTAGAGCATAATCAAATTGTCGGGACACAATTCCCGTCCATCCGGCTTCCGCCGGGCCGGAATGGCGGTTTCCGAACGAGGCTTCTATTGCTCAATCAGGGCGCAGGCAATATCGAGTTGAGCGGTCGTTTTGCCGTTCGCGGTAACTTTGGCATGGAGAAAATAAATCCCTGCGACTTTGCTTTTGAATTTGACTTCGAGCATAAGCATTTCGCCGGGACGCACCATTTCCTTGAATCGGACTTTTTCCAACTTCGCCACGACGGGTAGCCGACCCACGAGTTCCTCTTTGTCGAAGAGCCGAGTTAGCAAAATCGCCCCCGCCTGCATTGCCGCCTCGCACTGCAACACGCCCGGAACAATCGGATTGTCGGGATAGTGTCCCGCAAAAAAATACTCATCGGCACGAAACGTTTTTTTGCAAAGGATTCGGTTCCCTTCGCATTCGACGATTTCATCCACGAACAGAAAGGGATCGCGGTGCGGAATGGCCGCCTTGATTTCTTCTAATTTATCCATCGTTCAAACGCAACGTTCAGATAGGGTGCCCCCAGTGCGTCGTATTCTACAGTAAAAAAGCCGGTTTTACAATGGACTCGTTCGGAAACCCTAAAATCGTCCTTCCGGCACACGCTTCACCCCTCCTCGAAGCAGCCCGCAATGGACTGGCCGCAATACTTGCAACAGGATTCCTCGTCAATTTCGTACTCCTCAACGGAATGCCGATGACGCAAAACAACCGTTTGATGGCACTGCGGACAGTGCGTCGATTGGCCCGCCGGATCATCAATGTTGCCCGTGTACACGTAACGCAAGCCGAACGACATCGCAATGTCCCTCGCACGAAACAGCGTCTGCGGCGGCGTCTGCGGCAAATCCGGTAATTTGTGTGCAGGCCGAAATGCCGAAAAATGCAAAGGGACTTCCCGGCCAAGATGTTTGGCAAACCAAGCACACAATTCGCCGATTTCCTGTTCCGAATCATTCAGCGAAGGGATCAACAGCGTCGTAACTTCGAGCCAAGTATGCGACGTGCTCAAATACCGCAGCGTGTCTTTCACCGGCTCGAGTTCCCCGCCGCAATAGGTTCGGTAAAACGGAGCGGAAAAACTTTTCAAATCAATGTTTGCGGCATCCATCGCGTCGAAAAATGCGGTTCGGCGTTTTTCCGCAATGAACCCATTGGAGACGGCAACCGTTTTCAGGCCGGCATTTCGGCACGCGGCGGCGGCTTCTTGGACGTATTCCGCCGAGATGATCGGTTCGTTATACGTAAATGAAACGCTTTCGCAATGGTGTTGTTTTGCCAGGCGGACGACGTCGTCGGGTGTTGCGGATGTTGTCAATAGCGAAAGGTCGTGCGATTGGGCAGTTGCTGCATTTTGGCAAAATCGGCAGGCGAAATTGCATCCGATGCTGCCGAAGGATAGTGTTTTCGAGCCGGGATGGAAATGATAGAGCGGTTTTTTTTCAATCGGGTCAACGGCAAAGCCGGTCGTTTTGCTATGGGGCAGCAAAACGAGGTTTCCGTCTTTCAGTGTACGCATTCCGCAAATGCCGGTTTGGTTTTCGGCCAAGGAACAGCACTGCGGACAGACATCGCATTGGATCATGGCATTATCCTAGCCGAACGGGACGAGTTTGGCAAGAAGCGACGGTATCAAAGTGCCTAATATCACAGGCTACGCCCTTTTTGCCGTGTTTTATGGTACAATACGCCAAATTCGGCAGTCCTAACGTGCTATGGAACGCATCAACCTATGCCTCTCAAATTGTGATTGGAACGCTGCCGTTTCCAATACCGTCGATGCCCTCCACGAAGGCAAAATCGCCGTCGTTCCCACCGAAACCGTCTACGGGCTCGCCGTCCGCCTCGCCGATAGCCAAGCCGTCGGAAAACTCATCGAACTCAAAGGCCGAAACGAAAATCATCCCTTTGCACTGGCTTTTCCCAGTGCCTATTCCATCGAAGACCTCTGCGGCGAACTCAGTCCGCTTGCCCAACGACTCACCCGACGCTGTCTGCCAGGACCCGTCAGTTTGGTTCTTGATGTCCCGCCCGACAGCATATTTTGGAAACTTCCGACTGACATCCAGCAAGCCGTCTCGCAACAATCCTCCATCTGCTGCCGGATTCCCGACCACCCCCTGCTCCTGCCGGTTTTGAGCGAACTGAACGAGCCGATTGTCCTGACCAGTGCGAATAAATCAGGCCAGGGCGAATCGGCAAGCGTCGAACAAATCATTGCAGACCTCGGCAATGGAATCGACCTGCTTATCGACGGAGGCCCGCTCGCGTCGCCGAAACCGTCGACGATTGTCAAAGTTGTCGGCAACGATTACACAATCCTGCGGGAAGGCATTCTCAAGTCGGACACGATCAAACGGCTTGCGGCTTTGATGATTTTGTTCGTCTGCACCGAAAATACTTGCCGAAGTCCAATGGCGGAACATCTTTGCGAAAAGATGCTTGCGGAGCGGTTGAATTGTCCGGCGGATGCGTTGGAGCAGCACGGCATCGTTGTGTTATCCGCCGGTATTTCGGCAACGGAGGGCAAGCCTGCAACGGCAAAGGCCGTCGAAATTTTGCAGGGATATGACATTGATTTGAGCGGTCATCGCTCTTTGTCGCTGAACGAAACGTATGTTCGTTTTGCGGATTACATTTTTGCGATGACACGGCACCATCGGGAGAGCATTTTATCGTCGTGGTGCAATGTGGATTCGCGTTTGAGTGTATTTCGGCGGGACGGCGGCGACATTGCGGATCCGCTGGGCGGCTCGTTGGATGCGTATCAGGCCTGTGCGGAGCAAATCCAGACCGCCCTCGGCCAGCGGCTGGAGGAGATTTTCTGAAAACCATCCGCTCAATCATTCCCAGGCGAGTTTGGCTCGAATCGGCAACTCCAGTTCCGTTTGGAGTTGTTGGAGCAATTCCAGATCGGCATTCGACCAATTTTTGGGCAACGCAACCTGCAAAATTACGAACAAATCGCCGCTGCCGACGCCGCATTGCTTGACTCGCAGTTTCATTCCGCTCGTCGCTCCCGGCGGAACCGTCAGCGTTACGCTGCCCTTCGGCGTCGGAACATCAATTTTCGTGCCGAAAACCGCCTCTTTGAGCGAAATGGGAACATCGACATACAAATTGTCGCCCCGTCGGCTAAAACACGAATGTTCCTCCACATGGATGTTCAGCAGCAAAGTGCCGGGCTCGCCGCCGCTGGGGCTCGCTCCGCCCAAGCCCGGCAAACGGATTTTTTTGCCGTCGACGATTCCCGCCGGAATGGTTACGGCAACCGTCTTGCCGCCGGCCAGTCCATCAACTCGGATGTCAATTTTCCCGCCGGTAATCGACAATGTAAAGGGGATCGAGAGCGATTGTTCGAGATCGCGTCCGCGTTGTGGCGGCCCGCCGAAAGCGTTGCCGAATGTGTTGCCGAACATACCCATCAGGTCGATGCCGTCGAGGTTGTCAAAGCGAAAACTTGGGCCTCGCCCAGCGGTTCTGCCGCCGGGTGTTCCTCCGCCGAACGACCATTGAAAGGGCCCTTGACCGCCGCCGGAGCCCATTTGGTCTGGCGACACGCCGTATTGGTCGTATATTTGCCGTTTTTCGGCATTGCCCAACACGTCGAAGGCTTCCTGGACTTTTTGGAACTTTTCTTTGGCACCTTTGGGATCATCTTGGTTGAAATCGGGATGGTATTTTCGGGCAAGTTGCCGATAGGCTTTTTGGATATCATCCTTTGTTGCCGTTTTGGATACGCCGAGCGTTTGGTAATAGTCCTCCGTTTGCATAACATCCCTATTATAATCTTTTACGGGCAAAACGGTTAGCCGTCCCGTACAGTCGGCGGGTGCCTGCACGTTGCAAAATATAGGGCATCATTCATGCCCGATATTGCCGTTGCGACTTCGCCCAAGTAATGCATGGAAATATACGACGCTCTCCCTCATGCTTTGCCTTCTATAAAGAGATTCGTGAAGGCAACCCTTCAATCATCTTCCTAAAAATATAGTACAATAAAGCATCGTTTGGCGAAAGGAAACAATGAATGATTCCGGTACGAGAAGAAATACTACAAGTCTTACGTGAAAACAAACAAATCGCTCTTGATGCAATATGCCGGTATCGACTGGACGGGCTTCATTGGTTTGCGTGATGTGATTGCACACGACTACTACAATCTCAATCCTGTGAAGATATTTGAAATTTGCGTCAATGAAACTGTACCGCTACGGCGGACGGCAGTTTTCTACATGGCGACCGGCCATACCGTAATGGGAAGGCAGGGTAGAAAATTATCGGTGTGTGTAAAGTTGCGTTGCCCGGAAAGGAGAGGCCAACCACGCCAAAAACACGGAAATTAACCACTATTTCGGAAAACACCTGCTATTTCCCATGCATTTTGGTTCCAAAAAATTCGAGGACGCGCTGCTCCTGTTTTGCCATCACTCCGCCACGGTCGGCCAGAAATCGTCAGGATTTTAGAAATAATGAACCCTGCCGCCTTCGGGCGGCTTTTTTATTCGCTGTCGAACCGGACAAAAACCGGACGGCGTATTTGACATTTATTCTTGCTGGCACAAAATCCGGGTGCCGCCGGATTCCTGCGGATGGCGCCGGGTGTCGCCGGTTCCATCGGGTGCCGCCGGGTTCCTGCGGATGCCGCCGGGTGCAAAGCAGAACTCTACCAATTTGTTCTGGCAAATGGCATTGTTAAACCGGCATAGCCGTGTTATACTGTTTGCATTGCAAGGGATTACGTTTTTTTATAAGGGAGTGAAACATGGATTGTCCTCGTTGTGGTAGCGGCG
>WRKP01000043.1 GCA_009778035.1 Planctomycetaceae bacterium
TGTCTTGGAACGCAATATCAAAAGCGGTTACTACAGCCGTCTGCTTTCAACGCAAGGAACGGGCAAAAAGAAAAGTTCCAGTGCTCCGCCTATGCTGGATCCGGCGGCATTGTCGTTCTGAACCGTAGCCGCGTCAAACATCTGGGAAGTTGGAAAGACGGTGCACATACCTTTTCCAATCCCTTGCCCTTTTGCCACGATGTCTCGAAATGGTGCCTCCTGTGGGTGTGGAACGCATCATCACCGATACCGGCGAAATCATGTTCGGCGATATTGTTATTTCGGGCGGATACGGCACGACGTTACAATTACTCGTATCACCCTCGGGCGTTGTCCATATTGAAACGAACTTTGTGGGAGACCCAACGTATGCCGCCCAAGAGTCCGCCGTGCCCATTCAGCGGGTGATTTGCTCGGACACCTTTGGAGCAGAAATTATTCTCACGGGGGATGAGTCGAACAATGTTTCGATCATCGCCAGTAACGCATATGCGCCCGGCTTTTTTGATGATGCACTGCGGGTAGAGGGATTTGAAAATACGGTTCGGGTTTCCTTAGGAGGCCGATAAATGGCGACATCATCTTTTTATAACGATAACCTGTACCGGACGTATCCCTTCGTTGCCGAATGCCATTCCATCATTCCCCATGAATGGCTTTCGGGAATCAAGGTGCGCATGAATTATGGTGCAGGATTCACCGCATTCCCCTCCGTGTTTTTAACAGAATGGCAAACGGAAGACGAACACCATGTTCTGACCTTTTCCTGCGAAGCCGAAGGCAGAATCATTTCCCAAACCGTCGTTATTCCCGAAGACACACCCCCTTTCGCAAGAGTTCTTTCCGATGCGGATCAACGAATCCAGATCGCTTTGATAGTGGGGAATCTGCCGACGGAACGAATCTCTAAAACAGGCATGCGGCTGCGTATCGAACCGATTTGTATTCTTTGGCTCATTCATCGGGGGATCGCGTCGGTGCAGGTTGGGAACAAAGCCCGCAGGGTCTTGCCGCTTCCAGATCGGGTGGAACATGAATTTTACGGCAAAGCCGAGTGGTGTCAGCAGGGGGAACCCAATGGCCCGCAAAACGATTGTGAACCAACCGCTCCTCTTCTGTCCCGGCTACAACTGCCGCATCTATCCGCGAGTGGGGAACCGGTTGCAATTTGAGGCGGTCGGCGGACTGGGGCAGGGTGAGGTCGCGACCGATCTTTCCAAGGGTTTTGCAGAAGTCTCCGGTACAATGATCCATGAAGAAGAAACGATCCCGACAAACTATCTCCGCAAAGATGGACTTCCCAATGAGAGCGAGGTTTTGTATGCCTTTTGCGGTGCGGTGGGACCCCATGTACGGATGGCAGCAACGAGTACCATTCGGCTGACCGCAGAGCCGGAAAAACATGGCATCACCATCAGCGTCGGCAACCTCGGCGGCGATATTTGTTTGCAAACCATGAAACCATTAGCCAATGGAACCATGACTCAATGAAACCATGATCAACCATTTTCGGACTCATTTACTGAACCGTCCCCAAAGATTTTTTGCGGACTCCCGGTTTCCGATTTATACGGCACCGGGATTTGTTCCGGCTCCTTACGATGAGGCGACGAAGCGGATCGATACCATCCTGTTTGGGCGGACAGAAAACACCACCCTTCGGGACTTTAGATTTCTCCTTTTTCTGCGGCTCATCAAGGCATGCGGACTCGAAGGGCATACCCAACGGTTCGATCACCGGAAGACGTACAAACTTGATCAATTTTCATGCGTGGATCATGGGGAACTCCGCACGCCGCCGAGACGATCGCTTGAAGAGATTATTGAAGAAACACTTTCACTGGGGCAGGAAACGTATTTTGAACTCTTTGCTCCGCTGCGGAATGATTATCCCGAATACGAAAAAGGGTTTCGGCATGTGACGGATACGCTTCATAAGTTTTGTATGATCCTGTTCGCCCAAGCCATTCGCCTCGAAAGGTTTTTTTGCCCAAAGACATCGTGCCTTTCGACAATAGCGTGAATGCGTTCATGTCGATGGGGCTCGTCAAGGTGATGGGAAAAAACTACACTCCCCTGCGTGCGACGCATCGGGGCGGGGATGCGGGCTATCGCCTGATGCCGGACGGAAATATCATGCCGGCCACAATGCAGCATGGCGAGTTCAAACTCGATCCCAACGGCAATCCACTTTATCTGATGCGCCGGGAAGTCAAAGCAGCGGATAATCGATGCACACTCCGGCGGGGCAAAGACACCAGCTATCCCTTCAAGTGGCAGTACGTGAACAAAGAAGTCTTTAGCAGCCGAGGTTCACGACGGCACAACCTTGTACAACGGCACGGTCGGTCACGGTGCTGTAAATGGTCGCATTACCTTCAATCTTGCCGTTGGGGAAAACCCAGGCGGTTCCTGACTGGGAAAGATTGCGGGAAGTGGCAATGAATCCGCCCAGAGTACCGGCAGTAATCGTGCGGCCATCACAGAGCAAGTGAAATCTTGTGACCCAAAGGGGCAATTCCCTTTTTTGGGTTAGAATCCTTCCATCACAAGCCGGAATTACGAAAAAATGCCCGGAACAATAGGCCCGGCGGTCAACATCCTACCCTGTTAGAAACCTGCACTTGCCCCTATTGCATCCGACGCTGGTTGTGTGATAGAATACCCGAATGGTTCATCCCGTACATTCGATGGCACCGATTCGCAACCTCATACGGCTTGCCCCTTGTTTGGCAATAGGGCTCTTGACGGTAGGGTTCTGTGTGCCCCATTCCCAGGCAGAATTGCCCGCGAATATCACCCTGCGGTATGTTACCACCTTCCCGCATGACCCGAGTGCCTATACCCAAGGACTGCTCTGGCATGACGGATACCTCTATGAAAGTGCTGGTCAATATGGCGAATCGTCGCTCCGGAAAGTCGAACCAAGGACAGGGATCGTCACTGAGCGGGTGGATTTACCCCGTCAATTTTTTGCCGAAGGCTTGGCACTGGTCGACGATTCGCTTTTTCAACTTACCTGGCGGAACAATGTCTGCTTCATCTACGATATTAAAACATTTCAACGAACAGGGCATTTCCAATATCCCGGCGAAGGCTGGGGACTGACATACGACGGAAAACACCTCATTATGAGCGATGGGTCAAACAATTTGCGGTTTCTTGACCCTAAAACGTTCGCATTGCAGCGGAGAATCGATGTGTTTGACCGGATGGAACGCAGGCCGGTGCCTGTTCGGAATCTGAACGAATTGGAATGGATACGCGGTGAAATTTGGGCCAATGTTTGGCAAACGACGCGGATTGTCCGCATCAATCCGCGAAATGGCAACGTTATCGGCTGGATCGAGATGGCTTCCTTCGTGCCGGAAGAGCACCGCAACGATTTGCATGACCGTGTGCTCAACGGAATTGCGTTTAACCCGGAGACCAATCACGTGTACATAACCGGCAAGCATTGGAAGGTGATGCACCAATTTCTGCTGGAGGTTCCCGAGCGGTAGCGAACGTTGGCTTAATAAATACCATCGCAAAATATCTTCCAATTCGTCAACAATTCGGTTTATATCAAAACAATGCCGCTGACCGCCGCTCAGCAAACTCGATTACGCGAAGACCTACGCGGACTGATCAAAGGCGATGTCCGATGCGGGGATGTTACGCAACAACTCTATGCAACCGATGCCAGCATCCTACAGGCACAACCCGTCTGCGTCGTCTATCCCCGAAACACCGACGACGTCATCGCCATCACACGATACGCTGCCGAAGCCGAAATCTCCCTACATCCACGCGGTGCAGGCACCAGCCTCACCGGAGAATCGCTCGGCAACGGCATCGTCCTCGTCTTTTCCCGATACATGCGACGACTCCTGCAAACCAGCAACGATTCCGTGAAAATCCAGCCTGGTTTACTGCGGCGAAGCCTCAATTCCACCATCGGCCTCTCCCCCGAAAAGGCATCACGCCGCCTCTTCGGCCCCCTCGCCGGAAATGTCTCTTCAGCCTCGCTCGGCAGCATCCTTGCACGAAATGGTGCCGGCATCCATTATCTCCGGTATGGACTTCCCAGCGAGCATCTCCTCGCCCTGACCGTCGTACTCGCCAACGGCGACGTCCTCACCCTGGACCGCAATGCCCTCATCCAACCGCTCCAAGGCGACGGCAGCGTTGCCCTCGCTCAAGAAATTGCCTACGGCAAAGAGTATGTCTACGCAGGCAAAGTTGCCCAAATTTTGCAAAACCGAACCAGTTCGCAACTCCTTGAATCGGCCAACCAACTTGCCGTCAACCGAGCAGGCTATGCCGAACACGCTGTTTTACAGGGATCGCACGTCGACCTTGCCCGACTCTTTACCGGAAGCGAAGGCACGCTCGGAATCATCGTCGATGCGACGCTCAAAACGGTCTCTCCGCCGAATCGCAAAGGTGCAGCCGCCTTTTTTTTCCGCAGTATATTCAGTGCCCTCGAAGCCGTCTCCGCCGTGTTGCCGCTCCGGCCCGCCCTGTGCGAATTGGTTGACCGCCGCCGGCTGACGATGATTCGGGATTGGGACTCGCGATACCGACCGCTCATCCCTCAAGATGCCGAGGCCGCCCTGCTCGTCGAACTGAATTCAGGAACCCTCGCAGAGCCGCTCGACGCCGATGATTGCCAAAATAATCTAAAACACTTGGTTGACCTGATTCAAACGAAACGGCAACTCAGTTTCCATGCAATTCGCGTCAACACGGAGCGCGACTTTCAACTGTTCGACCAAATCATCCGCCGTTCTGAACTGATTCTTGGCCGAATGCACCAAACCATCCAGCCGATTCCGCTGTTCGATGATATTGCCGTCCCCGTCGATGCGATCCACCATGTTGTCGGCGATCTGTTTTCGCTGCTGCAAAAGCACAACCTGACGGCTTCGATTTCGGGACACATCGGGCAGGGACATCTTCGGGTGCATCCGCTCCTTGATACATCGCAACCGGATATGTTTCCGACGCTTGCGTCGCTGGCCGAAGAGGTTTATGCGACGGTTTGGCAACACGGCGGGACAATCAGTTCGGAATGGGGAACCGGCTTGCTAAAATCGCAATTTGTCCCGCAGCAGTTTCCCCAGTTGATGTCCCTATTTCGGAATATGAAGGAAACGTTTGACCCGTTGTATTTGTTAAATCCTGGAAGCGTGATTCCGTTGGGCAAATCCTGGACGCAATCGCTTCGGCATGGATTGGAAAAGCGTGGTCAACCCCCGCCGGTTGTCCGTCCTGTTGTTAATCCCGCAGTGAGCCCTGCCGTTAGCCGTCCCGTTGTTAGCCGTCTCGCCCTGCGGGGTGCCGAAAACAGCGTCGAACAGGATTCGACGGCTAACATTCAAAGCATATCGCCCAACCAGGTCGAAATCCAGTTGAAATGGGACCCCTCGTATGTTTTCGAACCGGCATACCGCTGTAATGGTTGCGGCGAATGCTTCCGGTTCGATCCGCAAAGCCGGATTTGCCCGTTCTTTCGCGGAACTGCTATGATTGAAAATGCTCCGCGTGCCAAAGCCGACTTGCTTCGCGGCATCTTGGAGCAAGACATCGGCCTGGAAGCCTTAACCTGGGACAGGGCGAAGGAAGTTGCCGATGCGTGTTTTCATTGCAGAATGTGCGATATTGAATGTCCCTCAAATGTTGACATTAACGTTCTCGCTTTCCGAAGCAAGGCGGCTTACGTTGCGGCACACGGTCTGCCGTTGCAGGATTCGATATTGTCCCGATTGGATAAAGTGCTTGAGTTTCTCGCTCACGGCAATTTTATCTTCAATACGGCAATGCGAAACCGGACGGTGCGCTGGCTGTTGGAAAAAACAATCAAAATCCCGCAAAGTCGGGTTATTCCGATGCTTGCATCGCAGCCGTATTTGCATCGTGTGCGTTGGTCATCCTTGCTGCATCGAGCGTCGCCGGAAAAGACGGAGTCGGACCAGACAACCAAACCCAAGGTTGCGCTCTTTTTGGATACGCACGCCAATTATTTTGATCCGCAACTTGCCGAATTGGCGGTTCAGATTTTGGAACATAACGGCATTGCGGTGCATGTTCCGGCTCGTCAAAAAACGTCGGGCAAGGTTTCGTTTTCGGTGGGACATGCGAGTCGGGCGGAGCGTTTGGCGAGGTATAATGCGTCGCATTTATCGGATTTGATCCGGCAGGGATATAAAATCGTAACGATAGAGCCTTATTCGGCATCGTGTTTGACGAAGGACTACCGTGATTTGATAGAACGGGAAGAATTGGATTTATTGTCGGAGAATGTCGTTGATTTTTGTTCTTTTTTATTGCAATATCATCGTTCGGGCAAACTGCGTCGGGATTTTCAGCCGTTGCTTTATCGGATCGGTTATCATGCTCCGTGTAGTGGATTATCGTTATCAGCATCGTTGGCGACGGATGTGATGCCAGCGGAGCGGATATTGCGATTGATACCTGGTTTGGGGCTGGAGCGGCTCGAACGTGGGTGTTGTGGGATGGGAGGACTTTGGGGATTTAAGCAGCAGAATTATCGTCATTCATTGCAGATCGGTTTTCCGTTGTTTCGGTCATTGCGTTCTTTGGAAATTGATTTTGGCGTCTCGGAGTGTATGTCTTGTTGCGTGCAGATGCTGCATGGTTCTCGCAAGCCGGCGGTGCATCCGATTAGGGTGCTTGCCGTCGCGTATGATTTCATCCCGCCGGGCATGCTGTTGCGATGAGAACCGAAAATGCTACTTTCCTGGCAAAAATTTTAGGATCATGCCCTGATATTCAACAATACCCGCGTCATTGCCGACTTGGTCTCAATGCCATCCGCATCGACCGTTACTGCATGTATCACTACCGTATACCGCTGGCCCAAAGTCAAGCCGGATATATAGAATGAAGTAGCATTGCCCGCAATGATGCCAGTAGTTTCATCATTGATCGTTATCATGTCTAATGCAATCGGTACGCTTGATGGGATATTCCTTGCCGATACAGTATTATTGTAGATTGCTACTTCATAGTAAGTAGCATAATGGGCATTGCCGCGAATGCCCATCGGCCATCGGTCAGGCCGATTAACATTCGGCGGTGTTAAACTAATACTAGCATCACTACTTCCACGCAAAACGGTCGCCTTTGCTCGCACCGCGGTATAATTCGTTGTCTTTGCAGTGACGTTCACTCCGCTCGTAATCGTTCCTCTGCTATTTCGGCCTTCCTCGCCTTGGGTATTGACTGCCGTAACATTAAACCGGTAAGACGTATTTGGATTCAATCCGGTGAAAGTATATCTATTTTCCGTTGTGGTAAATTGTTCTACCGGCAGCCAACTCCGGCCCTCTCGAATGCTGTAAGTAACGACATATCGAGCATTACTTTCCGCTGTAGCTCGGACAGGATCCGTCCAATTCAGTGTAATACTGTTGATCGTAGTTGCTGCCCGCTCTACTCGCACTCGTGGTTTGAGTGCGTTGGGTATATGTACATTAGAAGAAGTTACATTTATATTGTTTTCATGATAACTAACATTTCCTTGTGCATCTACTAACCGCACTTCATATTGACCAGCACGCAAGCCGACGATTGTTATGCTATTGCCAATATATGTTCCTTGCCAAGTCATCCATTGCGAATTACCCTGTCGGTATTGGAAATCTCCTTCTACCGTTAGTGCTTCTGTCCAAGCAATGGTTAATGAATTGGCTCCGCCGGTTGCCGAGATGATGTCTACTTCGTCGGGTGGTGTTTCAACAGGCGGCACGGCATTGGTCAAAGTATGACTGACCATGCCTGTATACTCACCCGTGCCGGTAGCGACGACTCGCAAAGCGTAACCGATGTCGGCAGTTATTACCGTGTAGGAACTGGAAGTAGCACCGGCAATTGCAGTATCACCGCGGAACCATTGATAAGTTGCCGTTGCGCCGCTAGGCGTAAGCGTAGTGGTGATGGTATCGCCAACTTGCGGGGAATTGGTGTTGGGAATGATGCTAGTGAGTTCCACCGTTTCCCCTACAATCGTTACTTGCGTTGTTTGTAGAGTCATGCCCGGAAACCCGGCATTGGTCATAGAGACATAAGTAACAGTATCATCCGACAGTCCGTGAAATGTGAATACACCGCCTGCTTCCGTGTAGAGGGACGAGTTGACTGTCGTTCCGTCGGAATAATGCCACGTGTACGAGGTCATCCCGGCGACATTTTCGCTGGCAAGGTCAACGGTGTTGCCCGGCTTAAGAGTAATTGGCACGGCGGCTTGGCCGGAAAAGTTACTATTGGTAACCGTATGACTTGGCAACTTCAACGTGGAGAACATCAGTTGGTTGTTGTTGCCCCCCACCACCGTCAGGGCGGTATTACTGGAGACATCTAACGCCGTCAGTTGGTTGTAGCTGACATTCAGCATCATTAGAGCGGTGCAACCGGACATGTCCAATGACGTCAGTTGGTTTTGCGAGGCATTCAGTTCACGCAAATTGGCGAGGCCGGAGGCGTCTAACTCCGTCAGTTGGTTTCTCCAGACCTCCAGCGTCGTCAGTGCGGTGTTGCTGGATACATCTAACTCCGTCAGTAGGTTGTTAGGGACACGCAGCACCGTCAGTTCGGTGAAGTCGGAAACGTTTAACTCAGTTAGTGGGGTGTCCTGGACATGCAGGCTCGCCAGAGCGGTGCAACCGGAAACGTTTAACTCAGTTAGTGGGGTGTCCTGGACATGCAGGCTCGTCAGTGCGGTGCAACCGGAGACGTTTAACTCCGTCAGTGGGCTGTTCTGGACATGCAGGCTCGTCAGTGCGGTGAGGCCGGAAACATCTAAAACTCCGCTAAGTGTGCTGAAATCATGTATCCGGGTAATTTGCCCGTCGTTGTTCCATACGAATTGTGCCGTATGGAAACCGCGGGCGATGAGGTCGTTATAGACTTCCAGGTCGCGGGCCTGGGCGTTTTCGGGCGGGGCTCCTCCCGGCAGCGGGCCTGCCTGCGGGGCGAAATTGTGCTCATATGGGGCCGAAACTTCGGAAAATGGTATCGGTTCGTGAAGAGTAGTGTGAGAATCATCCGTGCTTAAGAAGGGCATTGCCGAGAGCATTTCGCGGCCTTCGAGTTCCTCGATGCGGGCGATACGGCCACGCTTGCGTCGCTTTGCTTTAGCCGAAGCAACGGTTCCGCCTAAATTGCCCCCCCCCCCAAGTTGACCAAGTTAACATCTTGCAGGGACTTGCGGGCGGTTTCAATGAGGCTGGCTATGGATTTCATACTGTTTTCAAATTAAAGGGATGAATCAATGGCGGGGAATTCTACCATGTTCTGCGGCCGATTGCAAGCCCCCGCGGCCCGCAGGGCAATCGCAAGTTTTAGGTCGGCAACCGACCTGTTTGCTCTTGCCCTTGCGAAAACGTCAGAAATCTGCTAGAATCGCCCGCATTCCTCGCTCTTGCAAACGATGAAACACGGCATTGATCTGACCCTCCAAATAATTGCCAAATCAAAAAATAAAGCAGCACCCGGCCTGCTCGCGTCCGCATTTCAATCTACCAATAAGACCGTTCGCAATCTGGCCGCCTCCGCACTCGTCTCCAAACGAAGCGGTGAGGGACTCGATACCATTATCCAAAACTTCGATCCCGACAATTCCGAACAAGTTGATCTCGTCAACCAACACCGCGGACAACTCGTTCCCGTCTTGCACAATGCAATCATCGACAAAGACCAGGCTCCGCAAGCCTTTCGGTTGGCCTATACGCAAAACTTTTACGAAGTCCTGACGACCCTGGCGACGTATTGCCTCAATCCCGACAATTATAAGGCCCAATCGGAAACGGATAGGGTTCAATTACATACCAATTTCCTGAATTTCCTGGATAAGTACACGGCGGCGTTGGAATCACACGACGTGAATGAATATCATCTGCTCTATAATACCGTATTGCCCAACCTGATAGGGATTCTATCGGCACGAATCCGGGAATACCGATTTACCAAGTACGAATTAACGCTGACCGTTTATCTTCGGCTTTATCCTTTTCTTTCCGGTTCCGAAGCGGCTCGGGAATTGTGTCAGCAACTGACATACCCTGATTCTCCGATATGCACAGCGGCCTGTCAACGCTTGCAAAATGAAGTTGATCCGTATCTGATTCACTTTATCGTCCGGTGTTTGGATAGGATTAACCCTCCGCCCGTCATTACGCAAGTCATCGCGGAGCGTTCGGATGCGCCCTTTTTGAATGCTTTTCTAAAAAGCATCACCAAGCCGGTTTCGATCGAAATGAAAACGAATTTATCCAACTTGCCCGCATTGCCCTGGGTCAATCAACTACGCAGTATTTTGCCGGATTTGGACGCCGAATCGCAATGCGGTCTGATTCTTTTTCTGCAAAACCTAGGATTACGCGGCAACGGCAGCGATTTGCGGGCATGTTTGTCGAAAATATTTGAGTTTGGTCAGGGCAAAGGGCGGTTGGAAGCCTTGACGGCATTGTCCACGTTTTCCGAGGCGGATGTCATTCAACTCGTATGGGATGCGGCGGCGGATGCAGACCCTGCGGTGCAAATGGAGGCGTTGCATCAATTAAGCAGCCGCGATGTGCCCAATTCGTCGACGCGGATTATTCAATTTATTGAAAGCCCGCATGAAGAGATTCGCCATACGGTATTGAAACTGCTTCCCAATTTTCGGTTCAATCGTTTTATGCAGGTGTTTGAGCAGTTGGACGACAACAAGCGTCGCCAGATGTTTGACATCGTGCGTCAGTTGGACAAGCAGACGCCGGTGGAACTTTCGCAGATGCTCAGTGCGGGCGAGCCGATTATCAGGGCGAAGGCGTTATTATGTGTTGATTATTGTAGTGCAATTGTCCCGCTTTTAGAGGATGCGTTATGCGATGTGCTTTCTCGGGACAACATTCCGAAGTTACGCAGTAAAGCGGCGGATCAGTTGGTTTTTGGCCGGAAAAATGAGAGCCGGATGACTCTCGTCCAGGCATTGCATCGGGATTCGAGTCCCGAGGTTCGAGCGGCTGCCAAGCAGAGTCTCGAGAATCGTCCGACGTATTGGGCGCCGAACGGTGACGGTGAGGAAGAGCCGGAATGATTGCTTCACAATATCGCAATCTTGCGATTGCAAACAACAACACAACAAAAACACAGGACCCGCAGGCTCCGGCAAGTGCCGCGGGCTCCGTATATGCTTAAAAAAATGCACACCATGAACACCACAACAGACGAAGTGCTCGAATTTGTCCAGGAAAACGATGTCCAATTCATCCGGCTCAGTTTCTGCGATCTGCTGGGCTTCCACAAAAATATCGCCATTGTGGCCGACGAACTGCCCGCCGCTTTCGCAAACGGCATTTCCTTCGATGCGCACGCCATCAAAGGATTTCGGGACGTTATGCAGTCCGATTTGCTCCTCTTTCCCGATCCCGATACTATGATGCTCCTCCCCTGGCGGCCGGGGCCAGGCCGTGTCGTGCGATTTTACTGCGATATTCGCAATCCCGACAAGACGACCTTCCCGTGCGACGGCAGAGCCCTGCTAAAACAGGTCGTCGAGCGATGCCAAAAATTGGGATACATCTGCAATGTCGGCACAAAATGCGAATTTTATCTTTTCAAGACCAACGAAAACGGCGAACCGACCAACGTAACACTCGACAAAGGCGGATATCTGGACATTTCGCCGCTCGATAAGGGCGAAAACATCCGCCGCGAAATATGCCTGACGCTCAAAGAAATGGGCATCAAACCGGAATCTTCGCACCACGAACAAGGTCCCGGACAAAATGAAATCGACTTCAAACCCAGTAATATCCTTGCCGCTGCCGATAATCTGCAAACGTTCAAATCCGTGGTCAAAGCGGTTGCCGCCCGAAATGGACTGTTTGCGTCCTTTATGCCGAAGCCGTTGCCGGGTGCGGCGGGAAGCGGCCTGCACGTCAATCTGTCGCTCGCTCAAAACGGAATCAATGTTTTCAGAAATCAGAACGGAGGACTGTCAAAAATTGCAGAAAATTTTATTGCAGGCATACTGGCTCGAACGCCCGAAATGACGCTTTTCCTGAATCCGCTTGCCAATTCGTATCGGCGTTTTGGCGAATTTGAGGCCCCGAAATATATTTCTTGGTCGCATCAGAACCGTTCGCAGCTAATCAGGATTCCCGCCGCAGTGGGCGAAAAGGTCAGGCTCGAATTGCGTTCGCCGGATTCATCGCTGCATCCTTATCTTGCGTTTGGATTGATTTTGGCTGCTGGACTTGACGGCATTGAAAGTCAGCGGGCATTGCCGGATGCCGTGGATGTTGACCTGTACACAGCCGACGAAAATATCACAAAAACGCTCATTCCCTTGCCGGATGCTTTGGACAAAGCGATCGTTCTTGCGGAGAACAGCAGTTTTGTCAGGGAAGTTGTCGGCGAGGAATTGTTGATGAAGTACATTACGTTGAAGAAGGCGGAGGCCGCTGCTTTTGCCGCCGCTGAAGATAAAGCCCAATTTGATAGGGAACAGTATTTCGGTGTGGTGTGATGTTTTCGCCAGAAATGTTACTCCATTTTTTGCATCATTCCGGCTTGCGCCGGAGTGTCGGCATATCAATTTCTGGCAAAAAATTAAGGCTTTTGTTGTAACCCTATGGAAAACGCACTCATCGTTTCAAGCACGAAAAAAAGCATTGCTTTTTTTACGGAGATGCTGGCCGCAGCGTCCATAAAGCCGCTCGCCGTCTTGGAGTCAGCCGATGAAGCACGGCGATTGTTCGGAGAACGCGACATTGATTTGGTAATCGTCGATTCGCCGTTACGGGATGAGTCCGGCGAAAGTTTGGCTCGACATGTCGCTTCAACAGACGTTGCACAAGTCCTTTTTGTGGTATCGGGCGAACATGTCGATGCGGTATCGGCGGTTTGTGAAAACGACGGCGTGTTGGTTCTTGCGAGACCGTTGAACAAATCCGTTTTTTGGTCTGCATTGAAATTAGCGGGAGCGGCACAACGCAGGCTGATGCGTATTCAGGCGGAGAATGATAAACTGAAACGGCAACTGGAGGACATTCGCATCATTCATCGGGCGAAATGCGAATTGATATTTCATCACAAAATCAGCGAACAGCAGGCGCATCGGCTCATTGAAAAGCGGGCGATGGATGTACGCAGCACCCGCCGAGCCGTTGCGGAAGAAATTCTCAAAAATCATGAAAATGCTTCGGCAACGAAGTGAAGGCGACGCGGCCTTTTCCCACTTACGGCAGCGATGCGGCCTCGCCACCGCTGCATGTTCCCAGTGCCCGTAAAATTGATGAGTCAATCGTATCATCTATGAATCGAACGGCACCATCAAAAAAAACGGCATTGGCTCCGCCTGTGTGAAAACTGCCCGCCCGCCCATCCGGCTTGTTTATCCCCTTGGCAAAGGTATCCAAATCAATATCCGCCGTCGGATCCATCCAATTAAACGGCTGGCGAACCTCCACGACGGCCAGCGTGTTGCTCGTTCCGTCCCTAATCGCAACAAACGAATTGCCGACCAGTTTTCCCGGCTCCGTGGCGGGGACAAAAGCCACCGCATTGCGGCCAGCAACATCGCCGGATATTGCCGAATATGTACAATTCAACCGGCCTGCGACATTCGGATTGTCTGGACAAGCATAGAGCGGAATCCGCACCTGATGAAACTGACTGTTGTGCGGGCTGTCCCACGGTTCCGTCAAGCGAATCTGCTGAAACAGGGCGTTTTGCTCAATAAAGGGCAAAATCAGCACCCGCCAACTATGCAACGGCTTGCCGTCCGCATCGACTGTATAAAGCGGCGGCATCGCCTGATACGCATCGTGGTAATTGTGCAGCGCAAGCCCTATCACTTTCATATGGTTCGAACACTGCATTCGGTTTGCCGCATGCTGCGCTGCAACAATTGCCGGTCGGAAGATGACCTCCAATAGAGTCCGCGTAACCCGGCCATCTATCCGATACAATTCACGCACCGCATTGTCGCTGGGCCGCTCTATCGTTGCCGTCATTTTGGCATCCGCATCCATCGCCCCTAATATGGCGAAGGCAGTTACCGTACCGGCGATGAATGACGCATCCAACTCCGCGGGAAATGATTCCAACAAAGGCAATACCTGTTGGAGCAATAATTCGCCGAACGGTTTCATCGCAAACACGCCCGTATACATTGGTGCCCCGCTCATCGGCCTTGCCAACACCTCCTTCAATGCCCGTTCCGTTTTGTCTGCGTCAAGACCCAGGGCGTATACCAAGATTTCGCCTTCCTTAACCGCCCAGTAGACGCTCAACGGCAGGTTTGTCAACACATTTCGCGCCTCGTCGGGCAGCGAAATACCCGCCGGCAATTCCGAGAAGACATTCGGCAAGCCGTAAAACGCATATCCCGAAACGGTTTCATGTTTCACTCTGCCCAGCACGGATGCGGTAAAGTCTTCATCGTCCAAGATTTCCAGCAGCGAACGATAAAATTGTTTATCCAGTTCCATATACCGTGCGGCATTGCTCGTTGCCGTCGCAACGATGAGCGTCCCGTCCGCATTGAGCGTGTAGGACGCGTCCAGCAGTCTTTCTTCGGCGACAATGCTCATCGAGTCCCGGATGTATTCCAGGAACAATTCGAGTGCTTGTACGATTTGTGCTCCGTCGCCTTCATTTTCTTCCAATGCTTCGATGAATCCCTGCAAAAAACTTTCCGCGAAAATATCTAGCAAATCAGTAACCCCGTCGATTTCCGCGTCGGTTAGGTAGTCGAGCAGACTGACAGCAAAAACCGTTTGGGGCGTTTCGAGCAAAAAGGCACCGAGTTTCGTTTCGGCATTTTTGACCCGCTGGAATTTCCCGGCCAACGGGGTATTCGTTTTGGCGACGGTGAGCGATGCCAACGATACATCCAAGGTTTTCGGGTCGAGTCCCAGGCCCATCGTGAGGGAGGATGTGTCTGAAATAATTTGCATAACACTCGGGCCGAGTTGAGCGCCCAGCATATCAAGGTATTCCATCATCTCATCGGGATCGACGTCTAGTCCGAGCAAGGCCGACCGTTCGAATACCATTTGAAGATCATCCTGGGAAATATTTTCGGTTTTAATCGTCAGGCCGAATACGGAGTCTTCCAGAGCGGTATTGATTTCGGCGAAGAGCGTGTCGGGATTGCCTGTTTCGGCAAAACCAGCGGCACCTTCGGTGGCAAAAATCAAATAGTCCCGTTTTTGGAAGGCGACGATTTCACCCAGCGGCATGTCCCGGATGGTATATTTTCCATTGACGGGTGCCCCCATTTGCATTTTGGCCGCCATCAGGGGCATTTCCAGGCCGGGAATGTTGAAATTGGCCACGTTGGTGATCGGCAAGACGATCACGGCATCCAATCCGAAGACGGCATCTTCGTTGATTTGGAGGGCGAGGCCGATTTTTCCATTGGGAGCAATGCCTCGCATATTTTTCAGGGGTTCCAATATGGCCGGATCTATCGAGTGGACCGTTACCCCAAAAGCTTGGGCAACATCGGCGAGAGCGACGGGCCCTGCGGTTTGGATGGCGACGAATGGCTTGAATTCGGCGGCGTGGAGGAGCGAGGAGAAAAGGATGACAGAGCCCGCGGCACAGGCCAGGGACTTCCTAAAAAACGAGAGCGAGCGGCGTAACATAGTGAGAGGTTGTTTGTTGGAGAGGGAACTGCCCGATTGTAACACACAGCGGGAGCGAAGGCAAGGCGAAGATTGTAATGGCTACTGTAACCGGCTACGGCATCGAAGGGCTTGCTCCTGTTACTACAGATGCCTGTAAAATCAAATCCACTTCGCCGACGGAGATGTTTAGCCGTTGTGCAATTTCCAACGGCTCAATACCGTAATTCGCCAGCATTTCAACTTCGCCGCGGATACTTGTGGTTTGCAACTCTTCAATTCGCAAGACGGTTGCCGACGTCGGCTCCTCCCGCAAGGTCGTGCTCTGTTGGATTTTTTGATGAATACCTTCCAAGTCTTCAGCGAGTTCTTGCAGGACTTCGGTAAGCGGAGCGGCATCGGATGTAGATTCTGCTTCAGCCGCAGGCAACACCGCCGATGGGGATGCGGTATCCGCATCGGTTTCGGCACTCGTTTCAGCATTTCTGATCATTGCTTGTTGCCGTTCAATTTGTTCCTGGGCAATTTGCTCCAAATGTTCGACAAGAATTTCAAGCCGATTGGCCGTCCGGTTCGCGTCGATGGTGATCGCTTGGAGAGCAGCCATTTTGGAGTCGATTTGCCCGATGATTTGGCGTCCGAGTTGGTGGATTTCGGCTTCCCATCGGGCCGCGTGCCCTTGTACTCCGCCGACGAAGGGTGTTCCCAAAGGATGAGCGGCCACCGGCATCCGCGATTTCGGCGGGATTGCTGCCGATGCTTGAAAGTTGGCTTGTGCTTGACTTTTGCGGTCGGCGACCTTTGCGGCTTTGAGAGCGGCTTCTTTTTCTTTTTGTTTTATTGCATTTTGTCGGGTTTTTTGTCCTATTCGACGCAACAGCGTCATAATGACGATGACAATTCCAAGCAATAAAAGATAATAAGCACTGTCTTCCATCGGGAGTAAGTGTACCGCAAATGCCCCCAAATCTCAATGGGAGCATCACGTCAATCGGCCGGGACAGGGAGCCCCCATCTTGCAAACGGCCGTGCTTTGCTTTAGAATCACCCCTCGATTTATGAGCATCGAAATTTCCAAAATCGCCCAAGGTTTGGCTCCGTCCGCAACGCTTGCGATGTCGGCGAGAGCCAAAGAACTGGCCGCACAGGGGAAAACCGTCTACGATTTGAGCCTCGGCGAACCCGATTTCAACACGCCGCAGCACATCTGCAATGCCGCCATCGACGCCATCAAAGCCGGTCATACAAAATACACCGTTGCCAGCGGAATCCCGGAACTCAAAAAAGCCGTTGCGGCAACATACAAAACCGACTACGCCCTCCATTACGAACCCGCTCAAGTCGTCGTTGCCAACGGGGCAAAACACGCTCTGCACAACGCCTTTTTCGCGACGCTCAATCCGGGCGATGAAGTCATCATTCCCGCTCCCTATTGGGTATCCTATGCCGAATTGGTCAAGTTATCCGGTGCGGTCGGCATCATCGTCCCAACGGAAGAATCGCACGATTTCAAAATGTCTGCCGAACAGTTTGAAAACGCAATCACGCCGAAGACCCGAATGTTGCTGCTCTGCAACCCGTCCAATCCGACGGGAACGATGTACGGCCGCAGCGAACTCGAAACCCTGGCCGATGTTGCGGTGGCGAATGATTTATTCGTCGTTGCCGACGAGATTTACAGCAAGTTAGTCTACGACGGCAACGATTTCGTGAGTTTTCCGACGCTTCGGCCTGGTTTGCAAGACCGAACGATTGTAGTCGGCGGGGTTAGCAAGACGTATTCGATGACGGGCTGGCGGATTGGCTGGACTTTGAGTCCGCTTCACGTGGCTCAAAAAATTGGCGAATTGCAGAGCCAGGAGACGTCGAATCCGTGCAGTATTAGTCAGCATGCGGCAGTTGCGGCACTGACGGGCCCGCAGGATTGTGTGGCGTCGATGCTTGCTGCTTTTACGCAGCGTAGGGATTATGTTGCCAAACGGATTGCCGCGATTGAGGGGTTAAGTTGTCCGGCAATGACGGGAGCGTTTTATGCGTTTTTCAATGTGAAGGCGTTTTTAGGCGGCGAACGGGCGGACAATACGGAGCAATTTTGTTTGGAATTGCTGAATCAGGGGCACGTTGCGATGGTGCCGGGCAGTGCATTTGGATGTGAGGGCTATGTTCGGGCATCGTTTGCGGCGAGTCTTGAGGTGCTTCGGGAATCCTTCGACCGGATCGAGGCATTTTTGCGTTAGCCGTCCCAGTCGGCAGCACCCCTTTCTATTCCAACATCTATTCCAACACGAGTACCGACTGTTCGGACAAAATGTCAAATATCTCCCGAGCGTCCTTGTCCGTAAACACAATCGTGGCATCGCTTGCATATGCCGTTCCCAGCGTCCAACCATTGCTCAGCCGGATCATCCGGTCGGCTTTATGCGTTACGAAAAGTTCTCCGCTCTGCGGTACAGCACCCGAATTCGGCATCGCAAACGCAAATCGGCCTGCATACAATCCGCCGAGCAATAAGGTCAACTCCTTCCGGTGGACCGAAATCCGAGCATCAAATTGGCCGTGCAATACTTTGAGCGTCGTTCCCGGCAACACTTCCTGATTCACCGCAATACCGTTGATTTTCCGCAGCAATGCCGACGTCAAATTGAAATCTCTTGCAATCGATTCGACCGTTTCGCCCGGCTTGACCCGATAGGGGTCTTCCAAAATATGCGCATCGCCTGCGTAGATTACGCGAAGTGCAAGAACATCCAAAATGGGCTGTACCATCGCCCGTTCCGCATCGCCCAATTCGTTGAATTCGAACAGTTGACTCAACTGGATGAAGGCCTGCCGAACCTGTTCCGCGTCGCCAGATTCGGCCAACTGACGCTGCGATTGGATAAAACCCTGCACTTGCGGCGAAATGGGCGGTGTGGCCGACGGCGGCAACGCCTGCACTTGCTGCAATACGGTTGTCGCTAATAGGGGACTGGTCGCTAATACGGGCGGTTGTTCCACCTGCGGCGACGGAGTGGCCGATGCCTGATTGGGCGATGCCTGATTGGTCGGCGTCGAATTGGGCGACTTGGGCGTTCCAAAAACGACGACCGGCCCGCTCGATGACGCCTCCGGTTTGACCGGCTCAAACGTCAACGTTTGCCGAATGGATGTTTGCGTATATTTGGCCGGAGCAGATTCCACCGGAATGCTTTCGGACGACGAAAAAGCAAGCGATTGACTCTGCGGCTGCCTATTCTGGTTGTGTTCGGTCTGATTCGGTTCAATCCTGCGAACACCATCCCAACTCGTTTGAGCAGCGGTGTTTGGACCGGAATTGTATCGTGCGTTGTATGTTGTACCTGTACTGGGGAGGGAAGTAATTTTTGGAGCAGAAGAGAAGGACGGAAGAGGCTTTGCGGGGGGAGGCGTTGGGGGAGGTATGCTGGCGATGCCCGATGCGGGTCCATCCCAACTTTCCTTCCAAGGCGGAGGCGATTCGCCCACCGAGGCGAGCATTTCCGGCGGCGGCAAGCCGTCGAAGAATGAGGCTTCAAATGCAGGAGCCAAGCCATCGACGGGCGGTGCCTCGAGCGGCGATGCGTCGAAGGCTGGTGCTTGGTCTAGAAACTGCACTGGCTCGCTGGTCTCCGGCGATGCAGAATCCGGCAAGGGGACGGCATCGAATGCAGGGGCAAATGTTGGCGGTAACAGTTCCGATGGTTGAAATTCGGCGGCCTGTTGGGGTTCCGTGTATGCCGGAGCGAAGGTCGGAGCGGTATCCATTGCGGCACTCAAAAATGCGGGCGGAGCCGTACTTGCCGTTCCTCCAAGAAAACTGGGCGGGACGGAACTGCCGGTGGCGGTTGCTGGAATACCGGAAGAGGAGCCGATTGGCGGTGCTCCTTCGATACCTCCGAGTATTGCGGAGAGTCCTGAATCGGCCGCTTGTCCATCGGCTATGCTGATTCCGATTTCTTCCAAATAGGCAATATCCGTATCGGAGACATCGATTTGTGGGGACTTTTTGAGGAGCGTAAAGGCTCCGTAGGCGGCAAGACACAGCACCAGCAAGATGGCAGATCCCTTAACAAATTTCACGATAAACTCCCTTTTAGCGTTTTTCCTTCGGCCCAAAACGTTTTCGAGCCGAAATGATACAAAATCTTTCGGCATTTTGTCCAGGGTAATTTCAGTTTTTTTGGGAAAAATTTCGGCAAATTGCTCGGACTTCACTTCCGGCTTGCCGGGATGACGAAAACGCGTCCAGAGCAATTTGTGTACGCTAATTCAGCAATTCAAACCGGAACGCAATGTCCTAATTGTGGTAAGTGATTGTGTTGCTTGGCTTTACGCCATTGGAGCCAGACGGACTTGAACCGACGACCTCAGCGTTGCAAACGCCGCGCTCTCCCAACTGAGCTATGACCCCTATTTTTAGATGACCTCACCACAACATATCTCTCCAAATACGCTCGCTACCGATGGTATCCCAACGATTTAATCACCGAAAGCATCTCCTCATACGTAATAAATCGACGCCGATTCTGTAACTTGTACTGGTCAATCGCTTCCGCTAATTCCTGAGCCTCCGGCGACAAACCATCATAACTGTTTCCAAACTGGTTACGCCGCTCCACACCCGCCGGCGGCCCCTGAGGGACACCGTCCTGGTTCAGTCCCGTCCCACGACGCTGAACAAACGGATAATTCGGCTGATCTGTACTCACCTGACCCTCCCGCGACTGCTTTTACAATGGATACACAATGTTCCCGACGAGTGCAAGCGAATTCTACCATAATTTTCCAAAAAAAGTACCCCCGCTCCTGCGATGCGTGGGTTCTCCGCACCGTTGCCGAACACGCCCTCCAGTCGGCTATCGCCGACGATGCCGCCCGGCGGTCGACATCCTACCAGAGGGCTTATGCCCCCGCTCCTGCGATGCAAGAGAATGCGTCCCGAAGGCAACGGCTAACAATTGCGGCAAGCGTTCACAATGCTTGCCGTATTCAATCCGAGGTCGTCCAACAGTTCCCCCCGCTCGCCGTGCTCGATGTAGCGATCCGGTATGCCCAAACGATATATCCTGCGAGTATCCAGCCGCTCCGCATTGGCTAACTCCAATACCGAACTACCAAAACCGCCCAAAAGCACTCCCTCTTCGACCGTTACCAAAAACCGCCCCCGCCGTACAGGCTCCAACAACGCTTCCGTATCCAACGGCTTGACAAAACGAGCATTGAGCACGCCAACGTCGATTCCCTCCCCGCTCAAAATATCCGCCGCGTTCAATGCCGAATCGACAAACGTTCCGCATACCGCAATCATTCCGTGTTCGCCGGGCCGAACGACTTCCGACTTGCCGAATTGCAAAGATTCCCGCTGCCGCCCCATCTCTGCCGCATTCATCCGAGGATAGCGGATCGCCGCCGGGCCGCCCAACCGTTCGGCAAGTTGAAACATCGCCTGCAAATCCCAAACATCGGACGGTGCCATCACGGTCAAATTCGGGAACGGACGAAGATATGCCAGATCAAACACGCCGTGATGCGTTGGCCCGTCGGGACCGACAAGGCCCGCCCGGTCGATCGCGAAAATCATCGGCAAATTTTGGAGCGACGCTTCCTGGAAAATCTGGTCGTATGCCCTTTGCAAAAAAGTGCTGTAAATATCAACGACCGGAATCATCCCCGACTTGGCCAAGCCCGACGCTAACACCACGGCATGGGACTCGCAAATTCCGACATCGAAGAACCTTTCGGGAAACTTTTCCCGAACCGGCTCCAGCATATTCCCCTGGCACATTGCCGCCGTGATGACGCAGACTTTGGGATTGTTTTGCATCAACTGGCCGATTGCATTTCGAGCGTGTTCGGTGAAGGTTTTCGGTGGTGAAGAAGCAGGTTGCTGAAAGGTAGGTTGCTGACCGCCGGGCGGCAACATCGGCGCAGCCGATTGAAGTTCCGGGTCGGTTTTGTCGACGCAGTCACCCGGCGGTCGACTGCCTACCTTGGGACTCTCTACCTTGGGATAGGCGGCCTCCAAGCGGGCGGGCGGAGCGTGATACGCCGTCGGATTGTCCTCGGCGGGTTTGTATCCGCGGCCCTTTTCGGTGAATATATGCAGCAAGACCGGCTCCTCAAGATTGCGTGCCATCCGAAGAAACCGTTGCAGACGCGGGATATTATGTCCGTTAATCGGGCCGATGTACCGAAAACCGAGCGAATCGAAGAACATCCCGCCGATGAGTGCCGTTTTGAGCGTGTTTTTGAACCTTCGGAGCAGCAAGTCGACGGTTCCGCCGATGAGCGGCAGCCGGTCAACGACGGCGTGGACTTTTTGCTTGAATCGGCTATACCGAGGATGCAGCCGCAGGCCGTCGAGGTGTTGGGCGAGTCCGCCGACGCGGGGACAAATCGACATTTTGTTGTCGTTTAGGACGACGGTAATGTTTTTCCGCAATCCGCCGGCGTGATTCATCGCTTCGTAGACGCCGCCGCTGGAAAAGGCACCATCTCCGATGACGGCAACGCAGTGCCGGTCGTTTGGGTGTTGATTGAGGGCGGCAATCAAATCATCGCCGCAGCAGATGCCCAGAATGGTGCCAACGCTGCTGCCAGCGTGTCCGGTTTTCATAAGGTCGTATTCGCTTTCGTTGGGGTCGGGAAAGCCGGAAAGTCCCCCTTTGGTTCGGATGGTGGAAAATTGGCGGAATCGGCCTGTAAGGAGTTTGTGCGGATACATTTGGTGGCCGGTATCCCAAACGAGTCGGTCGTGTGCGAAGTCGAAAGTGCTGTGGAGGGCGATGGCGAGTTCAACGACGCCGAGGTTGGAGGCGAAGTGGACGGAGCGGTGGTCGTAGAGTCGGCAGAGTTCGTTACGGATTTCGGCGGCGAGGGCGTGAAGTTGTTCGGTTGAAAGGTTTTTCAACTGTTTTGGGGATTCCAATGTCGGTAAGAGTTTTGCGTCCGGCATTTGAACGGAGCGAACGTTGAACGGGAAAAATCGCGATATAATCGGGGCAGTATAACCGATTTGGGTCATTTGTTCCAGTGCATTGGTTCCTGCCTCGAATCGGAACTGCAGGTGCGTGATCGCACGAGCCGGGGGCGTAAGATTGGACGAGCCAAAAACACGGGAATTTTAATACTATTTCGGAAAACACATGCTATTTCCCATATGCATTTTGGCTCCAAAACTTCGAGGACGCATTGC
>WRKP01000044.1 GCA_009778035.1 Planctomycetaceae bacterium
AAATGCAAACGTGGAAAACGATTCCACATCTTGGCAAATACCAACTTCGCACCATCACGATCCTGAATACTCGCCGCATGAACAACAACGATCAATAACAATTCAAGCGTGTCAACGGCAATGTGCCGTTTGATGCCGTCTCTGTTAATTTGTTCAGAAAAATGGCCAGGTCTCTCGGTGCCAGTTGATGAAACAAGGCAACAGAACTGTCGAGTAATGTGTCAGAAAGATGTAGTGCCGACATGGTTGTAATTGTGCCTGAATTAAGAAGAAATGAAAGCCGGAAGTTCATTCGTGAATCCTCGCAATTTCGCTTGCCTGCTTCTTCGCAGGCATCGAGTGAGTTATCGACGGCTTCTTTGACGGTGATAAGCAGTGCTTTGCGTGAGGCATCACAGCAATTTGTTCCTCAAAATTAGCCCCAGTGCCGTATCCTCCGCCGAGGAACGGCATTTGCGTGCTCAGCGATTGTTCATTTCGGACATGCGGTGATTCTATCACAAGTGCGGAAAAGATACAGGGCAAATTTTGATGCGTCAAACCTGATGGAACCAACGGCGGCCAATGCCCACCGCCCTTGTGCAATCACTATGGTACAATAACACAATGAGTTTTCCGCTCTCTTCCAGCATTCAGGCCTGTCGGCAACTGACAAAGCAAGCCAATTCCAACTTCGTGCCCGCTTTCGCTCTGCTGCCCAAAGAAAAACGACAAGCAATGGAAATCCTGTATGCTTACAACCGATTTACCGACGATATTGCCGACAATTCCAATACCACAGATTGCCGACTGCAAAAACTCAATCAATGGAAAAACACGCTCAATGCCGTCTTGAATAATGCCGACCAAATTCCCGACTGCGACGGAGTGGTCTATCTGCCGGCTCTCAAAATGATTATCGAAAAATACAACATTCCCTGCGAACCGTTTTTCCAACTGATTGACGGGATGAAAACCGATATTGAGGCAAAGCCGTTTGCAACATTCGATGACTGCTTGACTTACTGCGATCAGGTTGCGGGTTCGGTCGGCATCGCTTCGCTTGCCATTTGGGGGACGGCCCAACCGCTCGCTTCAGAATCTGTCTGCGATGCCGCAAAGGCGTGCGGCACCGCTTTTCAATGGACGAATATCATTCGGGATTTGCGAGAAGACTATCAAAATGGGCGAATCTACTTGCCGCAGTCGGACTTGCAGCATTTTGGCATCACACACGCACACTTCGATGCAATGCTTGACGGCTTGCAGAGAGCACCAAACGAACAGTTCGCCAAGTTGATTTCCTATCAATTAGACCGTTGCAAGACTTATTACGACCGATCGCTGCCGCTTTTTGAGTTCATCAACCGCGACAGCCGTCGGGCTTTCGGTTTGATGTGGAATTATTATTACGCGTTGTACGGCAAGATGGTTCGCGATCCGCTGTTGGTTACGCAAAGCGTTCGGGTCCGTTTGCCTGCTTGGCAAAAAATCCACCTTTGGCTGCGTTGGCGGTTTTTGGCCTAATGATTGTGCCCCTATTTTCGTTTTCGCTTGTTTTCCTTAAGTTGGAGGGCATCTTCCAAAGCCTTTCCGGCTTTGAACACGACGACGTATTTCTCCTGAACCATCACTTCGTCGCCGGTTTTAGGGTTTCGTGCTTTTCTTGCCGCTCTTTTCCTGACTTCGAAAACACCGAAGTTACGCAACTCGATGCGATTCTCCTCGACGAGCGTTTCAACGATGCTGTCGAACACACTTTGGACGATGTCTTTCGTCTTGAGTTGTGTCATGTTGAGTTTTTCGGAAATCGCGCGAACAATCTCTTTTTTAGTCATGGTTTGGTGCGTTCAGGTTAGAATTGTCCTACCATAAGGGGAAAGGCGGCAGACCCCGCATGAACCTTGCATAAACCGAGGATGCGCCGCCGAACGATAGTTGATTTTGAGGCTTATTCAGCATCATTTTCGTCAGAATCACCGTTGGATTCCTGCCCTTCCGTGGCAGTTGCATCGTCGCTGTGTGAGGTTGCTCCGGGCGAGCCTGGACCGGTTGCAGGTATGGTATCTCCGCCGCCGCAGCCGGTTACAAAGCCAAGGGCGACAATCATGGAGCAAAGGGCGAAAAATTTCTTCATTGTATTTTGTGCAATTTTATGCAGTTAAAGGGGTTGGTGGAACAATTTTTGGTGCTTTCGATTTCCGAAGACACTGATACGGCACATGATAGGGTAAATTTTGCGAAATGCAAGGGGCACGCCCTGCATGCCCTCCGTTCGGCAACGGGATTGCAATTTCGTCCCTCCGGTGCAGGCTGGAAGGACGGTTGGCGGCTTTTTTGTCAAAACCCGGGGGCGTTAGCCCCCGGCTCGTGTGCAACGCCCCCGGGCTCGTGCGCCTTGACAAATTGCGGACCATGCGTGAAAATCAACTCTGCCTCCCTTTCTCCCGCCATTTTATGTCCGATACCGACGTCGTTGCCAAATTACAAACCGCCCGACAGAAAATCTTAAGCCAACTGTCGCAAGTCATCGTCGGACAAACCAATGTCATCGACGAACTGCTCATCTCCGTCTTCGCACAAGGACATTGCCTACTCGAAGGCGTGCCCGGCCTGGCAAAAACCCTTATGGTCAGCACACTCGCCCGCACGCTCGACCTACGCTTCAGCCGAATTCAATTCACGCCCGACCTAATGCCCGCCGATATTACCGGCATCGACATCATCGAAGAAAATCGCGATACCGGCAGTCGAGCCTACCGATTCCTCGAAGGCCCGCTCTTCGCCAATGTGATCCTTGCCGACGAAATTAACCGAACACCGCCCAAAACGCAATCCGCCCTGCTCGAAGCAATGCAGGAACACCGCGTTACAGTCGGGCGCAATCGGCATCCGTTGCCGCAGCCGTTTTTCGTCCTCGCAACGCAAAATCCCATCGAACAGGAAGGAACTTATCCGTTGCCTGAAGCGCAGCAAGACCGGTTTATGTTCAAGGTTTTTGTCAAATATCCTTCGTTTGAAGAAGAATTTGAAATCGTCCGCAAAACGACTTCGCTCGGAACGGATGATATTCAGCCGGTTCTTTCGGCAGCGGAAATTTTGGAATTGCAAAAGATCGTCCGTCAGGTTCCGATGGGAGACCACATTACGCGTTATGCACTGGCATTGGTTCGCCAGACTCGTGTGGATCAGGAGCGTGGCATACCGGACATCGTCAAGCAGTATGTATCTTGGGGTGCTGGCCCTCGAGCGGTGCAGTATTTGGTATTGGGCGGCAAGGCACGAGCGTTGCTGCATGGCCGACCGCATGTAACTTGCGAGGATATTCAGGCCTTGGCCAAGCCGGTATTGCGTCATCGGCTCGTGATGAATTTTTTGGCCCAGAGCGACAATTTTTCGGCAGATATGCTTGTTGAAAAGTTGTTGGAATCTACGCCGACGAAGGAAGACGAACTGTTCCGCGATCCTCGGTTTCAGAGTTTGTTCGCGGCGTAGGAGGTCGAACAAATCGCCTATTTTCCTTCCCGGAGCCGTTGGCCGAGATAGTTATCCAGTTCGGGAATCGGTATGATTTTCTCGATGGTGGCTTCCAGCGGGTACTCAACCCGGCGGTAGGCAATCGTATCGCCTTCCAATATGATGTAGCAGGCTCTGGGGTCTCGGTCACGCGGCTGTCCGACCGAGCCGACGTTAATCATCGCCTTCTTTTCTCCCAGCGTATACCGCCAGTTCAGTTCGTCCGGCGCATAAAATTCCCTGTCTTCCGTGAAAATGCCAGGTACATGCGTGTGTCCTTGAAACGAATACTTGGGAACGACGGAAAAGAGTTTTTCCATTCTCTGCTCGTTGTAGATGTCGTCTTGAAAGACGTACTCGTTGAGCGGATTTCTCGGCGAGCCGTGTACATAGAGAAAATCATCTTCGCGGTGTATTCTCGGCAGGCCGTTGAGGAAATCCCAGCGTTCGTTGGCACTGTGAATTCGGGGATTTTCGAGTTGTTCTCTTGTCCAAAAAATTGCTTTTTCGGCACTGTTATTAAAACCTTCAGGATCGAAGAGGGAGGCTTGGTCGTGATTTCCGAGGAGGCAGACGGCAACTTTTTTTCGGACGAGTTCGATACATTCGATAGGGTTTGGGCCGTAACCAACGGTATCCCCGAGGCAGTAAATCTCGTTAACCCCTTGATCTTCAATGTCTTGCAACACTGCTTCGAGAGCTTCGAGATTGCTGTGAATGTCGCTGATAATCGCCCTTTTCATGAAAAAAGTTTAGCCATGGGAGAATGAAATAGTCTCCATTTATTTTCTTTTTTTTGGCACACCACATGCGGTGCCTGGTCGTATTGTACCATTTTTTCTGTTGTTTGCAACGGGATTGCCGAATATACCAATTTGTCGTCCGGCAGGCGTTCCGTTGCCGGCGGCAGGCGAAAAAGGTTCCATTTTCGAGGGGCGGCAAGAACCATTCGGCGAAATATTGGCGGAATTCTTGCAAAGAAGGTTGTGCGAGGGTAGGTGAAACACAGGGTGGCGCTGGGCACTTCGGGGCGTTTGAATCCAATGCCAATGTTCTTTTGTCCAACTTACAACGAAAAAATCGTACTACAGGATAATGCTGATCTTTCGGGTAAAACTTTTCGGAGTGTTTTTATGGATTTTGACCGTCATTTTGCTCAGCGAGCCCGTTTGTTCGCGGGATGCGGGCGAAATCCCTCGCAATCGCTACAACCATCATAAATGCACCGTCTCCATATGCAAAATAGAAAAAATAGGCAGTTTTTTCTTGCTTTTCCCTTTGGAGAACATATCATACACACGTGGAGGTGCAGTTCCAATAAATTTTGACAATGGTAGGCGTTTCCTTCGCAAATCCGGGCAAGTTCACTCACTTTTCGGCCGCTCCACCAGCATGGTCAAGCGAGTGATGACGGAAAAATGGGTCTTCACGCCCGGCGAAAATGACATTCTTGCACTTGAAACATCTCCGCGGGGCGAGGTTGCAGTGGCTTAACAGTAGCGGCAATTTTCTCTCGCAACTTTATGACAACGACTTTCAAGACTGGATGGGCATGATGAAGAAGCGAGTGGTGGGTTGGTGGTAGTAGCAGAAAATTGGCAAGTAGCAACGACAAAAACAAATTTATTCTACCACAGCAATGCCGTAATTTCCAATCGGGACATCTGCGAAAACTGCTCGACGGACATTTCGACTTGATTGCCATTCTTCGCCTCAACAATAATCCGGTCATTGGCAAGCCGATTGCCGTCGTTGTCCGTTACGCGAATCGAATACTGCTGCGCCAATGTATCGTCGGCGATGGTTTTATTCCGCACACCTTCCGCTTTCTCAAACAATGCATGAAGAGTAGAATTGTCTATAAGTTCTTGTCGAACATTCTGATAGGCCGCTTGGTCAGCCACACTACTTAGACCATCCCACGACCAACCTCCGGGAAATGGAGTCCAAACAAAATCCGGGGGAAGCGGCAATCCATCACAGCCAACTGTAGGTTTGGGCAAATCTGGAGGATGTGCCGCGTGAAGTTGAAAAACCTCACCACGAGCATTCCTTGCAATTCCATTCTGATCGAAAATCTTTTGGACTTCAGCATAAAACACATCGCGTTCTTCCAATGTTAAACCGTCAAGTCCAGAGTAATCCTCTGCAGTAAGGATGTGTCCGTGAATCTCGGAGTACATGAGCGTAGCAATTCCGTCTTGGCCTGCCTCAAACTTCAATGCACCGCTGGGTGGCACGAACCAATATCCGTAATCATCAACGGCGCGTTTGGGCACTTCGCCTCGGTAGAGAGAGGGAAAGAGACGATCGAGAATGTCATGTCCTTCAAGAGCCGTATGCGGATCAAACGGTCTGCCATATTCACCAGGCTGGATGATGTTTCCGTCAAGGTCCCGAAGTATCATACCGCCTAATTCTGGTATTGCCGTATCGCCCCTGCCGCTTGTTGCGTGGAGAGCGTCTTGGGTAACACCTAGGATATGGTTCGCCGACAGTTTCCGGGAATCATGTTGCCAAATGTACGAGGTGGTTCCGCCTTGCAGCAATTCTTTCATGCAAGAAATAGAAGGAACGGCAACTGAATGCACATTTGTCGCGTGGCTCGCTTGGTATTGTTGCTGTGTATTTTGTTGCAATCTGTCTTGCTGGATTTTACTTACCTGCAAGTAGATATTTCGCACATCGTGAAGCAAAGATGCTTGTGAATTAGGATTTGGTTTTGTGATATTTTGCTGTATTTTGCTTGGTGGCAAATAAGTATTTCGAGCAGCAGGTACGGAGGGAACAAACGCATCCCTAATGTTTCCTATCGCAGCCGTCATCGGTGCAAGGCGAGCCCCGAAGATCACAGGCGAAGCATTACCCGCCGCTCGCGTGGAACCCGCAACGGACTGGACAAAACTTCCGAAAATCGAGGGGAAACTGGTCATGGACTCAATAATGCAGACGTCCACCCTATAGTATGCTTTTCTGCAAAGGGAAAATCAAGCAAAACCTGCCCCTTTTGTGTATTTTACGCGTCGCGAAGGTGCGTTTATGACGGCTGCAGGGGTTATGCGGTGCGTAACCAACAACTACCGCAATGCCATCGCCTGCTTCACGAGAACAATAAACTCCTCGCGATAACGATCTTCCAGCGTGTGTGGTACGGCAAGTTCCATTACCATATCCCAACTGCCCATGCCACTGTGCCGACTCGAACGCAATAACATTCCATACAAAGCAACCGCCGACGCAAACCGAGAATCTCCGCTCGCTTCCTGCACCGATTTCCGTACAGGATATTCCAAAAGTACACTCCGCTCGCCGTCCGGCTCCTTATACCGCAATTTGACAAACATCAATTCGTCCGCGAAGTTCACCGCATCGCCATTCGCGAAGCCCGTATCGGGAAATCGGGAATCCCTAACTGACGTTACAGGCTCTGTAGTCGTTTCGGTTGGCTGTGCATCATACCGCGAACGATCGACCGCCGACGGCAATCGCACGCCCACCGGTATGAGTTCATACAATGCCGTTACCGTGTGGCCCGCTCCGATGTCGCCCGCATCCACCGCATCATTGTGAAAATCCTCGTCCCGAAGTTGACGATTTTCATAACCCAACAGCCGATAACCCGCAACATGTGCCGGATTGAAATCCACCTGAATTTTCACATCTTTCGCGATCGTAAAAAGCGTACTCGTCAAGCCGTCAACCAAGAGCCGTCGGCACTCTTCTATCGTATCAATATACCCATAATTCCCGTTGCCCCGCATGGAAAGCGTTTTGAGGCGGTCATCCTTAAAATTACCCATCCCGAACCCGAGAATCGTCAGAAACACGCCGCTTTTCGCCTCTTCGGCAATCAGGTCTTCGAGCGATTTATTGTCCGTCGTACCGATGTTAAAATCGCCGTCGGTGCAGAGAATCACGCGGTTTTGGGCTTCCTTGTCAAAATACCATCGGGCAGTTTCGTAGGCCAATTTGATGCCGGACTCGCCGTAAGTCCCGCCGGATGCCCGCAAACCGTTGATGGTGTCGATAATCGCCCGTTTTTCCTGGGCGGATACGGACGGCAACGCCAAATTCGTTCCATTGGCATACGTCACGATGGCGACGCGGTCTTTCGGCTGCAATTTTTCGACTAATTCGGTCAAACCTTTCTGAACCAACGGAAGCCGGTTGTCGGGTGCCATCGAGCCGGAGACATCAACCAGGAAAACCAAGTTGAGCGGCGGGCGTTCGTTGGCGGTGTATTCTCGGCCTTTGATTCCGATGCGTGCCAGGAGGTGTTCCGGCTGCCAGGGACAGGGGAACACTTCGACGTGCGTCGCGAAGGGCTTGTCGCCGTCGGGTTGAGGATAATCGTATTTGAAGTAATTGATGTACTCTTCGAGCCGAACGGACATTTCCGGCGGGCGTTGATTTCGGTCGCGTATGTATTGCCGCATGACCGTATAGGCAGCCGTGTCTACGTCGATGGAAAAAGTCGAAAATTCGCCGAGTACGACGGGTTTGAAGTCATTTTCGGCAAATTCGCGGAAGGCAGTCGTTTCCCTCGCAGGGCTGGGGAGAGGAGGGGGAGCCATCCCCGGGAGTGGACGTCCCGGAAGTTCCGCAACGGGCGGAGTGATGGAGCGAAGGGATAAAGCCATGACACCGCGATTACTTTCCGAAGCACTCCGCATAGGCGTCTGCGTCGGTACGGCAGTGGAGTGCCCAGAAAACGACGGTGGGCCGCCCATACCGCCACCCATGCCACCACTCGCACTCATACCGCCCATTCCGCCGCTTCCGCCGCTCATTCCGCCGCCGAAACCAAATCTTTCTGCTGGGGCGGACATTCCCACAGGTGCTTGGCTTCGGGGGTTCTCGCGAGCCGCGTCGTCTGAGACGCCCATACGCTCCGCGGGTAGAGCGGCTAACGGCGGCTGCTCTCCCCTTTGGGCGACCTCCCCTGGCCGAAAAAATCGGTCCCGGACCTCTTTGTCTTTGTCAGCGTTTTCGCTCAAAGAGTCGGAGCCGCTTGCGGTGGAGGCCCCGTATCTTGCGGATTTGTCTTCGACTTCGATGGGGACAGCGCTTCGCTCCATTCCCGGCTCTTTGTGGAAGACAAGGGGCAACGCCAGGGCAACGATGAGCGTTGCCGCGATTGCTGTTACCGCGGCGGGTACAAGCCAACGACGCTTGTTCGCCGGGTTGCCTGCGACGCTCCGAGGCTCCGTAGGCGACCCGGCAATCGGCTCTTCGCTCATCGCGGTTTCAATTTGGGCGGCAATTTCGCGGATCGCGGCCACTTCGGTTTGCAATTCGACGCTCTGGTCGAGGGCGGTTTGAATCTCACCTGCTTCCTCGGCAGACAGTTCGCCGAGTACGAAAGCAGTAAGACGCGGATCGGTTGGGTTTATGGTTGTCATAATGTTGTGAGAAGTTAGGAGTTAGGACGTTTTTGTCAAATCTTTACGCAGTTTCGCAATCGCTTCGTGCAGGAGCCAAGCGATGGTTGTTACCGATTCGCCGAGCACTTCGGCAATTTCGGCATATTTAAGACCTTCCTGAAACTTGAGGCGTAAGACCTCGCGGTGTCTCGGGGAAAGGTCATTGATTTTCTGTTGGATCATAGTATGTATCTCCTTTTTTTCTGCGAGGATAACGGGATTGAACTTTGTCGCATCCGCAGGCAAATCATCGGAGAGTGTTTCAGTCCTCCCGGACTTTCGGTACTGGTCGATGATGAGATTTCGGGCGGTTTTATATGCCCAGGCTTGCGGATTTTTGACCGTTGTTCGTTGTTGTTCGAAGCGGAGAAAGACTTCTTGTGCGATGTCTTTACCGGCATCGGGATCGGACAGCAATCGAGCCGCATACCGGCAAATGGCATCGTAGAGCGAGTCGTCTGGCGTCATTGTTGTAAGCCGCGTCGCCCCGCGACGCACTGATTATTGCCTTCCCAAGATTATAGACGCACGGAGAGAGGATTCCATAGAGGGAATTTTTAGAATCCGAAAAAAGGGCAAGTGCGGGCGAGAGGATTTGAACCTCCAAGCCTTTCGGCATCGGATCCTAAGTCCGACGTGTCTGCCAATTCCACCACGCCCGCACAGTTGAGATTGCAGAATTATACCAAAAATTTGCCAAAACCGGGGGTATCGACTCGGGACGGCGTATCGGATAGAATGGCGGGTCAAACGGAAATGCCAAGAGAAGCGATCATCACGCCGGCGAACATTCAGGATTCTCCAACGCAGGATGCGGTGCCGACCCAAGTCGATTGGCCGACGGAAGAAGACCGTGCCCTACGGCCGCAAAAAATGGCCGAAATGATCGGACAGCGAGACGTCTTCCGTCGGCTCGAAATTTCCATCCGAGCCTCCCAAAAACGAAAGGAAACACTCGGACACATTCTCCTCGACGGGCCGCCGGGACTCGGAAAAACGACCTTCGCAACCTGCATTCCCCGAGAACTCGGCGTGTCTATGCAAATCGGGAACGGTGCAACTCTTAAATCGCCCAAAGACGTCGTGCCCTACTTGACCAATGCCGAAGAAGGCTCCGTTCTCTTCATCGACGAAATTCACCGTATGCAAAAATCCGTCGAAGAATTTCTCTATCCCGCGATGGAAGATTTTAGAATCGACCTGACGCTCGGCGAAGGAATCAATGCCCGTACGCTAAACATTCAACTCAAACCGTTTACGCTCATCGGAGCGACGACGCGGTCGGGCCTGATTTCCGCTCCGCTTCGCGATCGGTTTCAAATTCGGGAACACCTTGATTTTTACAGTATTGAGGAGTTGTCGGTCATCATTCGGCGCAGTTCGGGCAAGTTAAACATTAAAATTGAGGATGATGCGGCGTATGAGATTGCCTTTCGCAGTCGCGGGACGCCTCGGCTTGCGAACAATCGGCTTCGTTGGGTTCGGGACTATGCAGATGCGAAGGCGAATGGCGAAATAACGCTTTCGGTGGCGATGGAAGCGTTGGAAATGCAGGGAATAGACAAATTGGGACTTGACCCGCAGGATCGTCGGTTTTTGGATACGATATTACGCGTGTTTCGTGGTGGGCCCGTCGGTTTGGAGTCGATTGCGCACACGCTCAATTTGGAGCCGGACACATTATCGGCGGAGATCGAGCCGTTCATGCTGCGGAGCGAGTTGTTAATTCGCACGCCAAAGGGCCGATGCTTAACGGAGAAGGGTTTTCGCCATCTCGGGGCGAATCCGAGCGATTATTTGACGATGGATTCTCCATTGTTTAAGATAACAGAACCGCAACCCTAAGGTTGCGGTTCCACTCACACCCCATCACTACGGCCTGCCGGTAAGCAGACTCACTTCGAGCAATTTTTTCACCCGATCATGCAGCATCGTCAAATGCGCTGCCGAAGCAGCATCGCGATTAGCCTGGACATTCAACGCCGCATGAATCTTCGATTCCAATTTCACCAACTCCTGACGGGCCAACGAGCGACTCGAATTCGCATCAGGAAAAAAATAAGAAATTCCATCTCCCAAGGCATACGATGCCAACAACTTAAAACAGTGCTCTTGCAGCGTACGACGCAATGCCGGTATCATCGGATTGCGAGCCGAAAACTCGTCGCCCTCCTTAATCGCATCCAACTCGCTAAATATAGATGCCGTTACGGTACTGAATAACTCGTCGATTGTATAAACATCTTCCGATTCCGATACCCGCAATGCCGTATCCGTCAATGCAGTGAACACCCACGGAGCCAATAAGGATTCAAGCGTATCGCACTGGATAGCCGTGATGACCGCACTCAACGAAACCGCAGGCCGGACTTCGAGACCTCCCCATCGCTCTTCGCCAAATTGGTTATAAATTTCCGGGGCAATTCCAAACGCATCCGCACCAAATGTATGATCGCAAAGGAACTGTACCGACTCCCTTTTCGTGGAGGCATCGACAACCTGTATCGGCGGACGGTTTCCGGGATCGCCCCGACGGTCGCGGTTTCGCAGCAAACCCTCGATGTTGCGAAGCAACAGATTGTTTTCCCGCATCCGCAAACTGACCAAAAGCCGATAATATCTGCCGACATCCCGATATTGTCCATCTTCCCTGATTGCCCTATCGAGGATTTCGGCCATCAACTGGTTGTACAATTCCAGTCCCCGTTGCGAAAACTCCAACGGGTTCTTTCCCAAGTCCCAGATTCCCGAACGGGGATCCGGTTGCAACCGCAAGTCCTCATCCGTTGAGTAATTATTTCCATCTTCTGCTTGCCGGGCTGCGATTCTCGCAAGTTCTCTTCGTTCTCCAGCGGAACCGCCGGGAATTATCTTGTAGCCATATTCAATGGCAAGGTAATCATACGGCCCCAGTCCCGACATGAAGTAATCCCCCTGCGGTTTTCCTTTCGGAGCGATGTTAATCGGCAGATAATCCATCACGGAGCCTGCGTGTCCATACTCTTTGGAACGGTCGGGATCATTCATTTCATCGAGCGTCAGCCAACTGCTCGCCTGAAAGTTATGCCGCAGACCGAGTGTATGGCCGACTTCGTGCGTCGTCAGGTCTTTGATTGCGGCAAATACCAAACGCTCGAATTTTTCTTCGCGTTCTCTTATCAATTCCGCCCGGGTTTTCGGCCTCCCATTTTCCGTGCCGTTCTCTTTGCCATTCTCCTTGTCTTCTTCCTCGCCGTTTTCCTTCGGTTCTTTTTTATCTCCGTTTTCTTCATCCTTGCCGTTCCCATTGCCATTTCCGTTTCCGTTGCCTTCTCCGTTATCGCCGTTGAGGGCAAGAGCCAAATAAGCCAAGGCAACGTGTGCGGCACGTTCTTGAGCGTGATGGGAGGCGCGATTGTTAATCGACTCATAAAACTCCGCATCGTCCTGCTCCGGCACCGCGGGCTCGCTTCGCTGTTGGAAAAACGAATGTTCCGCATTTCGGTTGGTATTGGAAGGTATCACATCGGCAATCATATTGTCGAATCGATCCCGCCAATGCGTAATCCAACTGGCGTCGATGATAATGTCGGCATCGAGGATTTCGCCCGTCAGGGGATTCACTCGGCTCGGGCCCATCGCGAAACCTCGCTCGCTGGTTATCCAGCGGATGGTGTTGTAGTTAATGTCTTCGGCGTCCCAAGTATCGGAATCCGCCTGCTGCCGAACTTCGATTGCATCGACGATACCGACTTTCTCAAAGGCTTTGTTCCATTCCAAAATCCCTTCGCGGACGGCATTTCGATATTTGAACGGGACGGTTTTTTCGATCCAAAACACAATCGGTTTTCGAGGCGGCGAAAGTGCCGCGGAGGAATCGGCTTTTTGGATATTCCAACGGTTGATGTACCGTATCATGTGATTATCCTCGACGGCACGCGAAAAATTCTTGTGCGACACGGTGAAATAGCCTATTCGCGAGTCGGCCATTCGGGGCGAGTAGCCCGACGAGGGCAATCGGCTAATGGAATAATGGAGCGTAACGCCGACACTGTTGGGATCGGGCGAAAAAGTGGATCGGGCACCGGAATAGGTCGCATTGACGCGAAATTCCATATTGTTAGGAAAGCCTTTGACATCCCCCCAAGTTGACCGGCTGCGGTCGAATGTTCCGATACCGAGTCGCGGCAGGTCGGCCATAAAAATAGGGGCGAGATCAACGACATCGCCGCCGTTTTCGCCGATTGCGATGATGGGCAGGCTGTACAGAATGCTGTCGGAAAACCCGACTTCGACGGCCCGTGCTTCGGGTGTTCCTGAATCTGCCGTGAATCGGATATTTCGCCTGACGACTTGGATGGTATCATTCACTTTTCGGAATTGCCAGAGCCAATCGCTTCCGCCGGATTGGTAGGTGTATCCTCCGATGGCCGTTGTTCCGGAGCCTCGGGCGACGGCGATGGCGATGAGGTAATCGGTATTGAGGTTATTGCCTCTGATTTCAGCGACGAGTCGGTCTCGTCTTTGATAGAAGTTGATAAGACCTTCAATTTTTCGGGCGTCGGGCAGGACGTCTTTGATGGGTCTTGGCCGATCTCTGTCCGCAGCGGATGGCGTTGCGGCCGGTGTTGCGGGCGGCGTTGGTTCTTGTGCAATGAGGCAGACAACGCAGAAAGCGATGAGCAGCAAAACGGTGAACGATAAGTGTTTCATAGGACTAATCCGAGGGAATTCAAAAACCGTAGAAAATCGGTAAGGTATTCTAGGCCGTGTTTTGAGAAAGTCAAGAAAATCGAAAAATTTTTTATGTTAGACCTGTAGCACACCCCTCGTCATCCCGGCGTGCGTCGGAATGACGGAAGCAATTCCTGGCCAATTTGGGATATGCCTAGCCTTGTTCCGTCAGTATTTTCGCTTCCCGAACGATCCGCTGGAGTTCCGCATGCACATCTTCCCATTCCCGCATCCGATTGAACGATAAAAAATGCTGCTGACACGCCTTCCGCAAGCCGCTCCGACTCGTCTTCGTCTTCAAATTCTGATAAAAATCCCAAAGTTTGATATATCCCAAAAAATCACTCCGCTTGTCCAAAAAAATTGCGTGTGCCGCATCCGCCTTGCCTTGAAACTCCTGCGGACGCTCTCGCGGGTCCTGAATTTCCAATACCGACGCAACGATCAGCATCTCCGGCAACACCCCATTTTCCTGTGCCGCCAAGATCATCCGGCCTATCCGCGGGTCAACCGGCAATTTGCTCAACTTCCAACCAATCGACGTCAACGTCCGATGCTCGTCAATTGCTCCAATCTCAAAAAGCGTTTTGTAACCATCAGAAATTGCAGCCGAACGCGGCGGGTCTATAAACGGGAAGGTCTCTATCTCGCCCAACTTCAATGCCTTCGTCTGCAATATGACCGACGCAAGATTCGTCCGCTGAATTTCCGGCGTCGTGTAACGCTCCCGATGCTTATAGGGAACACCTTGTCCCATACCGGAAGCGGACGAGTCTTCAGAATAAAGCCGAATACACACGCCGGGCCCAATCCGGCCGCACCGGCCTGCCCGTTGATCCGCCGAGGCTTGCGATACCGCCTCAATGGGAAGCCGCTGCGTCCGCGATCGGGCAGAATACCGGCTAATCCTTGCCGTGCCTGTATCAATAACATAACGAATTCCCGGTACGGTCAACGAAGATTCCGCAACGTTGGTTGCCAAGATAATCCGGCGATGCCGCGACGGTTGGAACACTTTTTGTTGTTGATGCACCGGCAATCGGGCATAGAGCGGCAGAATTTCGATTTTTCGATCCCGCAATTCGTTTTGCAATTCGTTTGCCGTTTCCAAAATGTCCCGTTCGGTTGGCAGAAAAATGAGAATATCGCCGTTGCCGTGCTTGTACAATTCTTGGATTGCCGAAAGAATTGCTTCCGATTGGGCATCCGAATCATCGTGCGCTGCGTCGTCTGTGTCGCGGAGAACATCGCGGTATCGGATTTCAACGGGATACGTTCTGCCGGAAACTTCGATGACGGGAATCGGCTTGCCGCGGTTGATTCGCCGGGCGTTAAAGTGTTCGGCGAAGCGTTGTGCGTCGATGGTTGCCGAGGTAATTATCAATTTCAAGTCGGGCCGATGGGGCAGGACGCGTTTCATCATTCCGAGCAGAAAGTCGATGTTGAGGGAGCGTTCGTGTGCTTCGTCAATGATGATGGTGCTGTATTTGCGGAAGTTTTTATGGGACTGCGATTCGGCAAGCAGGATGCCGTCGGTCATCAGTTTGATGAGCGAATTTGCGGAAACTTTCCGATCGAATCGGACTTCGTAGCCGACTTCTTGTCCGAGGGCGCATCCGAGTTCTTCGGCGATTCTGGTGGCGATGGATCGAGCGGCAATTCGTCGGGGTTGTGTGTGTCCGATCATTCCGTTGGTGGAGCGACCGATTTCGAGGCAGATTTTGGGCAGTTGGGTGGATTTCCCGGAGCCTGTTTCACCGCAGACGACGACGACTTGGTTATTTCGGACGAGGTCGGCAATTTCTTCTCGTCGCTGCACGATGGGTAAATCGGCATCGTACGTCAGGTTGAGATGTTTCAGACTGCGTTCCACGGAGAGCATTGTAAGCGTTCGCCGTCCTGCCTGCAAGACGTAAAACAATGCCCAAAATTGGATTTCACCCGAGGAGTTAGCCCATTCGGCATCCCCTCTTGACATTTTGCCCTCTGTGTGCCACAATGAAACACACTTGGCCAGGTTGGCTTGAGGATTCTCATGAGCATCAAAATTAAACTCGATTATCATAGCAGCGAACCGCTTTACAGTCAGGCCGTGTTGGAGATCAAACGGCTTGTCGTGTCCAAACGGCTCAAGCCCGGCGACAAACTGCCGTCCATTAGGGTCTTTGCCGAACAACTGCAACTCAATGCGACGACCGTCCGGCGGATTTTCGACCAATTAGCCAAAGAAGGCATTGTGGTCCAACGCCACGGCTCCGGCGTGTATGTTACTGAGGCTCATGTCCCGTTTTCACCGGAACACGTCCAAAAAGTGATGAAGCGCCAAGCCGATTTTTATCTCGTTGAAGGGCTCCATTTAGGCCTCCACTACGACGAACTTGTCCGAATTATCGAATCGCAATATCGGATTTTGATGACGGAGAAATAAATTGATTATTTTACGCAAAGGCACAAAGGAGTCCGTCGCTAACGCTTTGGCTCTGGAACTCAGATGTTACAAACGTCTTTGTGCCTTCGTGCCTTTGTGTGAGAAAAATAAAAAATGACAGAAAACGAAATTGGTAAAATTGTAGTTGACACAGCAATTCATTTACACCAGGAATTAGGGCCTGGATTGCTGGAGTCTGTTTATGAAGCAGTTCTTTCGAGACTTCTTGAAAGACGAGGGCTTCGTGTGCAGCGGCAGGTTGGTGTTCCGATTGTATTCGGCGGAGAACGTTTTGATGAAGGCTTTCGGGCCGACATTATCATCGAAGGAAAAGTCATTCTCGAACTGAAGTCGGTGGAAAAACTTAATCCCGTTCACAAAAAACAACTGCTTACCTATTTGAAATTGACCAACATGAAACTCGGCTTTGTTTTGAATTTTGGAGAAGAACTGATGAAAACCGGTATCTCCAGAATCATTAACGGATATTTAGATTGATAGTGCCTCACACAAAGGCACCAAGGCACAAAGGAGTCCGTCGCTAACGCTTCGGCTCTGGAACTCGGATGTTGCAAACGTCTTTGTGCCTTCGTGTGAGCCCTATAAAAAATACTTTAACCCCCAAAGGAAAACGACCATGAACACTCCCATCGCCGTTGAAATGCAAGACGTTTGCCGATCCTTCGGCACTGGCAAGGACATCACGCTCGCCGTGGATCACCTGACCCTGTCCGTGCCGCGAGGCTCCATTTACGGACTCCTCGGAGCAAACGGAGCCGGTAAAACGACTTCGATCCGAATGATGGTCTCGCATCTGAAACCCGACCAAGGCACCATTCGCGTCCTCGGCGAAGATCCCGCCGAACAATCGACCGACATGCGTCGCCGCATCGCCTACATCTCGGAAAATATGCAAATTCCCCGTTGGATGTCGATGGAAGATGCCGTCGGTTTCTGCAAACCGCTCTATCCGAATTGGAACGAACCGCTCTACAAGGAACTGCTCAAGACATTCGATCTGAAACCAACTCGGCGGTACGAAGAGTCTTCCAAAGGCCAACGCCGGGCAATGTGCATTATCATTGCCTTGTGCCAGGAGCCCGAAGTGCTGATTATGGACGAACCTGCGTCGGGACTCGACACATTGGCCCGTCGTCATTTTCTGTCGGAACTCTTGAAAGTGACGTGCGATGAGAACAAGACGGTACTGTTTTCGTCGCATATTTTAGGCGACATCGAACGGACGGTTGACCGTGTTGCGATTTTGATGCGGGGCCAGATGGTGCTCGAAGGGGAACTCGACTCGCTCAAGGAACGCGTGCGGCGAATCATTTTTCGGACGGAATCCGACAAGTTGGAGGAACCTCGGACGGATTTATTTCGCACGTTGCGTAGTATCAGGGACCGCAGCAGTTTGTATTGGGTGGTTACGGATTTTGAGCCGAGCAAGTTCGTTCAACTCCGCGAGTCGTTGCCGGATTCGGTCGCCGTCGAAGTGGAGGGATTTAACCTTGAGGAGTTGTTCATGGAGAGCATCGAAAGCAGTCGGGAAGCGGCATAAACGCGTTAATGTCGGCAATTTGCGTAATTTTTGCTCATTTTGCTAATTATCCGGTATGCAACCATAATTCTGTTTAATCTCTTTATGCCGGTTCGATAGACGTATCATCGAACCTTTTCATTAACCTCCGAAAACACAATGAAAAAAACACTTCTTTTTTGGGGACTCGCCGTCCTGCTGTGGGGAACCTCCACCGCAATCGGCCAAAATTGGCTCGCTCAGAGCGAGCCATGCGACCCCTGCGGGCCTAATCCCTGCGGCCCCCTGTTTGCCAATCCAGACGCCCTGCCCCTCAACGTCAGCGGTTGGGTCGATTTCGGCGTCTTTACAAACGCACACGGATTCAATAACAATGGCCCGATGTTTACCGACAGCAAACGGCGAAACGACTTCGGACTGAGCCAGTTGTACCTGGAATTGGAAAAAACGATGAATACCAAACGCGGTTTCGACTGGGGAGCAAAAACCGACCTCGTCTACGGGTCGCATGCCGGTAGTATGCAGTGCTTCGGCGACGAAACGTTCGACTTCGGACTCGGAAAAAACCGAAATGGTTACGAACTGGCAATCTACCAACTCTACGGCAGCGTCGGATACGGCGATTTGAGCGTCAAAGCCGGAAAATTCATCACGACGCTCGGCTGGGAAGGCTCCGCATCGCGGGATAACTTCTTCCATAGCCATTCCTATCTGTATATGATCGAAGCGGCAACCCATATGGGTGTGTTGGCCGATTATGCGTTGACGGATCGCCTGTCGGTCAACTTCGGTTGGACGACGGGAATGGATTCGAGTTTTGCCAATCCGAATAATAACCAGGCCGTGTTGACCGGCTTCACTTGGGCATTGGCCGATGATGCAACGATCATTTATGCGTTTAGCGGCGGCCAACAGAGCGATGGCGAAACGATGTCTGATTACTTCAACCAATCGCTCTGTCTTGAATGGCTCCTGACGGATCGATTTACCTACGTGTTGCAGTACAATTTGCGGAATGACAATGCACGGGGCGGCGAAAGTCGGCTCAGTGCGTACGGAATCAACAATCATTTCCTGTACAAATTGGATGACCAATGGGCGGTGGGCACCCGGTTTGAATGGTTTCGGGACAACGGCAGTTGGGGCATTACGGAGAACAATGCGGACTATTATCAGTTGACTTGGGGCTTGAATTGGCGTCCGTTTGAAAATGTGTTGATTCGTCCTGAAATTCGGTACGATTGGGTCCATGGAGCCTCGCCGTTTGGATCGAGTGAAACCTTCGGCGGCATCCCCGAGGAAGGCGTGCGTTCGACTCAACTGTCCGGCGGCTGCGGAATCGTGCTGACGTTTTAGGACGTGATTCAAATTGGCCAGGAATCGCTTCCGTCATCCCGGCGAAAGCCGGGAACCAGGGAAACGGTATGCACGCCACTCGGCTGGATTCCGGCGTGCGCCGGAATGACAGAAGGGGGCTCATGTCCCCGCTCTTGTGCTGACGCTCGCCGCTCGGGCGAGTACCGCAACCGTAACGGACTTGATTCCCGATGCGAGGAGGACCTTCGTCATTTCATTGCAGGTCGCACCTGTCGTTAAAATGTCATCCACCAACAATACCATTTTGCCTTCAAGCGGCGGAAGGAATTTGCGAAAAATGAATTTCGCCAAAACATTAGGGGAATATATTGCAAACGCATCGCGGATATTGTTGGCTCGTCCCCGTTGGGAAAGCATGTGCTGCAAATTGGTCTGGCGAACCCGCTGAACGAGATTTGCCGCAACCGGAATGCCCAGTTGCTGGCCTATCGTTTCCGCGACAATGTCCGGCGAATTGACTCCGCGCTCTTCCCGACGATAGCGGTGCATTGGAACCGGCAAAATGTAATCCGCTTGAACGGCCTCCAATTCTTCACGGCGGTAATCCAAAAACGTTCTTGCGGCTGATGTTGCCAAAATACCTGTTTTATCCGTTTTCATCCGCAAAACGAGCAGCCGAAGATCGCCTTTATAGTCGCCGAGCGAGATTGCTCTTTTGAATCGGAATCTTGCCGTTTGGCATCGGGCACAGTGATTGGGAGTATTCGCCGCCGCAACGCGTTGGCTGCCGCAGCGTCGACAGAATTGTCCATCGGGAGTGATGATTTTTTGGATGCACTTGGAGCAGAAAAATTGTCCTTTTTTGGGGGGATTTTCGATTAATCCGCTGCAAGCCGGACATACCGGCGGACAGAGCAAATCCAAAAGACCAGTGAGCAACGACACGACGTGGTTGTATCGGATGGGCCGGGTTTTGTCAAGCGATACTTCGCACCCGAAATTTCAAATTTTTGGGGCAAACAGGAGCCGGATTGCCGCGTCGCTTACGGCTCTCGCTTCAATGCGGTTCCCTCAAGACGTTTTCCTCAAGATGCTTCCGTTTTCGTGGGGCAGGCACTCCGCATCCGCAAATCGGGCTTTTCAATCGTTACCCTGGTCCCCGCCGGAACTGATGCCGTCAACCAAACACTCGAACCAATCACGCTGTCCTTGCCGATAACCGTGTTGCCGCCCAAAATCGTTGCATTTGCATAAATCACGACATTGTCCTCCACCGTCGGATGCCGTTTCGTATTCCGAATCAACTCGCCCGCCGCATCTTTCGGAAAACTCAACGCCCCCAACGTGACGCCCTGATACAATTTGACCCAATTCCCAAGAATCGCGGTCCCGCCGATCACAATGCCCGTTCCATGGTCAATAAAAAAGTAATCCCCGATGACCGCACCCGGATGAATGTCGATGCCCGTTTGGCCATGCGCCCATTCCGTCATCATTCGCGGAATCAGCGGAATCTGTAGTTTATACAACGCATGGGCAAGGCGGTACACGGTAATTGCTTCCAAGCCGGGATAGCAGAAAATGACCTCATCAAACGAAGTGCAGGAGGGATCGCCGACGTATGCGGCTTCGACGTCTTTGGCGAGCGTTTTGCGGATGTCGGGAATCTGCTGCAAAAATTCCAGCGTTTTTTGTTGAGCGGTCTGTTCGGTCGCGGAGCGTTTATGGGGAGAACATTCCGCGGTTTCTCCTTGTCCGTGACAGATTGCGCGTTCGCAGAGGACGACGAGGCGGTCATAAAGCCGATCGACGATTCCGCCGATATGGTATCCGACATTGGAAGAGCAAAGTTGGTCGCGTTCTTGATAGCCGGGATAGAGGATTTCCTTAAGTTCTTCGATGGCGTCGACGACATCGGCGTATTTTGGTAGGGGGCAGTGGTCGAGGTGATGGGTCGAACCGCCTTCCGCGTAGGAAGCGACGATTCGTTCGGTAATGCTCGGCAGTTGGGATTTGCTTTGGAATATAGGAAGCATAAGGCGGAGCGTAGCAAAGCGGGAAGTTGCTGTATTTTATCAAATAGTTGCGTTGCCGCAATCGCAAGATTGCAACCGAGTGCGTAAAGCCTTTGGAGGACGGCTAGAGTGCCGTACAAAGACCTATTGTTCTGCCTGTTTTTGCCTAAATACCCCAAATTAACGCTGCGAAGTGAATGGACGTGTTCGGCAAGCGGCAATATGCAATAAACACCGAAAATTTTAACACTTTTTTCGGAAGCCCGGGCAGTTTGCCAGGCATATTGCCGAACCCCGTAAAAACAGGCACTCAAAAGGCCGCCTGTCCTGTTTTGCGATGTAAAACGGAACAGACGCTTCGTCGAGGCCGGTTTACATTACCGGCCTGCCTTACAAGGCAGGCAGAAGAAAGAACCACCTCCCCATATTTTCCCGATCCAGTACAAGCGATTTGTTGCTGACCCGGTCATGCGGGAGAAGGCGAGGCTCGCGAGCGGTTTTTGATTGACCAGCGGTTGAATATCAACGAAGCGAGAGAAGAAGGCGAAGCGAGAAAAGTCCGTGAAACCGCTCGCAATATGAAGGCAAAGGGACTCGATAACTCGCTAATCACCGAGATAACCGGCTTGCCGCTAGCGGAAGCCGAACGGCTTGGTTAGTACCACAATGGGAGAACACCACTGGCGGAGTTTCCGCATTACAGGCTCAGTTTGCTCTAGGGCGAGTTTATACTAATTCATTAGAAATCGACATGCTTGCGAGATAGCAATAAAAGCATGATAAGTTCCATCCAACTTGTCATACCTCGTAAATACCCGACGGAACTGCTTGATATTGCGAAAGTTACGCTCCACAACATTCCTGCCCTTATACAACTCCTCATCATACTCCCACGGCTCCTTGCGGTGGCTCTTCGGAGGAACCACCGGAATCATGCCACACTTTTTCGCCGTCGCACGACACTCATCACCCTCATAAGCCTTGTCCATTATCAATGATTTGCCCTTCGCTACTTCTACTATCAATAATTCTACTTCAATAT
>WRKP01000045.1 GCA_009778035.1 Planctomycetaceae bacterium
TGTGGATTCACGGACTCAAACTCCTGCAAAAACCACTCTTGCATCTGCATACGCAGTTTCAACGTGAAATTCCATGGTCGGAAATTGATATGGATTTCATGAATCTCAACCAAAGCGCCCACGGCGACCGCGAATTCGGCTACATAATGGCCCGGATGAAGAAGCCGCGTAAAATTGTTGTCGGTCATTGGCAAGATGATGAGGTGCATGAACGCATTGCCGTCTGGATGCGGGTATGTGCTGCTTGGGCTGATGCTCAGTCGATGCGGATACTGCGATTCGGCGACAATATGAATAATGTTGCCGTTACCGATGGCGACCGCGTCGAAGCAGAAATGAAACTCGGCTATCACATCGACTACTATCCCGTCGGCGACCTTGCTGCCGAAGTTGCACGCACAACCGATGCGGAAATTGACCACCTCGTTGCCGAGTATGAATCGCAGTATGATTTCGCACCGGATGCGAAAAAAGGCGGCGCGAAGTATCAACAAGTATGCGAAGCCGCCCGCATCGAAGTCGCGATGCGAAAGATTTTGCAGGCGACGGATGCGAAAGCATTTACTACGAACTTTGACGCTCTGCATGGTTTGGATCAACTGCCCGGCTTGGCCTCGCAGCGTTTGATGAATGATGGATTCGGCTTCGGTGCCGAGGGCGATTGGAAAACCGCTGCGATGGTCCGCATGTTGAAAGTGATGGCAAGCGGGCTACCCGGCGGGACTTCGTTTATGGAAGATTATGTTTACCACTTCAAAGGCAAAGGTGCGATTTTGCAGGCACACATGCTTGAAATATGTCCGTCGATTGCTGGTAGTAAGCCGCAAGTAGAAGTGCATCCGCTCGGCATTGGCGGTAAGGCAGATCCGGCACGGTTGGTTTTCACGGCCCGCGAAGGAACCGGCATTGCAGCGACGGTCGTTGATATAGGCAATCGTTTTCGCATGATTGTCAATCAAGTTGATTGCATCAAACCGGAGGCCGAGTTACCGAAGTTGCCTGTTGCTCGTGCATTTTGGGTGCCGCAGCCTGATTTGAAGACGGCAGCGCACGCCTGGATTCTCGTAGGCGGCACGCACCACACGGCATTTTCGTATTCGTTGACTCGTGAGTATTTTGAGGACTATGCGGAAATAGCGGGCATCGAAATGTTGTTGATTGATAGCGAAACAACACTTGCCGAATTTCGGAATCAGATCAAGATCAACGATGTGTATTACGCTCTCAATCGCTAGAGCGTGTTCAGAATTGGTCTGGACGCCCTCGCCGCCCGCTCTTGTCGGCGGTTGGCAATATCTGGTACAATAAACCCTATGGATTCGTCAAATTTCTATCAATCCATTTTGGCCAGCGGATTGGTTCCGGCAGAAAAACTCTCAAAAATCGCCGACTTCATCCAGAAACGAGCCGACGGCTCTGCATCGACTCTCGATTCCATCCTGTTCGACATCTCCGCCATCGAGCCCGTCTCCATCGAACAACTCCAAAAACCCGCCAAATTAAAAAAAATATTCAAACACGAATCCATTGAGACAAAGCAATCTGCATTCAATCCCGCCGACGCCACTCTCGATGCCTCCGAAGCCGAACACAAAGACCATACCCACGAAGAAACGCAACTTGCCGACGAACTCATCCGCCAAGGCTTCCTGAATCGTTGGCAAGCCGAACAACTCCTGGAAGGAAAAACCAAATTTTCCCTCGGCGAATACCGAATCGTCGACGCCATCGGGAAGGGCGGTTACGGATATGTTTTTCTCGGACGCAATGTTTCTCAGGAGCAGTACACGGCCATCAAAGTCCTGCCGATTACCAAAGCGACGCCGGAACTTTCCCGACGGTTTATGCACGAAATCGAAGTCCAAAAAGAATTACGGCATCCGAATCTCGTCCGGTTCCTCGAATCCGGCCAAGACGGCAGCGTCGATTATATGGTACACGAATTTATGGACGGCGGCGATCTGCGTTCCCTGCTTCGGCAAGCCCCCATTTTGCCGCTCGATACCGCAACGACAATCATCACGCAAATCGCCAGGGCCGTACAGTATCTGCACGAAAACGGCATCATCCATCGCGATATTAAACCCGCCAACATTTTGCTGTCGAGCGATGGAACGGCAAAATTGATTGATCTCGGGTTGTCCGCGGTGATTGATGTGCAGCAAACGGCGGGCGACCAGACCGGAAACGACGAAGACGGTTCGGCAAGCCGACTGTTGGATTCTTCGCTCATCACGTCGGGCCGGGTTGCGGGAACGGTCGATTATATGGCACCGGATCAACTGCGGAATCCGTATCGTCCGTTGCCGTCTTGGGACATTTATTCGTTGGGTTGCACGTTGTATCAAATGTTGACGGGCACGGTGCCGTTTCCGCTCCAGGACACGCAGGAAAAGTTTCGGGCAAAATTGAACGAGGAGCCGAAGGATGCACGGATTTACAATCAGGCGATTCCGTATGACATTGCGGATTTATTGCGTTCGATCCTGTCTTTGCAGCGTAATTATGTATTAGCGTCGGCGGGTGCCGTTGCAGAGCGGCTGGATGCTTGGACGCCGCCGGAGGGACTCGCCAGGGGAGTGAAGTTTTGATATGATAGTGCCGATACAATCTCCGCTTTATGTCAGATAAAGTATCATCAATTCCTGCGAAAGCAGCCGATAGTGAACGCTGGACAGGAACGATCTTCACATTCCTGTCTACGCTCCTGTTTGGAGTCTCCAATGTCGTGATGCGGTATCTGACCGGGCCGGAGTATGAAATCGACCAGTATTGGGCACTCTTCTACAAAGAGGCCATCGGGCTTGCCCTGTTGCTTCCTTGGCTCACGTTCAGGCTGATGCAGGGACGTTATCGTTTTACATCCTTTCGTTTGGTGTGCCTCCTTGTGCTCGCAGCAGTCATTTGCCAACTCATCGGGGCTCCGCTCCATGTGCTGGGCTTCGCCATCATCGGCTTGATCATCACGGTTCCGTTGGTTCAGTCCGCCACGCTTTTGGGCGTTGCCGTCTTGGGGTACTTTATTTACGGCGATTCGCTTTCCCGCAAAAGGAAAATTGCCATTGCCATCCTGATCGTTGCCGTTACCGTTTTGAGCATCGGGAAGGAAATGTCGGCCCCGACGCCATCGCAAGGCGGCAGCGGGGTGGAAGCGGGACTGTTTTTGCTCGTTGCAATCGGGACGGTCATTGCGGGAGTTGCCTATGCCGTCTATCTCGTGATGCTCCGGCATGCTCTGCGGCAAAATTGGAAGGACGAAAACAGTGCTTGGCTCTCTTTTAAGGTTTTCCATTGGGTCGGATATGATTACGACAAGAAAACCGGGGAGCCGCCCGCGGAAAAATTGTATTCGCCGTTTCCGGTAACGCTTATGATGGCAATCGTATTCATTGTCGGGGTAATCATTTTTGCCGTATTTATTATCAGCAGGCAAGGCGTTTCGGGATTTTACGATGTTCCCTATTGGTCTTGGCAGGTGATATTAATTTCTGGCGTTTGCAATATGCTTGCGTTCTTTTTTCAGATACAGGGCTTGCGGATGACATCGGCGGTTCAGGCATCGTTGGTTGCGGTCAGTCAGATGGTGATATTATCGTTGGTCGGTTTTTGGTTTTTTCGGGAAGCGATTAACGTTGTCGTGATGATGGGATTGGGCTTAACGGTCTACGGCATATTGTTGTCTGCCAAGCCGGAGCGTCCGCGGAATCCGTAGCGTGAGCGTAAACCCGCCCTTCCGCACTTCCGTCATTCCGCCTCTTCCCGTCATTCCGGCGAAAGCCGGAACCCAGAAGAATCGGCATCGCACGCAATGCCTGGATCCCGGCTTGCGCCGGAATGACAATGGAGGCAAAATGACGGCTTCCCGCCCGCGAAAACGGAAAAATTTGCACCATCACTTCCTCTTGCCTATTCTCTCTCGTTTGCCTATCTTTCCCAAACACCCCCTCTTGTCTGTTTTTTTTTTTTTCTATAATCTGCCTAGATTGGTAAACAGCCGCATCGGATTGCCATGTCTTCGCTGCACGGAAAAGCAGTAAAGATGCATCGCATGGCAGGCCGCAATGGTGGTTGCCGATCGCACTGAATGGGTGTTTTTACAGCAAGATCAGTTTCCTGCGGCACGCATTCCCTTATCCCTACCTAATAGGAGAGATTTTTATGAAAAAAGCGATTCTTTGTTTATCCGTTGCCGTATTGTTCGTGTGTGCAACAATTAACACAATTCATGCCGAACCCGTACTGGCACCGATGGTGCCTGCATCCGCCGAAGCCGCTGCACCAGCCGTTGGTTGTCCTTGTATGACACCTGCTGCTCCGGTGGTTGCGACACCGTGTGCAATGCGTGTTGCCACACCGTGTGCTTGGGCAGTTCCGCGTCATTGCAGGCCGGTGATGTGTCATGCACCGGTAGTCTATCATGCGCCCGTTGTTTGGCGAACTTGGCGTCCGGTCGTCGTTCCAAGTTGGGGCTGGGGTTATTATTATGGATATCGGGCTTATTGGTAATGCGATTCTGTGCAGCGATTGATGTTTTATCGGCGGATTCGCGGAATCCGTGGCGTAAGTTAGGGGCGCACGAGCCGGGGGCGTCAGCCCCCGAGTGTGCATAAGCGGGTTTTCCCCTTGACACACAACGCTAAAATTGACTAGAATCGCGACGCCCATTTTTGTACCAGACCAATGTTCGAATCCGCAAAAGGCCACGCGACCATCCTCAAAGTCGAAGGCCTTATCAAAATCTACGGCAGCCGACGCGTGGTCGACGGCGTCTCCTTTTACGTCAATAAAGGCGAAATCGTCGGGCTACTCGGGCCCAACGGCGCCGGAAAAACAACCAGTTTCCGTATGGCCTGCGGACTCATCAACACCAACGGCGGGATCGTCTACCTCGGAAATCAAAACGTGACCGACTGGCCTATGTACCGCCGAAGCCGAGACGGCGGAATGGGATACCTGCCCCAAGATCGAAGCGTATTCCAAAAATTGACCGTCCAAAACAACCTCCACGGCGTGATGGAAATGCTCGGGATGAAAAAAACCGAACGAAAACGACGCTGCGAAGAACTGTTGGAAAAATTTAACTTGACCTATCTTCGGCAAAGTTACGGCGGAAGTCTTTCCGGCGGAGAACGCCGACGCCTCGAAATTGCCCGATCGCTCGTTTCCAATCCGAAAATCATCCTGCTCGACGAACCCTTTGCCGCAATTGATCCCGTTACAGTCGCAAGCATTCAAGAAATCATCCGCAATCTTGCTGCCGAAGGAATTGCAATTTTGATTACCGACCATTCGGTGCAGGATACGCTGGAAATCACCAAACGGAGTTACGTAATCCAGGCTGGCAAAGTATTGTGTCATGGCACGCCCGCCGAAGTTACGGCCAATCCCGAGGCGCAGAAGTTCTATTTCGGCGATAAGAGCAATCGTTTTCGTACTCGGCCGGATGCCAGCGATGAGTATCCCAAACATGTCCCGCAAGCCCCGACGCGACCGGCCGAGGCGGATTGGACGGATCCAGATTGGGAGGTTCCGAAGACGGCAACGCTTATGCAGGAGCGCAAACGGGAGCCGATTGGCGAAACATCTCGTCCATTTCCGTTGCGGTTCACGGATTCGGAGCAGCCGGGATTGGCGTTGTCCAAGCCGACGTCTTCTGATGAAGCCGAGGAGTCGGGAATTCGATCGGGCAAGCGTTTGCGTCCGATTTCGTCGAGTATCACACCGGATTTGCCTCCGGTAAGGCAAGCGGAGCAATCGCAGGATGACCCGCCGATGTCGAGCATCATCCGCAATTTGGGCCAACTGATTTGGAAGAAATAGCGGCGGAGGGGCGGCTGACGCCCCCGGCTCTTTGCCCTAACTCACGCCACGGGCTCCGAGAATCCGCCGTTTATGCTATAATTTACCCTATGAATGAAACGCTTCCCGAACCCAGCGAACACTTTGCCATCGCCTCCGGTGCTCTGCCCGATGCCAATGAAGACTATACCGCAAAAGACCTCGAACATCTCAGCGATCAAGAACACGTCCGAAAACGACCCGCTATGTACATCGGCGATACTTCCAGCCGAGGTCTCCACCACCTCGTCAGCGAAGTCGTTGATAACTCCATTGATGAAGCCATGGCCGGTTTCGCCAACGCAATCACCGTCCAAATCAATAACGACGGCTCCGTGACCGTCGAAGACGATGGCCGAGGTATTCCCATCGACGAACATCCCGAATTGAAAAAATCCACGCTCGAAGGCGTTATGACCGTGCTGAAATTCGGCGGAAAATTCTCCAAAGGAGCCTACCAAACCTCCGGCGGATTGCATGGCGTCGGCGTTACCGTCGTCAACTTCCTCTCCGAATGGTGCGAAGTCGATGTTTCCCGCGACGGATTCGTCTATCATCAAGAATACGAACGCGGTATTCCCACGGGACCCGTCGAAAAATTGGGGAAATCCGATCAGCGAGGGACGAAAACGACCTTTCTGCCGGATGAGGAAATCTTTCCCGACCGGAAGTTCGATTACAATGTCCTTTACCGCCGATTGCAGGACTTGGCATTCCTCAACAGCGGCGTAAAAATCATCTACCGCGATGTCCGCAGCGGAGCCGAAGATGTTTTTGAATACCAAGACGGCTTGACCGATTTCGTGAAAAACATGAACCGTTCGACCGATCCGGCCCATCCCGAAGTCGTCCGAATGACAGGCCATGCCGAAGGAGTCGCCGTCGATGTCGCCCTGCAATACACCGTCGAATACACGGAAAATATCCGTTCTTACGTCAACAACATTTACACGATCGAAGGCGGCACGCATATGTCCGGCCTGCGGACTGCTCTGACGCGGACGCTGAATAACTACGGCAAAAACCAGAATATGTTCAAGGATAAGGTGCCGATGCCCAGCGGCGAAGATTTCCGCGAAGGTTTAACCGCCGTGCTGTCGATTCGCGTGCCGAATCCCCGATTTGAAGGACAAACGAAGACCAAACTCGGCAACAGCGAAGTCGAAGGCATCGTCAACTCGCTCATCGGCGAGCAGTTGGCGAAATTTCTCGAAGAAAATCCCAAAACGGCACAGATTATCGTCAAAAAGGGGATCGTTGCCGCCGAAGCCCGGGAAAGTGCCCGAAAAGCCCGGGCATTGGTGCGGGAACGGAAAGGGGCGTTGTCTTACGGCGGCCTGCCGGGCAAACTTCGGGACTGCACCAGCAAGGAAGTCGATAAATGCGAACTTTATCTCGTCGAAGGGGACTCCGCCGGGGGGAGTGCCGAAGGCGGACGAATCAGGGAATTTCAGGCGATTTTGCCGTTACGGGGAAAGATTTTGAACGTCTATAAAGCGACCGACGCCAAAGTGTTTGCCAATACGGAAGTGTTGAGTATGATTGCCGCTCTGGGTTGCGGAATCGGCGTTGACCTTGATTTATCCAAACGGCGGTACGGCAAGGTCGTGATTATGACCGATGCCGACGTGGATGGTTCGCACATCCGAACATTGCTTTTGACCTTTTTTTACCGGCAAATGTACGAGTTGGTGCGGGCAGGGCATGTTTTCATTGCATGTCCGCCGCTCTACCGGATTCGCCGCAAAGGCAAGGTGGATCAATACATTGCAACGGACGAAGAGATGCAGCGGATATTGCTTGACTTTGGCTTGAAAAACACGATTTTCGAGCCGGGCGACGGTCGGGTTTATGAAGGCGAAGCGATGGAAAAACTCTGCAAGACGATTGCCCATTTGGACGATGCGATTCTTGCGTTGGAACGCCGGGGAATCAGCCTTCGGGAGCATGCCCTGCGTCAGGACAAGGAGACGGCAAGATTGCCGGTGTATCACGTGTTTTACGACAAGCAGGAAGAGTGGCTCACGGACAGGGAAAAATTGAAAGCGTTTTACGAGCAGGTTGAGTTGACCGCGTCGCCGTCTGCGGAGAACGGCGAAATTGCCGAACAGGATGCGGCAGCGAATGTGCGTGTGGTCGAGTTGCATGAAGTGCGTACGCTCAACAAGTATTTGCTGGAACTTCGCGAGCAGGGATTTGAGATTGATTCATTATTGCCACAGGAGCGGACGGGCACGGATACATCGCGGTATTATTTGCGTCGAGGCGATGACATGAAGGGCATCGAAGATTTACGGGAATTGCTTACGGAGGTCCGAAGTGGTGGTCAGAAGGGAATGCAGGTAACGCGGTTCAAGGGATTGGGCGAGATGAATGCGGAGGAACTTCGGGACACGACGCTCAACATGCAGAATCGGACGTTAATACAGGTAACGATGGAGGATGCGGCAGCGGCGGACGATTTATTTCGCATATTGATGGGCGACAAGGTCGAACCGCGTCGGGAGTTCATTGAGAAACACGCACTCGAAGTGAAGAATTTGGATGTATAATGAGAGCCGGGGACGAAGCGAAACGCGGTTCCCGGACACATCACACACCATGCCTCAACCAACACCTCCCGAATCCCTTTCCTGGCAGGGCGACCGCCTCGGCTCGCTCAAATTGATCGACCAAACGCTCCTGCCGACGGAACTCAAAATCATCGACTGCCAAAATGCCGATACCGTTTGGGAAGCCATCAAAATGCTCCGCGTCCGCGGGGCTCCCGCCATCGGAATCGCCGCCGCTTACGGCCTCTGCATCGGCCTAAAAACTCTGCCGACCAACGCAGACCTTGACGCCTTCCGCACCCGACTCGATGAAGTTGCCGAATATCTCGCCTCGAGCCGGCCAACCGCCGTCAACCTGTTTTGGGCACTGAACCGGATGAAGGCAAAAGCCGAATCGCTCTATCATACCGGCAATGTTCCGGCAATCTGGGATGCCCTATTCGCCGAAGCCCAAGCGATACACGACGAAGACCGGCATATTTGCCGAGCCATCGGACGCTTCGGGCAGGAATTCATCAAAGACGGCAGCACTTGGCTGACGCATTGCAATGCGGGCGGCCTCGCAACGGCCGATTTCGGAACCGCCTTGGCCGTGTTCTTTACCGCAGCGGAATCCGGCAAGACGATTCACGTTTACGCCGACGAAACCCGACCGCTTTTGCAGGGAGCCCGGCTCACGACTTGGGAATTGATGCAACGGGGAATCCAGGTTACGCTGATTTGCGACTCGATGGCGGCTTGGGTGATGCGGCAGGGCAAAATTGATGGTGTGGTTGTGGGAGCGGACCGCATTGCGGCCAATGGAGATACGGCCAACAAAATCGGAACTTACGGCGTAGCGGTTTCGGCGAAGGCGCATGGAATACCATTTTACGTTGCGGCACCGGTTTCGACGTTCGATTTGACGCTCACGTCCGGCAGCGAAATCCCGATTGAGGAACGCAGTGCGGAAGAAATATGCGAAGGTTTCGGCAAGCGGACCGCCCCGGAAGGCGTCCGGGTATACAATCCGGCATTCGATGTAACGCCGTCGGAGTTGATATCCGGCATCATCACGGAATGCGGCATCATTTCGCCGGTTAATCGGGAAAATGTCGAGCGGATGGTAAAAACTCTACACTGACATTCGGCAACCGTTCGATCATCGCTTCCCCTTTTTCCCGTCCGAGAATGCTCCCGGCAGTTGCTAACGCGTCCGCTTGCATCGCCGTCGGAGCACGCACATGAACCGTTTGCGGATCCGTCGTGCCTAGACCCGTCCGCGTGTCGACAAGATGCGAATACCGCACGTCCTCAATCTCCACAAATTGAAACCGATCCCCCGACGTCGCCATCGCAGTCTCCTTTAGCAAGACCGTCTCGTCGCCCTTTGCGATCGTCCATCCGTCCGTGTTGGGCGGCGGAGCACCCACACGAAAATCGCCGCCCGCATCGACCAAAAGCGAGGTAATTCCGTGCTTTAGAATAATTTCAAACGCTTTATCAATCGCATACCCCTTGGCAATCCCGCCGAGGTCGAGCCGCATACCGGATTTCAGGAGCCGAACGGATTGGTTTTGCTCATCGAGTTCCCAAAGATGATTGCCGACGAGTTCCTTGGCCTCCGCGATGCGTTGTTCGCTGGGCAGTTCCCGTTGCCGATAGGAACGCCGCCAAAGCCGAACCATCGGGCCAACCGTAATATCGAACGCCCCTTCGGATACATGATGGTAATGCTTTGCTGCTTGAAGCACCGTAAACAGGTCGTCGCTCACACGGATCCAACCGCGGTTTTCGGCAAGCCGCGACAGTTCGCTTTGGGCGTCGTAGGTGTTCATGGTTTCGTTGACGGATTGAAAAGCGGCAAATGCGTCTTGGGCGGCCTTTTCGGCAACGTCGGATGTTGGAGCGTAGAGAGTGATACGGACCAGGGTGCCGAGATGCACTTCGTCGAATTCAAATCGTTCGGCGGCACGCACGGCAGGGGAAAATGCAATGGCGAGTACGAGAACAAGCGTTGAAAAACGGTTTTGCACGGCAATGGATGGGACGCGACGGGATGGCAACGGGCGATTATACCTGATTGTGCAAGCGAGCAAGAGTGGGGGCCGCCAGCCCCCCGGTGATTTCGACGTAGATTCGTTCTCGCCATCCGTCGCCAGGCGTTCCTCTACCGGATGGAGAGGGATTCGAACCCACGGTACGTTTCCGCACGCCGGTTTTCAAGACCGGTCCCTTAAACCACTCGGGCATCCATCCTCAATAAGCCTAACCGACACTCCATTCTAACAAACCCGTCGTTGACGTCAAGCATTGCATCTACTGCACTAAGTCCGTCAGCACTTGCTGCAAGTCTTCCACCGAAGTAATGCTCGAACGCACCACACGGCCTGCCTTGTCGTACAAAATCATACTGGGCGGCGAAATAATTCCCCAATATGTTGCCAACGCCCCATCCAAACCGCCCGGCGCGTAAAGTTGACGCCATCCCGCCGGCGCATTTTGCAATGCCGTCTGCATCGCCGACTCATCATTGTCCAAATTGACGCCAATCGGAACGAGTTCCGCCGATTCAAATCGGTCCAAAACCGCCTTGATAATCGGCAACTGGCCCGCCGAATGGGAATCCCAAAAACACAGCAGCACAAAATTGTCCCGATACTCCGCAATGTCGAACGCTCGGCCTGCCGTATCCGAAAATCCCCGAAATGGGACTTCGTTGCCTTCCGCATTCAATCGACGAATCGCTCCCTGAGCCTTCGCAGCCTGCGGTTGGCCGGGAACCAATTCAATCACCCGCCTATACCAGCGGATCGATTCCGTATTTGTCGGCTCCAGCATTTCTTTGTAGGACGCGAGTTGCATCATTCCGTCCAAACCGGCTTCCGTCGTCGGGAAAGCCGTTACCATATCCTCTAAATCCGCAAGCCATTGTGTATAGGCCCTCATCGGATCGCTGCCCGACTCCAACGCAATGCAATACTCGACCATAATCTGCCGACTCCGAACATGTGCGGCAAGTTCCTGCATTGTCGGCTGGTTGACCGTTGCAAAAAGTGCCGCAATCTGTTCTTTGCCGTCGGGATATTCATTACGGCCCACCGCCTGCATAATGGTATCCGCGATTTGACGGATCCAATTTTCCCGTTCGTCTTGCGTTGCCGCGATTTTGACAATTTCCAAAAGTATCGCAATGACTTCCTTGTGTTTGTCAGGCCGGTCGGCTTCGGGCAAAGTCGGAATCTGCGATTGCAGAGCGGCAATTTGATTCATCATCGCGACGATTTCGCTGTCGGCGGGTCCCGTACTGCCCGGAGTGAGAACCGGCTGGATGAAGGTATACGCCAGTTGCTCGACATCGTAATTTTTGGGCAAATCGAGCACCCGCCAATTATTTTCGCCGATTTGGACGAGCGTTCCGATCAAAATTTGCCGGACGTTGCCCGATTCGCTGACCGTTGCGGTCGCGTTTTCATAGACCCGCAGGTCTTTTTGATTGCCCTGCTCGCCTTGCGGGACAGTACCCGGCATCATCGCACTGAGTTGATGCCATTGAGCGGTATTTGACAGGGCAAGACTGCTGACCGCGGCGGCGAAGCCTGTTTGCAAGCCGGGAATCTTTTGGGCGGCGGTACTGTTATGCACTTCGCCCAATCCGAGATTTCGCAGTTCGCTTTCTTTAAGGGCAACGGCTGCAAAGCGTTGGGCATCGTTCGTTGCCAATGCGAGGATAATTTCGCGGGAAACTTCCTCGGCGGAAATTTCTTTCCAGGTATCAATGGCATTGTTGCCGGTTGTATCGACGCCCCAACGGGTTCCGGCGGTATTGAGCCATCGGAATTGATCGCGTTTGCCGTTGCCGGTGGTATCGAGTTCGCGGTAGACTTCGACGCCGTTTTGGTAGAACGACCATTGATCCACCTGCGATTGCGGGTCGCCGTCGGTATCGGAAAACCGGCGGAGCATCACTTTTTGCGGGCTCAAAAGGGTCATGTGCCTTCGGTCGGCGGAAATGATCAGTTCGCACGCGGGAATTTCGCTTGCGGAGATGGGGTCAATTTCGACATCGCTTTGGAGAGGCAATTCTTTGGCGGCAGCATCACGGATTGCGAGCATTGCATCTTGCCCAACGGCGGTGTTGAAAGAGAATGCAAGCAGGGCAAGGAGCAGGGTATACGAAAGGGCCTTCATCTTTGATTTGGCGATACGGTAATTTTGCGGCCGGTAGTATAAAAAAAAGCGGCGAAATCGGCAACGGCAGTTTTTGCTGTTGACAAACTTGCTCAAGAACGATACGATTATATCGTCCTTGAACGACCGATTCTCTCCAAGCGATGAAACCAGCCGAATCGCCTTTTATTCATGTAGTCCGCAGTGTTATCCTGCTGGGAATGCTCATCGTGGTGCCGGGAATTGCGGTTTTCTGGAATCATCTGCCGAAAAATCCGGTGTATAAGGCCGAGCCGAGTTCCGTGCCCTCACCGTCTATGCCGTCGGAGGCGATTTATCCGGCCTTGTCGGCAATCCCAATCCCATCGACCGTACAGCCGGCTGTTCCGCAGGCCATTCAGCATATTGCGAGGGAACACACTCCTTCGGCACCGGCATCGGCGGCACCGGATTTTGCGGCTTTGGAGTATCGCCTGAAGTCATTGGGAGCGACGTATTACCAACTGGAAAAATGGGGAGATCGGGGCGAGTTGTTCCGTTTTGTTTGTCTTGTTGCTCCTTCGGGGGCGTATGGTTACGAAAAGCATTTTCAGTCGATCGGCACGGACGCGATGGCACTCATCCAATCGGTCATCGCGGATATTGAAGCGTGGAAAATGTAGTAGACTCGTTCGGCAAACCTCAAAATCGTCATCCCGGCGTACACATCGTCATCCCGGCTTGCGCCGGAAGGACGATGCTTTTGCCAGCCGGGCGGCGACTTCGCTCCTACCACAGGAAAAAACTGTAATACCTCTGCTCGCTCGTCGCCTTCATCCGCTGAATGTGCTCGCAACACATCGGCAACATGCCAGAACAATGTGCCAATAATGCCTCCAATAAGTCCCCGTAATGCTTGTCCATGCCGTTAATCGTCGGTAATATCTTCTGCGAGACCGCATAATCCAACGGTGCAAACCGATTCTCCTCCTGACTCGTATCCATACAAGAAAATGCAACCTGAAAATAATTACGCACCATCTTCAAATTACGCGGGTTAATCGGCAACTTGTTACTGCTAAAGATCGTCTGAATTGCATCCCATTCCTCCAATATCGTCGCATCTATTTTTTGGTCTTTCGGTGCGAATGCCTTTAATAACGAATTGAACGATATGACCTTCGCAACATTCGCATCCTGCACTCCCAATGGTTCATACTTCACATGTTCCGGTACAAGCATAATAATCCAACTTCGGTCAATGTACCGCATCGACAATCCTTCGTGCATCTCGTTGTCTCCGCCAACCGTTGCCAAAAACCGTAAGTGATTCGGCATGGCCAACTCGACGTTCCCGCCAAGGTTTATCGACCGCGTTGCCGAATCAAAATCGCATATCCGTAAAAACTGCGACCAATACCGCTCCACCGAACTGATATTCGCATCATCCAATAACACGCAAAACGGTGCAATATCATCCATCTTCCGCCGGGATTCCTGATCGAGCAGGCTCAGTGCATTAAACAGTTTCCGGTTCGCAATCTCCATCGACTTGCTCTGCGGATTGTACTGGCCGACAAAATCCTTCGGCGAATCCCAACCGTGCTCGACGGCAACTTCCACGAACCGATTATTGTCATCTTCGCGGACCAATCCCAAGGCCTTCGCCAACAGTCGGCAAAGCGAGGTTTTCCCCGTTCCAGGCTCGCCGTAGAATGTCGTAACAAATCCCTGCGTCAGGCATATCAGGTAATTGGCAATTTCGTTCCGATTGCGAATATCATCGCCGGGCAACGCCCAATTTGCTCGTTGCAGCACATCCTGCACGCGTTCGATCATTTTCTGCGGTCGGGCTTCGCTCGACAGCAATGCGGGACTGAACGGCGGACTTTTCTTGCCTTCCCATTCCCGGTCGTTGAATGTCCGCAACACCAAATCCAGCAACGATTTATCGACCGATTCCGTGATGAATTTCGCTTCCTTTTTGACCTCATCCCGAATGAATCCGAGACTTTTTTGGGCCAATTCCAGCGCGGCGGTTGCCGTTTTCAGTTCGGACTGCACGGAATCCGCTTCGGTTCGGAGATAATCAATTTCGTCGGCCAAATTCGCTTTTTCGAGGACGCCCTCATATTTTTTGGTCAAACGCAGCAGCAGGGCTTTTTGTTCGGAAACTTGCCGTTCCGTCGCAGGATCGCTGACGGCTGCTTTGCCTTTGCCGGTCGGCGTCGAGACGGGCAGAACAGGCACCGGCCCGGGAACAGATTCCGGCAGGCTGGGCAGGTTGTCGGTGTTGATTTTCAGTCCGCTTTCGGGAATGTGCCGAACGACGACATCAAGGCGTTCCTTGATGATTTTGTCCATCACATTTTCGCATAAATCCTTGGTGGCCAAGATGTAATAGGCAATTTGCCGAAGCGTGGTATCTTGATGTTCGAGATTACGCAAAATTTGGCTGATTCGGCGTTCGCGGTCTTCGGAGACGATTTTTGAGTCGACGATATTGAAGAACGTACGCAATTTTTCCATATGCTCCCGGGATTTAATATCGAGTGAGGCAAGAAAGAGATCGCGGAGTTCCGCATCGCTAAAGAAATCGACTTTGTTGTCGTCGCCGAAGGGCGGCAGGTGTCGTACATCAAGAAGGTCAAGGCCGCCGAAACTTTCGGTCATTAAAAGTAATTTTGACTCGTAGGCTTCGGCATAGTATTTTCCGATGTAATAGCGGTCATCCTTTCGGGCAGCGAGTTTGACGTAGTGTTCGTCGATTTTGGAGTGCTCTAACGGCCCGTAGTAGATCCCGTTGCATTCGACGAGAATGCGTTTGGTGAGGATGCCGATGGAGGGGATTTGCAGGGAATGGGATTTGATGACATTGTCGATGGAACTTGGAGTTCGGACGATTTGGAGGAGGTGATCGCCTTTGTATTGTTCGATGATGATCCCCGTTTTTCCGGCGGTTTTGCTGTACCACATGAAATAGGGATTGCTGGAGTTGGGATTGGTGTTTTTGGAGGGGGCGTCGAGCATTTGGATTTCGACGAGGGGCCCGACATTGTTGTGGAAGGACTCAACGCTCTGATAGAGTTCGACTTCGATACGGTCGATGTTTACAGTCTCGTAGAAGCCGGTTTTATCGGCGAGTCTTGCGGAGATATAACATCGGGTATTCTTGTCGAGGTAGATGGGATTACGGTTATAATCGTTCCATGCAATGAGGGGATAGCCGATAAAGTCATGAATGCTCATGCTGTCAACTGGGAGTTAGTGGTACACGGAAAAGCACATTGCATCGTTTGTAGCACATTTGTCGACGGCGTGCAAGAGGGGGGGCGGGCCCGGGGGGGCTCATGCCTACCCCCTCGCTCGTGCGGGAAACGATTCCCGCATATCTAAACACGACACCAAATCACGACACCCTAAAAGTCGTTCGGCCCAGGGCCGATTCAATACGCAAGCCGTCTTTGATTGTAACCGCCGTTACCGTTACCGTGTACTGGCCCGGTGTCAAACCGGCAAATTCAACTCGCTGAGCGGTCCCGAGAATGTGCCGGACCGTCACATCTGCCGGTTGGATTGGAGCCAGTTCCGCCGTTGGATTCTCTATCCGCACGCCATCCGGCAATGTCAAATTCGCCTTGGCGGCAACCGCCGCTGGGACTTGGCCCAAGATTTGGTTAACCGAAAATGTGCCGTGATACACCGCAACTTCATAGAAGGTGGAATAGGTGTTCGTAAGATTTTGCGCATTGTCTCTTATCCCGAGCGGCCATGTTGCCGGCGTTCTCAACGTGAGTGCCGCCGTCGTTCCGGCTACCGAACGCTGTATGGTCGGTGCCGCATACCGCAGTGTCGATACATTAACCCGGTTAAAGACATCTCTATCCAGTCTAGCGGGCTCCCGGAGCGTGTAGCCGTCCGACTCTCGCCCGATGGCATCAATGGATCGTACTTGAATCGTATAGCGTTGGCCGGACTGCAAGCCCGCGATTTCTACGCCAACACCCGGAACCGCCTTCGCCCCGCTCCCGATTACACGATCGTCAAGGCGAACGGCTCCAATCGTCAAATCTGCTAACGGATTCACGATAGCCGTTCCCATATCCGTCGTTGGTGTTACATGCTCGATGGTATGCACACCGTTTGCATCTATATTGACTTTTATCGTCGCAAGATGCACATTGTTCACCGCACGGCCGGTGTTATCAATCACACGCCCGAGAATCCTGAGTTCGTATGCGTCAATACCGGTGGTCGGTTTTGCCAGTTGGAACTGCACGGAATTGACCGTCGCGACACCCCGCGGTACGGTGAGTTTCGGGGTTGCCTGTTTGGCCGTCAAAGTTCGGACACTGCCTGCACGCGGATCTTCTTGCCCGTTCTTGTTTTTGATAGTGTCGCCATTCGCATTCATCGCCGTAACGGCAAATCGGTATGTTTGGCCGAGCGTGTTGATTCGACCGGCAATCGCGGGTTCCGCAACTCCGACGCGAATGTCCACCCGGCTCGCCGCCGCATTGGTTGTTTGATGCACCCTATCCGCCGTGACGTAGATTGTGGTCATCACCTTTGATGCCGTAAGCGTATTCCATCGGGCACCGCTGCCGGTTCCAACTTCAATCTTGTACGCCTGGTTATTGTTATTATTTTGCCAACTCATGTTGCCGGTAAGTTGCATCGTAACGAAGTTAATACCGGCCTTTGCGTTGACGGCCCTGACGGCGGGCTTTTTCGCAATGCCCGTTACGCTATTCGCGGCGGCCTGGGTCATCGTGTTGCCAGAAAGCGTATTGGAAACGGACGAATCCCCGAACCGGGCGGTATCCAATGACACGGCGGAAACTCGCACTTGAAGCGTTTGTCCTTCGGTAAACTCTGGATTGTGCAGGACATAGACATAAGCATCGCGTCCGCCGTTGTCTTTGACGGCGATGCCTTGAGAATTAACCGTATATTTGCCTTCTCCCCACAGAATATGCCCCAGCGGAACCGTGATGGCGTGCCAGGCCGTCCCGTCGATGCTGTATTCAAGCCGGTAGTCGATGAGGTCGGAATTCGGCAAGGTTGTCCCTGCGACGGTTTGCGTTACCTTCGTCCAGACGATTTCCACCATGTTTGTGGCAACGCCTCGGATGGCCAAAATTTCCGGTGTCGCGAATATGTTCGCCGCAACTTCGCCTTCCGCGAGGGTTTTAATCGGTGTCGAAGCGGCGGATGGGTGCGATTTCTCTCCGGTTGGAGGCGCCTCATTACCCGCAATCACCCTAAACTGGTAATAACTGTCCACAATCAGTCCGGTTACTTGCATGGACAACAGATTCGTTGGAATACCGTAATTTTCCCAGCCGGTTTCCGGGTCTGCATCAGGGCGCAGGATTTGGAGTTGATAGTCGGTTGCCCTCGGCACGGAGTTCCAGGAAACATTGATTTGGGATTGCGTAACCGCCATTCCCGTCGGCGGTGCTGGCGTGATCAAAGTGAGCGTTCTGGGATCATGTTCTGCTTCCCAAACGGTGGAAAATTCGGATTCTCCGCCCGGCCCTATTGAACGAATCCTGAATTCGTACCAGCCCATCTCATTAAGATTGGGAATGTGAACGGTCGCGGTGGTCGCTCCAACATTTTGCCATGTTTCCTGGTTTGTAACATCTTTTGTGCGGTATTGCACCACATAACTTTCCGCATGATCGACCGCAGTCCAAGTCAACTGCCCGGTGTGCAATCCCGTAGACTGAAAACTGAAATCGCTGGCGTCAGGAGTGTTCGGAGCGGGCAGGCCGGGGTCCGGCTCCGTTCGTACTTGTATTTCATTCCAGGCAGTCGGGGCCCCGCTTACCGGCACTGCATGGATTCTAAAATCGTACCAGGTGAGTGGGTTAAGGTCGGAAACGTGGAATTCCGTAAAGGTTCCCGGCAGGGTTACGAGTGTCGCAAATTGGGTATTGGCCAGCCGGGATTCTATGACATAATTTACCGCACTTTCGACGGCATCCCATCTCAGCGTCAGCGAACTATGGGTGACGTTAAACGCTTCAAAACCGCTTGGCGGAGTTGCGAGTGTATATTCATACACCCACGGGTTGTCCGGCTGACTGTCTCCCGCATCGGTTACGGCCCTAAGTTCAAAGCGGTATTGAGTATTTGCCTGCAAACCGTCGACTATGTACACCTGTTGCCCTGACGTTGGCGTATCGTATATGTATCGTGATCCCTGGGGGATGACTTCCTCTCCAGGAGGTGCGATATAGACCCTAATTTCATACCGCGTAACGCCAGCGACACCGTCCCATTGCAGCGTGAACGAATTGTGCGTGCGATCAATCCAATCGAACCCGGTCGGAATGTCCGGAGCGGGAGAACCTTGAGTGTAAGTTCTTGCAGATGCAATAAGCGACCATTCGGAAGAATTGCCGCCGCCTTGTGCCCGAACGCGGAATTCGTACACCGTCCAGGGATTGAGAACATCCACATCGACACTGTCGAGCGTTTGAGGCCACGGCTGCCCGGTAGAAGTGTTAAAAGGAACCCAACCGGTCTCACCGGCCCTGCGATACTGAATTTCGTAGCCGGTCACGTTGTCTTTGTCGTGTCCTTCCCAATTCACCGTAATCGAGTTATGGGCCGTTGCGGTTGCCGTGATCGTCGGTACAGCGGGCACATCAGAATTGGGATCTACGAGAGTCCGTGCCGAATAGATCGGAGCCTCCCTTTCGGCAGGGGGTGTCCCCAGATTTGAACCCGTAAGCAGGAATTCATACATCGTGTTGGCCGCAAGGTTCGCAACCATGTACGAGGTATACCACGACCCGTTGAGAGTGGCCAAATTTTCTGGAGCCCATTCCGCTTCACCGGCAATACGCCACTGAAGCGTGAACGTCGTTGCGTTGGAACCAAAAGCCCAGTTCAAAGTGATGCTGTTCGGAGTGGCGGTATGGGCCAGTATGTTCGGTATGGCCGGCAAGTTCGTCGCCGGAATTCCCGGACCAGCGGTAACCCAGTCGGACTGTTTATCTGGGTCTGAAGGCGTGCCCGTACCTGCAATATAAGCCTGAATTCGGAAAAAATACTGTTGTCCGGCTACAAGCCCGGAAACGACGTGCGATTGCCGCTGCATCCCGTTGTCTACAACATCAATTCCGGCAGCGGGCGTCCAGGCTCCGGTTTCTCCCAGGCGGTATTGGACGATGTATCCATCGGCACCCGCCACGCGGTTCCAATAAAGTTCGATGGCAGTCGCGGTGGCAACGCCAACAGTGAAGCCCGACGGTGCCATAAGTCCGCCATCATAGGCTCCGATGGGCACTCTGGTCGTTTCGCTGTCGCGGAAAGTACCGTCGAGGCCGTTTGCGACGTGTGTCGCTCCTTCGATGTCTCCCACACTGCCGTCCCGGAACACATGAGCAAGAGTCCCTGACGTCCCAACGACAATGATAGAATCATCGCTGGGGTGGTATCTCCCCTGCCATCCCGAGTCCTCTTCGTACGGCAAAAAATCGAGGAGTTCGGCATCAACACCGTGTAAATTGTCGCCGAGAACCCGGCCTTCTTCGACGGTGCCGATAAGGTTATTGGTACCCGGGAAGGCAGCAGACGGGCTTATCGCAACGTCATTGCCGCCGATATTCAGAGCCACAATCGTGTTATACACGTGATTGCTTCCCGTTAGCCTTACTCCGGCTCCTTCAGAAGCAGTATTTTCGACAATGGTACTGTTTACGATGTCTGTTCTACCACTGGAACTAAACACTCCACCTCCACTGCCAAAATCACCACCGTCCACGGTATTTCCCGCGATCACGCTATTCGCGATGATTAGCCGAGTACCTTGTGCACCCGCAGAGTGGATACCTGCCCCGTGATTCCCCGAGGTATTTCCGGCGATGATACTGTTTACGACGGTCAAATTCCCCCCGACGTGAAGGATACCCGCACCGCCATTGCTGGAACCCGTTCCCGTTTCCCCGAAGGCATGTCCATCGGTGATGATTAGTCCCGCCAAGACGACATTTGTGTTGGCAGGGCCTGCCACGTTGAACACCCGCGATTGATTGTTTGCACTAATTTCGACGGAAACGCCGGGCACCGTCGCGGTCCCGCCGGCCCAACCGGCAATGGTTACGGAGCGGTTGACGTCCAACTGTCCCATTTGTCCGGTTACGACGTTAAGGTCTATCGCCATGAGCGAATTGACGACGATAAACTCCCTTTCTTGATTGGCCAGGGCATTGCGGAGTTGACTAATATCGTGGACCATTTCATACCGCGAGTCGCCGTCGGTAACATTGGAATTTGCCAATCCGTAATGGTCTTGG
>WRKP01000046.1 GCA_009778035.1 Planctomycetaceae bacterium
GGCGTGAACGTAGTTGTATCGTTATCGGGCATTTGATTAAGAATGAGGCATAAACACTTGCAACGTAAAGAGTTTCATTGCAAGTTCTTTGCTGCAAGATATGTTGATTATTGTATCGGATTTTGCGGAATTTGCAAGCCGGGACGCCTGCGGCTCGTGCACTCCCATTGTACAATCGCCGCAATTTCGCTACACTCTCCTCCATGACGCGATGCGGCGATGTCCTCTTCTTCTTGCAACAAATCCTCTTTCCGAACAGCATTCGGGAACACGACGAACAACCGTCTAAATTGCAAATCGGCCTCGCTCGAATCGCCCTCTTCCTGACCTCGCGAGACGGAACCGGCACCCTCTTCAGCATCATCCTACACGCATTCATCCTGGCCGTCCTGTCCTTCATCATGCTCCCCAAATTCGGCGACTTCACCGGCATCGACCTCCTCGGCGATTTCAAGATTCCCGGTATCGAACAAACTGAAATCATCGCTCCGCCCAACGATGCCGCCGCAGACGACAGACAACAAACGACAGAACCCTCCGAGACCGCCGCCGCCGCGCCGGCCGTGTTGCCGGAAACAGAAACCGCTCCCGTCGAGCCCGAACATGCCGTTGTCGATTCGCAACCCGTTCGGACAAGCGGCGGATTCGTTGCAGGCGGCGGATTCGATAGCCGAACGCCCGAAGGACGACAAGGTGCGATGCAAGGCGGCGGAAGTTGTCAAGCAGGCGAGGATGCCGTCGAACGCGCATTACGCTGGCTTGCCGACCATCAAATGCATGACAATGGTTGGAGTTTGCATTTTGCCGACTCTTGCCGAAATTGTTCGCATAGCGGTACGAGCCTGCATCACCGGCGAGCCGCCGCGACCGCCTTGGCGTTGCTCCCGTTTCTCGGAGCGGGATACACGCACCAAACGAACAATCCCTACCGTGATCACGTCGATAGGGGATTGCTCTTTTTGTCGCGAGACACCGCCGACGGTTTCGACGGGTCGGCAATCCATCGGGACGAGTTGCGGATGTACTCTCACGGTCTTGCGGCCATCGCCTTGTGCGAAGCATACGCAATGAGTCGGGAGCAAGACCCGGCATCCCGGCTTGGCAGAGCGGCACAGCGTTCGCTTTCAATCATCGAAACGGCCCAAGACCCGGAATATGGCGGTTGGAATTACAGGCCGGATCAACCGCTACGCGGCAACATTCGGGACGGCGGCGATACCTCAATTTTTGCCTGGCAGTTGATGGCCCTGAAAAGCGGCAAGATTGGCGGATTGAATGTATCGCAGTCGGTACTCTATGCGGCCCAGGATTTTTTGGATTCGGTCCAACTGGAGGGCGGTCGGCGGTACAATTATCTGCCGTCGGGCCGTTGGGACAACAGAGGAATGGGCGATTCGCCGCAATCCTGTACGGCAATGGGTCTGCTGATGCGGATGTATCTCGGCTGGAAGCCGGGCGATGTGTTTTTGGATGACGGAATCGAGCAACTCGTCCGCTGGGGCCCGATTTTGAATGAAGGGGAGGTCAATTTGTTTTACATTTATTATGCGACGTTGGCATTGCATCATTATGGCGGCGAGCATTGGGATGCGTGGAACAGCGAGGTTCGGGAATTGTTAATTCGGACGCAGTCCCGATGGGGTTGCGAGTCGGGAAGTTGGCATTTTCCCGATCGGTACGGCGATGTTGGCGGCAGGTTGTTGAGCACATCGCTGGCGGTGATGATATTGGAAACGCCCTATCGGATCATGCCGTTGTATCGGGATATTCGGTAGGGTATCATCCGCTAGATCTGTTCGGAAACCCTCAAAATCGTCATCCCGGCGCAGGCCGGGATCCAGACATTGCGTGCGATGCCGATTCCTACTGGATTCCGGCTTTCGCCGGAATGACGGTTTCTGGACAAGGCTACCTTGTCATTTCGCGGTGCTCATTTGCAGGAGTTTATCAAGCGTTTGCGAAACGCGGTCTTGCGGCTGCTTTTGTTCGCCTTTTTTGCGTTGCCGTTCTAGAGCCATCTCTTCCTGCTCCTTCGGCGGATATACCGAAAACCGGACCTTGAAGGGCGTCTTTTTCTTTCGCACGCTGGCCGTATAAATGGCACGAATTTCCCTTCGCAGCAAATCCGCCGAGGCGAAACCATCGAGTACGGCATCTTCATCCGTCAGCAGGGCGAGTTCAACCGGCTCGACGCTAACGATGGCAATGTAACCGACGCCGGGAATGTAACTTCGCTGTCCGGCCTTCATTCGGCGGTGTTCCCAAAGCCGAATCGTTTGCGTTTTATCGCCCCGTCTGATTTGGTCGAGAAATTTCTTTTTGAACAGCAACATCGTTGAGCATCCCTGGCCAATGGAGTTGTTTCATGGCCTCTATTCTATCCGATAAGACAGACGCAGGGGGCTCAGGCCCTGTTCTTACCGTCCGACGACAATGCAGCCATTATGCCCGCCGAAACCGAAACTGTTGGATAACGCAACCTCGACCGCTCTCTCCCGAGCGACAAGCGGCGTGTAATCCAAATCGCAAGCAGGATCCGGCATCTCCAAGTTAATCGTCGGCGGAATGATGCCGTCCCGAATTGATAACAGACAAAAGATCGCTTCCACCGCTCCGCTGCCGCCCAAAAGATGTCCAATCTGGCTTTTTGTACTCGAAATCGCAACCTTGTGGGCATGCGGCCCAAAAGCCTGCTTGATCGCCTTCGTCTCCGCAATGTCGCCAAGCAACGTTGCCGTCCCGTGAGCATTGATGTAATCAACTTTTTCGGGTACAATTTTCGCATCCTGCATCGCTTTTTGCATCGCCTTGGCCGCACCCATCCCGTTTTCGTCAGGATTCGTGACGTGCGTTGCATCCGAAGTTAAGCCCGTCCCGAGGATTTCTCCCAAAATGACCGCCCCGCGTTTTTTTGCGTAGTCGAACGATTCCAACAGCAGCACGCCGCACCCGTCCGAGATGACAAAACCATCGCGTTCCTTATCGAACGGCCTGCTTGCCCTTTCCGGTTCGTGATTTCGTTCGGATAGAGCGTGCATGGCACCAAAACCGGCCAATCCCAGTGATGTCGCGGCAGCATCGCTTCCGCCGGCGAGAACGATGTCCATTTCGCCGTAACGGATCATTCGGACGGCATCGGAAATTGCGTTGACCGACGAGGCACAGGCCGTCGTTACGGCATACGAAGGGCCGGTCAGTTTGAAATGGATCGAAACATTCCCTGCCGCGGAGTTCGGCATGCACCGCGGAATCGCGAAGGGCGACAGTTTGGAAGGCCCTTTATCCCGTAATTTGCTATATTGGGTTTCGATTTCGATGAGTCCGCCTTGGCCGGTGCCGATGATGACGGCACAGCGATCTCGGTCGGTATGGTTAAAGTCTAACCCGGCTTGTTTGACGGCATCGATTGACGATGTGAGGGCAAATTGGGCGAATCGATCCAGGCGTCGGGCTTCTTGGACGGAGATGTATCCTGTGGTGTTGAAATCGCGGCAATCCCCGACGATTTGCGAGCGGAAGAGAGTGATATTATTGAGGGTTGCTCGCCGGATGCCGGACCGTCCTTGGCATATTGCGTTCCATACATATTCGACATTGCAACCGAGCGGAGTCACGAGTCCGCATCCGGTAACGGCGACGCGTTGCATTCTGAATCGGGTAAAAGGGGATAGGGTATTTTACCATTTTTTTGTCCGGGCGCAGGAGCCGGGTTTCACAGTGCCTGGTTCAAATCGGCAACGATGTCCTCCGCCGATTCAATGCCCACCGACAAACGAAGCAAACATCCATCAATGCCCCGAGACAATCGCTCCGCTTCCGGTACCTCGGCATGCGTTTGCGTTACTGGATACGTCAGCAACGTTTCCACTCCGCCCAAACTCTCCGCATAAAGAACCAATTCCACCCGATTCAATAGCCTCTGTGCCGTCTCCTCACAATCAACCCGAAAACTGATCATCGCCCCAAATCCCCTCGCCTGCCGTTGCGACAATGCGTATGCCGGATGGTCAGGCAAGCCAGCATAATAAACTTCCGTAACTTTCGGGTGTTTTTTGAGCCAATCCGCAATTTGCACCGCATTTTGCTGGGCCTTTTCCATTCGGACGGCAAGCGTCTTGATGCCACGCACCGTCAAAAACGCATCGAACGGCGAAAGCACACTGCCGAGCGTATTTTTCAATGTGTGCAGCCGTTCGGCAAGTTCCGGCGTTTTAGAAACCAAGAAGCCGGCCAGCGTATCATTATGCCCTGCAAGGTATTTCGTTCCGCTGTGGATGACGATGTCCGCTCCGAGCGAAATCGGATTGAAAAAATACGGCGTCAGAAAGGTATTATCCACGACGAGCAAGATATTGCGGTTGCCGATGAGAGCCCTCATGCCTGCAATGTCCGACACGTTCATCATGGGATTGGTGGGCGTTTCGATGAAGACGGCTTTGGTTTTTTCGGTGATAGCGGCTTGGACAGCGGAGAGATTTGTGGTATCAACATAGTGCGTTTTGATACCGTTTTTAGCGGATATTGTGTTGAATAGCCGAATAGAGCCGCCGTACAGGTCATTGGTCGCGAGTATTTCATCGCCGGGCTGGAACAGTTCCATAAGCGTCGAGATCGCGGCCATTCCGCAGGCAAAGGCCGAGGCACCCGCACCGCCCTCGAGCGCGGCGAGCAGTTTTTCCGCGTGTTCCCGCGTCGGATTTTGCATTCGGGAATAGTCGTATCCGGTGCTTTGTCCGAAGCCGGGATGGGAAAAAGTGGCGGATTGGTAGATGGGAACCATCACCGCCCCGGTGTGATGGGACGTATCCCGAGCGGCGTGGATGCAGGCCGTTTCTGGCTTCATGTTGGTCTTTGGTGCGTATTTCAAATTGCTCTGGGCAAAAAAGTCATCATCCCGCCGCAAGATGGATTATCTTTCGGACATTTTTTGTGCGACGCGGACTCGTGCTCGGCTGTAATACAATTTTTCTTGTTTGATGGAAAGGAGTTCCGGCGTATCTGCCGGATTTTCAGATTCTTTTTCTAGTTCCGCTTTGGCTTCGGCCAGGTCAATGTCCGTTGCCGGGAGTGCATACATCGTCAGCAACGCGACGGTATCTTCCAAAACTTCGGCGAATCCGCCTTCGACATAGTAATGCGTCAATTTCCCGTCGGTGCCTGTAATGCGAAGTTCGCCGGCACCGAGCCGAGCGATAAGCGGAGCATGATTGGGCAAGATACCGCATTCGCCATCAATGAGCGGCAAGACAATAAAGTTCGCATCCTGGGTCAATGCAGTTTTTTCCGGCGTTACAACGATGCACTTCATAGTCGTATGAAATTCCGAGTTTTGTCAAAAAAGAACGTTCCCCAGTGTATCCGAAACGAAGGCGAATTGCAAGGGGGGCGTGAGCCCCCGCAGGCCAACTGCATTTTCGCAACAGGTAGGTTGCCGGGCGGCAACTGCGGTACTCCGCATATTGAGCCTTCCAGTCGGCTGCGCCGACGCACCCGCCCGGCGGTCGGCTGCCTACCTTCACTAATCTGAAACTTGCGGCTGCCCTCGAGCCCCCGGTGTTGCCCGTATCACTCCCGCAATCTTCCCGGGAACACAATTTCCCCTTCGGCTTGCGAACTCAACGCCCCGCCCCGACGAAAATCGACGGGGAAACTTCGGTCAATCAAATAAAAAGCACGATGACGGCGATGCGTGCCGTCGCGATGGCCGACTTCAGTGCCCAAAACATAGCCGTCAGGATAAACCGCATCAAACATCTCCTCGCTGTCAATATGCGTCAACTCGGGATGCTCCTCCTGCAAGGCTTCATAGTCGGCAAAGTGCTCTACCTCGAAGTAACCGACCGTAATCCACACGGCAAACACATTAGAACGCGTCGTCGTAACATCCGATAGCCGCATCACATTTTCCAATGCCGAGTAAGGATTGTCCGCATTATTGTCGACCAAATCCAAGGCAAACAACGCTGCCAACGGCGAGCGGATCGGCCCGGCCGATTCCTGGATCATCCTCTGACGATAGTCGCTGAACGTTTCATAAAGCGGAAAGTTAGCCCTGCCGCTCCCCAACGCTTCCCAGGCCGTCTCGGTGAGCGTGTTGAGATTCACCTTGCCCGGCTCGCGGAACGTCCATTGTCCCGTCGCCGTTTGGGGTAATTTCGTCCCGGAAAATCGTGAAGGAACCTGCACATAATCGAAGACTCGCTGCATCGTCTCACTGCTCCAATCGTAATAGGGCCCGTTGCCGTTGTAACTAAATCGCGGCGTATTTCCAAAGAATTGCTCTGCTCCCGAATCGTGAAATTCCACACCGAATCTTCCCGGCGCCGAAGTAGGAACGAGCATTAACTCGCCCGTATTCATCAGCGGAGCGTCATTCCAGGGAAAATGCAGGATGTCGCGATCGAAATCGACATTTCCCAGCGTATGAACGGGATTTTCCGCAGTGCCGCTGGTTGGCAATCCGGCTTTCGCATCACTCCGTTCGGTGTCCGTGAGCGTTCTGTCCCAAATGTTGGCGAGGCCTAATCTCGTTTCGGGGTTCCCTTGCCGGGCAATCCAATCCCGGGAGGCAAAGCGAGAATCGGGATCATTCGGCGTATCAGGAAACAGGCCAATTTCATTTTCTGCTCCATCACCGGTATTGATGACTTGCAGGTCAATCATGGTCCAATCGACCGTAATGTACGGATTGCCCACCGGATGGTGCGGCCGGTTCGGGTCCGCAAGCCGTTGCAGGCAGATCGTCTTGAAGGCCGGGATCGTCCCGAGTTGGAAGGGAATGGTGCCGTTGGCTCCGTCATCAAGCGGATTAGGGCTTGTGTATGTTTGGCTTCCTTGAATGAGAGAATACCCGCTGGCCAAACCAACTCCAGGCAACGGCTCGGATGCCGAAAAAGCCGTATGGCGATTGTCGCCCGCAGGATAAGGGCCAATTTGGGCAAACATCTTGTACTCAAATGGGGATAAGTCAATCGAGGAAGCAGATGCTTCGCCGAACTGGCCAAGATACGTGATGTCGCGCGGAGCGATGATGAAGGTTCCCCCTGGCGGAATCAGAAAATAGTCAGCCGCACGATTGTCGTGATCGATGAACGAACGGCGATTGGTCTCTTCCTGGATATTCGGATTAAATACCGGCGGGATCGGTGCCGGCGGCTGCGGAACGAGTTGGCCGAACCAGACGAATCGTTCCGGCAATCCCAATTCGGGCCGATATTCCGCCGCACCTTCAGCCGTGGGATTGGCATAGTGCCATTGGTAAAACTGCGGAGACCTCACTCCGTTTTCGGACGTCAACAGTTGCCGGAGGGCATTCCGGCTCGGAACATTATCCACATTCCATGTAAACTGTCCGGCAGCGGTTTTTGCCGCTTCGCCGATGGCAAGCCGCCAAACATAATCGAATTGCGGTGCCGTGCCGACTTGCCTGCCAAGGTCTAACCTTCGCTCGTCATCCACGAGACGACTTGCGGAATAATCGCGGTGCGGATTCCCTTGCCGATAAAGTTCAACGAAGAGCGACCCTTCGGGCATTCCTTCCTGGCGACGCACCGGCCCGCCCGAATAGCCCATACTCACCCTGCGGTCATGGACGGCCAATGTTTCCGTAATCACGACTTCCGGTTTTTCCAAACCCCAAATCAACTCGCAGTTATTGGGCAATACCAAATTGCCCGCAAGCAAGTCGGAAATCAGGCTGGCATTGTCAAACGGCACAATGCTCAAATAATCGGTATGAAAGATAAACGGCGTCATCACATCATCGGGATCCATAAAATCAACGAGATTCACCGACCATTGAGCCAAGCGTTCCAAGGCTTCGGGAGTATCAATTTCCTCACGCAACACGACGCGGAGCAGATAAAATATCTCCTGGGCGAAGCGAACTTTTTCCCGGAGCAGAGCATTTCGCTCGGCGGGAGTTGCATCGGGATTCCAGTGGACGGCCCAATTCGGCGACAGTGTGAGCCGATTCAAATTAACCTTTTCGCCCCGCTGGATTTCCTCCGGCAAAAGATGCCAAACCGATTGGGCAACCGCCTCAAGCGGGCTGGCAAGGGGAATATCGCTGCTCCGTGTCGTTAATCCATAACGCAGTGCCGGCATGGCGATCCCTAACTGTTGGGGATAAGGATTGCCCAGTGCCCGACGCAAACGCCGGGGCAATGTATCGTAATCCGCATCCAATACCGACCGAATCAGCGATTCCAAGTCCGCCGTATCAAACGGATTGTCGCCGCTGTTGATATTCGGATAGGGACTCATCAAATACGGGATAGGCATATCGCTTTCGGTAAGCGTCGGCGGAATCCGGTTGCCCAATTCATCGAATGCAATCGGCGTCGTGCCGAACCAATCCGTCCGCACGCCGCCGCGAGTATACGCATCGAGATTGATTCCGTTGTCTTCCAGCAGATTATTGACTTCATTTCCCGGCTGTTGATCATCGCCGTATCGTTCCAACAACACGGCCTCGAGGATCAAGTCGGACAATAGTTCCGCCGCACCTAAACCCATCCCCCTGGGGCTGCCGTCATTTTGCACGCCGTACTGTGCGAGGTTGCCGAGCGTGTTGACGTTGACGCGTCCATCCAAATCAATGATGTAATAGGAGATGAGCGGTTTGTACCAAGTTTGCGACGTGTCATCGAATTGCGGTTCCAAACCGACATCGAGCCAAATTCCGTCGGGCACGCCATCGCCGTCATTATCGACATCCCAGGGGCCTTCGCGTAGCCAGCGTGTCAGATTGTTTTCCTGGGGATTCGGCGTATTGCTGCCGGTAAAGTTGGGATGATCCGTCGGCAACGGACGCAAAACGTATTTTCGCAACTCATTTTTTTGGTATTCATCAAGAGTCGTTCCATCCCAGTCGGGAACGAGATGGGGACGGTGAAACGAGGGCGTAATGCCTACGGCCCAGCCGTCGCTTCGGACATCGTTCCAGGCCAAAAACATGCTCGTGTGGTCTGGAAAAGTGTAGGGCGGATTCAATCGCACATCATATTCTTGCAGGAATTCTTTATATTCTTGGATTCCGTCGATATTGGGTGCAAGGATATTCGGGCGAAGTGCAAACGGGTTGTCTTCGAAAGTACCGGTAAAGGGTTCGCCTTGCGGATTTCCATAAAGGTTTTCCAAAATACTGTACGGACTGACGATGGTGCGCAATTCCGCATCGCCGGACAGGAGTAAGCGGAAGGCTTGTTCGAGGTTTGCGTCGTCAGTACCGACGACAATTCTTTGTCCGCTCAGCGGACCGAGATTGGACCTGCCGATAAGTCGGTACGCATTGGCTTCGGCTGCACGGCGATTTTGTGATACTGTTACCATGAATGCCGTGATGAGCATAGCAAACATAATCATCATCGCCAGCACGATTAAAAGCGTGACTCCGTTTCGGTTGTTTGTTGTTGAGTGCATAACTTGTCTCCTATAAAGGAGTCGGGAAGCAGAATGTGTTCACTGCGATTACATTCTATCACCGAACTCCTTTTTACTTTAAGGCCTTGGCAAATTCATCTATGGATTGACAGGTTGCGGCATGTGCAATCCAGGAATCCAGTGCCGTCGGGTCTTTCATTTGAAGAATGACTTTTTCGGTTCCTTTCGGTATGCGGTGAAATCTTGCCCGCAGGCACGTCAAAACCGCTTCGGTTTTTCCCTCGGTTTTCCCCTTGGCTTCGCCCCTGGCTTCGGCTATATCTTCTCGCTCTTCAAAAAAACTCTTAATCATTGTTTTCTCCTTGTCTTGAAAAATTGGCTTTAACGCTTCACCTACGGCTGCCTCCTCTAATCGGCGATTATGAGCAGACAACGCCTTGCCCACAAACAGCAGCAATTCTTGCGTCAATTCTATTTTCTGCCCGCTATCCGAAATTTCCCGGAGCGGTAACAACGCTTCAGGAAACTCGTCTTCGGCCCCGCCGGTCATTTTGTGCAAAATGCCCAAGGCCAACCGCAATACCGTACCGCCTACAAGTTCATGAAAATCCCAAGCAGGCAGGTCAACCACATCGTATTCGATTTCCACCAACTTACCCAGCGGTTTACCATCGCGTCTTTTCGGCAACGAATCCGACATTTTCGGAAACGCCTTCCGATACGGTTTCCTGGCCGTCCGCAACACGATAAAGTACGGTGCCGATAGGACTTTTTTGCCTTCCTTTGTTTCTGCATCCCAAATCGCACTGATGTACTTGAGCAATTTATTAGGCACCTTTTTCAAGTTTCCGCTTTGATGCTCGAACACAATCACTGCCATCAAATTGCCGCCGCCCTTCAACGGACATTGGAAAATCAAATCCGCAATCCGCTCGCTGCCGTCCTTACCGATATAATGCGTCGGTGCGGGTTTGATTTTGTTCAAATCAATTTCATCCACAAACATCGGGTCGGCATAGTGGGCCAAAAAATCAGCAAACACTACAACACGGCCAAACATCTGTTTGGTAAAAGCATCGAAAACATTGCCCGGTTTGACTTTCACGCTATAATTGTATCACAACGTTGCTATGCCGCAATCGAAACGGCCCGCAATCCCTACCTCCTCACAACGGTATTCTTCCAATACAGCACGCCGTTGGGGATGTACACCTGCATATTATCGTAATCGCCCTCGCCCGTCGGCAAATCGCCCGTAACCACAATGCTCGGGTTGGCCGGCCGCGAATTGTCCAAAAACACGATCCGACACCACGCTCCAGCAAGTCCCGATGGTCGAGTCCAAGTGGCCAATACATACTTCGTCTGCGATAGCCGTTCCGCTAATTTGTCCGGCGGATTGTAAAAAATGAATGTTCCGCCGCCCAAGGCCGAGTGGTATCGGCCAGGTTCCAACCACGCATCATCGGTCGGCACCCGATTATAACAAGCAAGCACATCAACGCTCACATTCCCATCCGCTCCCGTCGGCTGGAACGTAAAAAACCAAGTATACTTGCCCGAACTTTGCACTTTGTCGGCAGGAAAATCAGGCCGCCGGTCGCCGTGAGCCGTATACAGCAAATCATCCTGGCCCCGCATCATTTCCGTCCAATTTTCGATGGAGGCAAACGCAATCGGCAGTTGGTCAACGGGCTCTCTTTGGTAAGGTTCCACCCAAACAAAAGTTGCAGGATTATTCGTCGGCACCTGGTCGAGCATTTGGCGGACAGCAATTTCCTCGGCGGCATTGGCAAGCATATTGGAAGCGTATTCCGCATGATTCGCTTTGGAAACCTGAAACGCACCGAAAGGGATCACGGCCAGTACGCCGAGCAAGCCGATGGAAAGGACAAATATCGCCGCTAATACTTCAAGCAGCGAAATGCCGTGTCGGGGGTGTTGTGTTCGCATGGTTAGGCTGTAGGCAATAGGCCATAGACTTTAGGCTGTAGACATTATTCCTACAACCTAAAGCCTACAGTCTAGAGCCCGTAAGGCTATCTATCAAAAAAGTGTTCGCGTGCAAATCGTCTTGCATCGCGGAGTGCATTTTCGCTCTCCCGAATCGGAGCGTTGACCGCAATGCGTACCGTGCCCGTCTTGGGATGAAGCGTTATCCAATACGTCGCCGGCATTTCCAGGTTCGATCGGCCATCCTCCGCCAAAATATGGCCGAACGAATCAAGTTGCCGATCCCAATCGCCGACGCAAAAATACAGCATTTCGTTGACCTTGATCGGGCTACCGTTGATATAAACAAAATCGACGTGTCCCGCCGGCGAAAAGGAAACAATAATTTCATCTCCCGCCGAAAACTGTGCAGGCACATTGTTCGATACTTCATCATCGGCATCGCTATAAAAATTTTCCGTTTCCCCGCCGGAAAAGGCGAGGTCAACAATCGTCCCGAACGGCATCACCGTCGGCGGAAGCCACGCGGAAGCGAACCGCCCTTCTTCCGGCATAAAAATCCCGTATTTCGACGGCTCTTCGCCGTGATCAGGAAAACGCGCCAGCGGAAACACCTCGCCGTCATCATCCAGCAGGACATAATCGCCATTGCTCCTCGCGAAATTAAACGGCGTGCCGACGTCAAATGCAATCAATCCCGCCTTATCGGCACCGTCTTCAAAATGTTCTTTTGCCCGCCGAAATTCCCGATTCAACGCGGGAGTCGGCAGAGCGTCATCTTGCCAATCAGTACGATGCCAAGGGTCAAATTCACTGACCGGCTGATTGTTCGGATTGTAATAATAGTACGGCACAATTACGCCATCCTCAACCCAAACCCGGATATTTTCAGGATTTCGATACCGCACGACGGTTTTCCTATGCAGCCGCAGTTCGACGGCGGCGGTCGGTGCCGTCGCAAAGGGGATGATCCGAACGCCGTAACTTTCACCGGTTTCCATCGCTTTCGCTCGGGTTTGGCGAAAGGCACCGGCCAACACTTGGGCGGCATTATGCGTTTTTTGCGATTCCAGCATCGGACGGAGAATCGGCACGCTCACCGCCAGCAGCAATACCATAATGGTCATGACTACTAACAACTCGACCAGCGTCATTCCCCGTGAGGAATGGATTTGTTGACAATTTCGCATGGACTTTCTCCCGCTAACTCCTACTTCTGTCTCCTAACTCCTGTCTTCTATCTCCTTCCCCCTAGCGATACCATTGATGATTATGGATATTATCAAAATGCCGTCCGGTCCCGTCCGGCATGCCGAACGGCAGGAAAAAAGGATCGAGAATATCCTCGTCTCCGACGGCCGCCGTTTCCCAATCATCGCCGGCGTCGAACCCAATTTCGCCGTCGGGCCCGGCGGAATAAATCAGCGGATACAAAAACCAGCCGATACTCTCTTCCCGTTCGTCCGTCGGGTCGGGATGGTTGTTCGTTGCCGTGCTCATTGCGGCGAACAGTTCAGGGGCTCCGCTCCGCCACCACTGCCGATTACTGGTGTGATCAACGGGCGTGTGCCCCGCAAGTTTCACCACATTTTGCTGCAAATCGCTGTCGGTCAAGGCCGGTGCCCAACGCAAAAACTGAATCGGATTCCCCCAAGCGTCGACGAATTCGAGCATTCCAGTATCGTTTCGGACAACTTCGCTGCTGTGAAACGCCTCGAGGGCTTCGGGATTCAGGTTTTGGATAATCAAAAAAAACAGTGCCGCCCGACTGGGAACTCCGCCTTGGCTTCGTGCATACTCGTATTCCCGCCAATAGTATTCCCATAACGGAGTCTGGCCGAAATGCTCTACGCCTTCAATGCCGATGGGCCCTCGCACTTCGGTCCAAGTTTGCGGCATTTCCATCCGCATCAGGTCGCGGATGAAATGTGCGGTGAGTCGTTGCTGATATTCTTCGCTTGCATCGGGAAATTGGTCTTCGACTTGGCTTTTGATTCGGGCGAACTTATTTTCGTAGGTTTCGAAAATCTGCTGCATGGCCGTATCGAGTTTTAGGAGCGTTGCGCGTGTTTTCGCGACTTTGGTGGATTGGGCGACTATATTGACGGCGGCGAGTGTCAGCAGGGCCAGCACGAGAATGATGGCGCACACCACGAGCAGTTCGACGAGCGTAAACGCTTGCCGACGGGCTGGAAACCGTAATTGTTGACGATGATGGTGCATGGTGTGGTATTTATAATTTACAACGGAGCCCGCATTGTCGCTTTCTTGCGATACGGGCTCTGATTCTATGAACATTCTGCTGGCTTTTGCATTTTCTGTGCTCGTTCCTGCTTGTATAATTCCAGTTGCGAATAGACAAATCTGTCGTATTCATCTTGGGGCATCCCTTCCTCCCCGTTCATACGGGCAATAATTTGCTCTTTGGGCATGGATGCTCTTAATCGCTTCCGCAATTCGATCAATTCGTCCTTTGACAGTGCGTCTAGTGCTTCTTGTAATTGTGGTGTCATTGCGATTCCTCCCGAAAATCAGGGTTATTTCGCCTCGCAAGGCGGGGCGGCGAACCCCCTACGGTAATATACTCTTCAACTCCTTATAATCCGAAAAGTTGGTTAGGTTATCCAAGTCGGCTTCACGGATTCCACTGCCCGATGCCGTAAATCGAAGGTACGCGGCGTCCGCATCGCCAAAAATCCCATCCAAACCGGGATGAATCAGTTGATACGTTGCCGGATTGTGCCATTTTATATTGTCTGGATTGTTGTCTAATTCTGCATACGGGACACACAAACCAAAGTCCCGAAACGCAAATCGTTGCACCATATTGTAAGCATTTGGTCCGCCGCCGTCCCGACCGCTGAAATAGATAATAGGGACAAAACGGTTCCGAATTTCCGTCCCGACGACGGGCACGATGTTCGCCGCTCCGTAGTCTATAAGACGAACATTTTTTCCCAACTCCAAGTTGATAAACACTTTGTTATCAAGCGGCCCACCGGCCGTAAAGGGATTTTCGGGGTCTGCATAAAAGCCCGAAAGTTTCCCGTCGGAATTGGGAAATCCGCCCAGCCACAATGCGAGGGCTCCCGTCGGTGAAAAAGGAGACTCGTCTACGCCTCGAAGATTGATATCCCTATCAATACCGTTCTGATCTTTAATGACGCCGTAGCCGATACTGATTGCGTATCTGATGAGCCCGGCCTGCGCTTGCATTCTTATTTCGTGCGACGGGGCGTCCAACCTCCAAGTCGTATCCAGCAATGCCTGCAATCTGAACAGGTCTAACCTTGGCCAGCGTTTTTTGACGTGTCTGACGAGTGCCTCATCGTCGAACAAATCGGGCGGATATTCGCCGATTTCGCTTTTATAGCGGTCGAGTGCCATTTCAATTTGGCTCATTTGCACGGAAATTCGAGCGACGTGGGCACTTCGCATCGCGGCGGCAACCGCTACTGTTACAATGGCAACCAAAATGCTGATGATAACGACAACCGTTAAAATCTCTATCAAGGTAAAGGCTCGTTTCGTATCCATCGTACTCCTCAATTCGGTACTTCCTGTCAGGTTGGGACAAACCGTCCCTCCGGTATTTTACCATAAAACGGAGGAATTTGTAACCCGAAAACTGCCGAAATGGGAAAAATTGGCCCCCGGCTCTTGTGCAACATTTCGACCCTTGACCAGCACGGAGTTTTCGCTACACTGTATCCTACCGTGGCACACTCCTACGATCAAAATGCCCTTAAAGAACGAATTCGCGATGCGACCGACATCGTCGAACTCGTCGGACATTACATCCCCCTTAAACGCTCCGGTAGAAACTACGTCGGAAAATGTCCCTGGCACGATGATACCCGACCAAGCCTCCAAATCAATCCCGAACGGCAAACCTTCAAATGCTGGGTCTGCGACGTCGGAGGCGATGTCTTCGCCTTCGTCATGAAAATCGAAAATACCGACTTCCGCGATGCTCTCGAACTCCTCGCCGACCGAGCAGGAATTGCCCTGCCCAAATTCGCCAAAAATCAGGATACCGCCGAAGACGGAAACACGGAAATTACCCGAAAACACCTCTTCCAAACGGCCGATTGGACCGCCAATATCTATCACGAAACCCTCCTCAATTCCAATGAAGCCGCCGTCGTCCGAGATTACCTGGAAAAACGGGCCATCAACATCGACGCCATCAAGAAATTCAAAATTGGCTACGCTCCCATCGACCGAAATTGGCTCGCCAACCAGGTCCAACACAAGGGGCAAAACAAGGGTCAAAACACGGGCGAACGCCTCAAAATGCTGGAAATTATCGGCAACTTCCGGCAGCCGAAAACAGAGTCGGGCAACCTCATGACGCAGACTTCCGCAGGCCGATTCGACTTTTTTCGCGGTCGGCTGGTTTTCCCCATTCGGGATGAGCAAGGCCGAACCGTTGCATTCGGCGGTCGGCTCGTTCCCGACTCGCCGCTGAGTCACGATCCCTGGCACAAAGACCGAAAATACTTGAATTCGCCGGAAACGACGCTTTTTTCCAAGCACAAAGTGCTATACGGCCTCGATACGGCCAAGCAACGCATCAAGGAAACCCGCCGGGCGTTGATTATGGAAGGTTATACCGACTGCATTGTCGCCCATCAATTCGGCTTCGGCGAAGCGGTTGCCGTGCTCGGGACCGCCCTGGGGCCCGCACATATCAAATTGCTTGCCCGGATGGGAGCGGAAAAAATTATCCTGATGCTCGACGGCGACAAAGCCGGTCAGGCGAAAGCCGAAAGCAATCAAGTGCTGATTGATTTCATCGCGCAGGGTGCCGATATGGCCGTTTTGACGTTGCCGGAAGGTTTAGACCCCTGCGATTTTTTGGAACAGCACGGAGCGGAAGCTTTGGATATGTTGCTCAAAACCGAAACGGTCGATGCGTTGGAGCATGTCTTTCGGGCAAAGACCCGCGGTGTGGATTTGCAGAACGATATTATCGGCTCGAGCAATGCGTTGGATGCGATTCTTAACATTATCGCTCATGCTCCGCTTAAGGGGACGTCGCCGGATGACCCGATTCGGCTTCGCATTGAGAAGACGATGCAAAGTTTGTGCGTTCGTTTCCGAATGCCGGAAGATGTTGTTCGCCGCCGGTTGCGGGAAAAGCAGGCGTCGGTCAGCAAACGGCAGACGGCAGCGGATGATGAAAGCCGGACGAATCACGAAGAGCAGCAACCGGAGCGATGGAGTAAGGAGCAGTTGCCGGATATGCTGGAGCGGAATATGCTTGAACTTTGGCTTATGGACCCGACGGCGATTTATGCTTTTTGGGAACAGGTTTTGCCGGAGCATCTTCGTTCGCCGGTTACGCGGTTGATTTATGATCAGTGCAGTGATTTGATAGAGCGTCAGGAGAAGCCGGCAACGTTTGACAATTTGATGACGGCATTTGATGATATTCGGATGAAGAATTATTTGATTGAGTTGGAGCATTCTGCTCGGGACAAGTTTTTTCGGGATGCGGGCGAGCGGGAATCGGATTGTGTTTCAGTTCTTTCGCTTCGTTCGGACTTTAAGGAATTGAAATCGAAGTTGGTATTGGAGATATTATTAGCGTTTGAGAATCGGGAATCGGACCGCAAGCGTCGTGTGGAGTTGACGTTGCTTCGCAGTGGGGAGTTATCGGACGAGGAGAAGACGCAGCAGTTATTGGAATTGCAGCGTAAACTGCGTGCCAAGCGGTAGCGGGCAACGGAGCCGGGGGACATCGCGCAAGAGTCGGAGGCGCAAACGCACGAGCCGGGGGCGTTAGCCCCCGGGTTCCAGCTCTCGCCGGAATGACAGATCCTTATCAATTTGAGTATGCTCTCATTTATGCTACAATCTTATGGTATAATCCTACCCAATGACGTCCCATCTCGGTTACTCTTTCGCTTCGCATTACCTGACGCTGCCCGATGGCCTGCGATGCCATTACGTCAATGAACCCAACGCCAATGTTCCCGGCGTTGATGTTCCCGAAAACCAAAGCCCCCTGCTCATGGTTCACGGCAATCCAACCTGGTCCTACCTGTGGCGAAATCTAATCACACACTTTGCCGACCGATTCCGCTGCGTTGCCCTCGACCATATCGGATGCGGCCTCTCCGACAAACCCGATGAAGACGAATATCCCTTCACGCTCCAGCGACGCATCGACGATCTCGTACATCTCATCGAGCACCTCGACCTGAAAAACATCACGCTCATCGCACACGATTGGGGCGGTGCCGTCGGGATGGGGGCCGCAACACGCTTGCCGGAACGCTTTAAGCAATTCGTCTTTCTGAATACGGCCGCTTTTCGCAGTCCGAATTGTCCTTTGCGGATTCGGCTATGCCGATTGCCGATTTTTGGTCGGCTGGCCATCCAGGGACTCAATCTTTTCGCACGCGGAACGCTTGCGATGGCTTCGGCCAACCGCAAAAATCTCACGCCGGAGGTTCGCCGGGCATATTTGGCTCCGTACAACTCTTGGAACAATCGGCTGGCGGTATATCGATTCGTGCAGGACATTCCGTTATCGCCGAAGCATCCGAGTTATGAGACGCTGCTCAAAATCGAGGAATCGCTTCCTCGATTTCGGGAACACCGCGTATGTTTGATTTGGGGAATGTTGGATTGGTGTTTTTCGCCGGAGTTTCTCAAACAGTTTTTGCAATTTTTTCCCGAAGCGGAGGTTTACCGGGTAGAAAGGGCGCACCATCTCGTCTTGGAAGATGCGCCCGACGAGGTCATTGCGGCACTCGAATCGTTCTTTAAGATGCCAACAAGGTAGGCAGCCGGGCAGCGAAAAGTAGGCAGCAAAAGGTAGGCAGCCGACCGCCGGGCGGCTGCGTCGGCGTAGCCGACTGGGAGGCTCAAAATGCGGAGTACCGCAGTTGCCGCCCGGCGGTCGGCAACCTACCTGTTGCGAAACTTGCAGTTGCCCTGGTGGCAACCTACCTGGCCCTTCGCGAGCACTTGACAGAGCGTCCGATTTCGATAAAATAACGGCAGAACGGTTTCGGAATAATGAATATAGACCCAGGAGAACCAAGCGTTGGCAGTAAGAATTAGAATGAAAATGTTCGGACGACGGCATCGGCCGTTTTTCCGCGTCTGTGTAACCGATGCAAGAACCCCAAGAGACGGAAGAGTGCTCGAAGAAGTCGGATATTACGATCCGATGGTTTCCGAAACTGATGCCCGAGCCGTCCTCAAGGGCGATCGAATCGATTATTGGCTCGGTGTTGGTGCGCAGCCTTCGGATAAAGTTGCCGTACTCATCAAAAAATACGGAACCGACGGAACGCATTTAGAGCAGCAAAAAACCGCTCTCGAACGGCTGGCCGTCAAGCGTCGTCAGCCGCTCGTACCGACCGATTTGCCGAAAATGGAACCGGTCGTCCGCAAGAAAAAAGAGGCTCAAGTAATCGAAGAGCCTGTCTCTGAAGAGCCTGCACAAGAGCCCGAAGCCGTCGCAGCAGCGCCGGCGGAAGAGGCTGCATCGGCACCTGAACCTGCATCGGAGTCTGCTCCCGTTGCGGAAGGCGAGTCTGGCGAAGCCGCCGTGTAGGTCCACGTAGTCCGTGTAGGCAAGGCCGGCGACTACATCGCCTCTTCGGCATTCTCACCGTCATTCCGGCATGAGCCGGGATCCAGAGGAACCGCTATCAAAAGGTAGGTTGCCGACCGCCGGGCGGCAACTGCGGTACTCCGCATATAGAGCCTTCTGGTCGGCTGCGCCGACGCAGCCGCCAGGCGGTCGACTGCCTACCCTTTGGCTGCTTACCTTGTATGATCGCCCGCTATATCCGTCATTCCGGCGAAAGTCGAAATCCAGCGGAACCGCTATCACACGCAATGTCTGGATTCCGGCTTGCGCCGGAATGACAATGTGCCGGGTAGGTTGCCAACCGCCGGGCGGCAACTGCGGTACTCCGCATATAGAGCCTTCCGGTCGGCTATCGCCGACGCAGTCGCCCGGCGGTCGACTGCCTACCTTGTGCGGTCGCCGCATATCCGTCATTCCGGCGGAAGCCGAATCACATTGTGGGAACGGTGCGGACAAAGAGCGCAAACGGAACAAAGAGAAAAAACAGGCGATGCAAAACAGCAGGCAATGAGGAAAGTCTCCATATTTTTTATTCTTGCATTCGTTACCGATTGCAAGCGTATCTAAATATCCTTAGAAAGGAGGTGATCCAGCCGCAGGTTCCCCTACGGCTACCTTGTTACGACTTAGTCCCAATCGCAGAGTTCATCTTCGGCACTTGGTCCCTAATG
>WRKP01000047.1 GCA_009778035.1 Planctomycetaceae bacterium
ACCGAATATGGAGGGGGAAAAAAAAAAAAAAAAAAAAAAAAAAAAAAAAAAGAGGGGGAGGGGGGGGGGGGGGGGGGGGGGGGGGGGGGGGGAGGAGGGGAGTCATACAAAAAACAGATTGCCGCTTGCCGTGGCGTTGTATTAAATATTTTTGTTTGTGTTTTTAATAATAGTCTAGTCGTTCGGGAAGTTTATAAAACCATCCATCGCCTGTCAAGAGCAAAAGGCCGTTTCCCTGGTTCCCGGCTTTCGCCGGGATGACGATTTTGACGGGGTTCCGAACAATTTTTACCTCCTTTTCCCCTTGACCGTTATGGAGAAAAAATATACCCTTCGTATAGTACAGCCAAGCCGATCAACCATGAACGACTCTCTCACGAAATCCGCCCTTCTTTACCGAAGCCTCTGCGTCGCTTTACTCATTCCCTTTACGTTCGCTTGCACAGGGTTAAGCATTTTCATCAAAAATTTTGAGATGATGCCCGGCTCCCTGAACGTATTGCTGCCCCTGTTGGGCGGACTCGTTCTCCTGGCCGCTCTGCCTTTTTTCCTGCTGCAACTCCCCTTTCTGTTCGTCAAAAAACACTGGTTTATCTATATCAATTCCCTACTGTTCGCCTGCGGCTTCTTGCTTTGGATGCAAGCGAATGTCTTCAACTGGAATTTCGGCGAATTAGACGGCACTCGAGTCAACTGGGCCGCATTCCGCCCCATGATGGTGCTGGAATTGGTTGCATACATTGCCGTCATCGTCCTGGTACTTTGGAAAAGGCAATGGCTCCAAAAACACGTTCTCTATCTTGCCTGCTTGCTGATATTTATGCAAGGCGTCGTCCCGGCCACACAGATTCCTCGCGTTTTGAGCAGGGAAGGCGGGGGATGGAAACAATATGAAATTACATACGAAGGTTTTTTTGATTATTCAAAAGAGCAAAACGTGGTGCTGATTATTGCCGATGCGTTTTCTTCGCCGCTGTTTCAACGGATGGCAAAAAGACATCCCGAAATACTCGAATGGTTCGCTGATTTTCACTATTTCCCCAACCAAAAATCGCAAGGGCGAACCGGCGTGAGTATTCCGCAGATGCTTACGACCCACGATGTCGATGCGCGGCCCAAAAGGAGCGAGTTGGTCTCGCTTTGGAATGCCGAGGGAGCATTATTGAAAACGCTGAACGATGTGGGATTCCAAACCCGAGTGTATGCGTTCCCGCCGCAAGCGTATCACTGGGATCCGCAATGGATTTCCAATATCCGGCTGCAGGATCGGGCAAACGCTGCCCAGCGTGCTCAAACCCTGTGGGACAGATTGTGTGCGACGGGCATCGGCCCCCTAATTGATTTGGCCATTGTGCGGACGTCCCCCATCGTCTCGAAACCGGCAGATATGGAGGCATTTTCATTGTTTCAGCGTTTCCTTCCGCCGTTTGCCGAAACAAAAACTGCCTATTATCCGTTGTTTCCGAGCGATGATGTGTTTTTGACTCAAATCATTGCGGAGAATCCCGTTTCCGCGAATTCGGCCAAGCCCGTCCTCAACGTCATCCATTCCAGGGCTGCCCACGCGCCTTACAATTTCAACGAAAATTTTGAACGGGGAACGATGAGCGGAATCGAGGGCGAAGAACGGCAAGCACTTGCATCGCTGCGTATTATGAAGCGTATTCTTGATGACCTGAAAGCAGCGGGAGTCTACGATCAGTCGCATATCATCATTGCGGGCGACCATGGAACTCGGGATTCGATGCTGTTAACCTGTGTGGGAGATGAATCGCAAGACCACAATCCGCTCTTGTTAATCAAAAAGCAACATGAACGGCATGAGGCAATGGTGCATCACGACGTTTACACAAATGTCAAGGATGTTACGCCGACGATATTGGCTCTGCTCGGCTTGGAAAATTTGCCGGGACGGTATTCGGTTTTCGAGATGCCGACCGATGTTTTGGCACGAAGAGCGGCGGAGTACGAGGCATTTTGGGCAGAAAAACGCGAAAACAGGATGTGGAGTCCTGGAGACCGCAATATGCCGACCGTTAAAATGGCAATTGCGAAAGCAGATACCGTCGATTCTTCGCCGGTAATCACGCTCAAACGTTCGGAATTGCTCATGTATCACGGAAAACTATGTTGGTATGTGGGCGACAATCCCGATGTGTGGAACAAAACCTATCCAAGCCGCCACGCGATTATTACGATGACACCGACAAACAAAGAAAATGTTGGTCGCTATCAGGGTTCGATCCGGCTGACCATGCTGGGAAATAGCGAACGTGAAGCACATTATTATTGGTTTTGCACTGGCAATATCGACGTAACGATATTGCCTGACGGCGAATACGAAGTTGCCTTTTTGTTGCCGCAAAAAGAGGCGGACGGGTATGTCAAAAACGTCCTGGGAACGACCGTCATCGCATCGGGAACGGCCAGTATCCGCTAACGGGCATTGGTTCGGGTATTTTTCGCCATTCCGACGCACGCCGGAATGACGGAGGTTCGGCGGATGCTTCACTTCCGCAGGATTTTTTCGACGATTTCCTCCGCACGCCGTGCAACTTCCGGCAACTCCACCAACTCCGGGGCATGATGCGGCTTGCGTTTGGCGTCTATAACAAGCGGGCCCGTACAGCCCCAATGCTTGTTCTCCACAAATTCCCCAATTCCCCGTACGTCGCTGGCCGGATCGCTCTTCGTGAATGCCGTCCAAAGAAAATTACGCAACGACGATGCCGCTTCCGATGAATCATCCACCAAAACAATCAACGGAATGTCATCCGGGAACGCCGCGTTCCAATCAATATCTTCGGCACACAGCACACCCGGCATCGCAAGACGGGGGGCCTCACAGGCGAGACGGCCAACCAGCGATGTCGCTAACTCGCGGCGAGGCTTGCCGCTGACCGTTACATACAATTTCGAGCCGCGATGCAATTCGCCGCCCGTGTAATCCAGCGTATCCGCCGTCGTTTTCGTTACGAAATGGACATCACTTCGCCAATCGACCCGACGCAGAACATGTTGTAAGAATCGGGCTTTATCATAAACCGACAGGTTCGGGTCATCTTCCTCTGCCGCAAGGAACAAATACTTTGCCAGCGACAGTTGACCGTACCCCAAAATAGCGTGTGCCAAAGTATGCAACTCCGCCGCTCGGCGATTCGGGTCGAGCGGCAGATACGTTTCCCGACCCATTGCCAGCAAAAGCGGGTGCACGCCGGCCTCATCCACCGCATGTACCGCACGAATGCCCGGTATCTTTTTCGAGACCGCTCCATCCACGAGATGGTGTATAAACTTGCCGAACTGCGTGTCTTCCTGCGGTGGTCGGCCAACGACCGTGAAGGGAAAGACCGCATTCTTTCGGTGATACACATTTTGGACTTTCAGTACCGGAAAATCGTGTGCCAAACTGTAATAACCGAGATGATCGCCGAAGGGGCCTTCTTTTTTTTGCTCCGTGTGCATCGTACCGACGATGCAGAAATCGGCCTCGGCGTAGATGTTAGCCGCATTGCCTGCAACTCGCTGGGTTTCGCAGGCGAAACCGTTCACGCGCACCATCGGAATGCGGTGCTGTCCGAGAATCCCGGCAAGGATCAGTTCGCTCATTCCTTCGGGCAGGGGCATTACGGCGGCGAGCGTCATTGCGGGCGCACCGCCGATGAAAACCGCAACCGGCAACGGCTTGCCAGCGGCAATCGCTTCCGCGTGATGACCGGCAATACCGCGATGGATTTGATAGTGCAAGCCTGCTTCTTCGTTGGGAATGTAATCATTGCCGGAAATTTGCACACGGTACATTCCGAGATTCGAGGCACCGAATCCGGGCTGGCTCATTGATTCCGTATAAACCTGCGGCAGGGTGATGTAGGCTCCGCCGTCGTTTTGCCAGGAAACGAGTTGCGGCAGTTGGTCGAGTGTTGTTTGGCATTCAAAAACGGGAGCACGGCGGGGGGAAACGCGTTTCGGTCGGGAATAATAAAACGATTTGAGTGCGGTCAAGCCGAGGCGAATTGAAAGTTGCTGTGCGGCAACGACGGGATCAGCACCGAGTTCGATGGCATTTCGGAGGGGTTCGATTCCATCGCGGAAGATGTATTCGACGCGTTTTTCCGTACCGAAGAGGTTGGCGAGCATAGGGAATCGGGCATTTTTCGGTTTTGTAAACAGGACGGCGGGAGCGTTTGCGTCGTAGAGTCGGCGTTGAACGGCGGCGATTTCGAGGTATGGATTGATTTCTTCGTGGAATTCGACGAGTTGCCTTGTGTGGCGGAGGTCGTCGATGCAGGATTGGAGAGTGCGGTAACCCATGTTAGTTATTGTAGAGCGCAAGAGCCGGGGACGTAAGCCCCCGGGTGAATCCACGTCGAACGAACCCAGAGGCTCATCACACCTCCGGCTCGTCGCCCGCTTGCTCCGCTCCGCTTCGGGCTTTCAATTCCTCAACGTCCTTTTGCAAGCGCTTGAAATCCTTCTGCATTTCCGGCAAACGCTGTTGCGCCAACAATATCCGCATCTGCTCCTTCTCCGGCGTTGCCGGTATGCCCACAATCCGCACATCAGGAGCCACATCGCCCAAAATGCCCGCCATCGCGCCAATGACCGCCCTGTCGCCTATATGCACATGATCCTTCACGCCAACCCGGCCCGCCATCACAACAAACTCGCCCGTCGTCGTACTCCCCGCTATGCCCGTATGCGCACATATCAAATTGTGCTTGCCAATCTTGCAATTATGGGCAATCATCACGAAATTGTCGATCTTCGACCCTTCTCCGATAATCGTTGAACCATACGTTGCCCGGTCGATCGTACAGTTGGCACCAATTTCGACATCGTCGCCGATAATCACATTGCCGATCTGCGGCGAAAGTTTATGTCCCCCCGGCGAACTGCTATATCCAAAGCCGAACGCCCCAATCACCGCCCCGGAATGGATAATGCACCGAGCACCGACCAGCGAATCCCTGTACAACACGACATTCGGAAAAATGACGGTATCGCTCCCGATTTTGCAACCGGCAGCGATGTGCGTGCCGGAATGAATTGCAACATTGTCGCCCAAAACGGCATCTTGCTCAATGACGGCAAACGGCCCGACGGCAACATTGCTGCCGATTTTCGCCTTCGGATGGATGAATGCCTGATCGCTGATGCCGAAAATGGACTCATCCCTCGGCGGTTGGAAGAATCGGGCGATTTTTTCAAACGATTCCAGGACGTTGGGAACTTGGATGACAGAAAATCCTTCGATGGCAACGTCGATGGGAACGACGACGGCACCGGCCTTGCTTTTTCGTTTGAGTAATGCGACTCGGTCAGCCCGTTCAAGAAATGTAAGTTCCGTCGGAGCAGCACTTTGCAGTGGAGCGACACCTTCGATGGGTAAATTTTCATCTCCCAGTACAGTTCCGCCGACCAATGCGGCTAATTCAGCAAGCGTTGTTGACATTTTTTGGGGGTGTGAAGTTAAACGTCGACGGAGCCGGGACCCAAACGCGGGACCTGCAACCGGTCACCCTGGAGCATTTCTCGAATTGACGCGAACCCGTTCCCGTCATTCCGGTGCAAGCCGGAATCCATAGGGACACCCTACAAGCCACGCAACTGGATTCCGGCTTTCGCCGGAATGACGATTTCGAGGGTTTCCGAACCAGTCTGTTACTTCCCTTTCTGTTACTTCCCTTTTTTCCCCGTAGCGGTCTTACCGGCAGCGACTTTAGCGGCAATTTTGTCTTCTTTGGAAACCTTTTGCTTTTTCGGGCCTTTGTCTTCCCGAACCTTCGCCTCGCCAGCCGACCCTATATCCAGGCCTGCTCCGCGAGCCGCATCGGCCAAGGCCTTCACCCGGCCATGATACTTGAAACCATGACGGTCAAACGCAACCTGCGTTACACCAACAGCCAAAGCCTTCGCCGCAATGGATGCACCGACCTTTTCGGCGGCAGCACAGTTGCCCCCGTTGGTAATCTCTTTTTTCAGGTCTTTATCCAACGTCCCAGCAGATGCCAATGTTTTTCCTTCGGCATCGTCGATTACCTGAGCGTAAATATGGGAATTGCTGCGAAATACGCAGAGGCGCGGCCTGGTCGAGTACCGTTTGACCGCATTGGACACGCGATACGCCCTATTACGACGCTGCCGATTGATTTGTTTGAACTTTTTCATGATATTTTGTGTACTAACTATTTCTTGGCGGCTTTGCTTTCTTTTCGTCGGATGACTTCGCCTTCGTATTTAATTCCTTTGCCCAAATAGGGTTCGGCTTTTCGGATCGACCGAATATCGGCGGCGAATTGGCCGACTAATTGCTTGTCGATTCCCTTTACGCTGACGTGCGTTTGGTCGGGACAGGTTACGGTCAAGCCCGTCGGGACGGGTTTATGCACTTCGTGAGCATAGCCAGCCCGAACTTGGAGCGTGCTGCCTTGCATGGCGAAGAGATAACCGGTTCCGAAGATTTCGAGCCGTTTTTCGAAGCCTTGCGTAACGCCGCTGACCATATTTTGGAACAGTGCTCTGTAGAGGCCGTGCATCGCGGCGGCTTCCCGGGTCGCATTCGCTCGGACTACGGTCAGCGAATTCGAGTCGGCATCAAGTTCGACATTAACATTGGGACTGAACCATTGCGACAGTTTCCCGAGGGGACCTTCAACGGTCAGGATTTGTCCGTCGATGGCGATTTTTACGCCTTGCGGAAGGACTATCGGTTTTTTACCAATTCTTGACATTGCGGATATTTCGCCTCCAAACCGGATAACAAGGCTACGGAGGAGCGTACTTGCCCCGATATTCTAGTTTTTTTTGTTTTTTTGTCAAGAGGTCAAGCCGCAGGGTGCGTGCGGCCGCTCCGCTGGCGGTCAAACCGAAATTTGATACAATAACGCTCCGTGGACACCCCAACCGTTTGGCTTTTTTGCGGCGTTTTTCTGCTCCTCACAGCAGCAACGGTCGGACTCCGCTCACTCCTAAAATATACCGACTACGGCGTTGATCCCGCGATCATCGAAACATTTCGGCCACGAATTCGCACCTGGTGGATGCTCTTCGGCCTCCTGGCCTGTGCGTCATTTAGTCCGCTGGCGACCGTTTTCCTGTTTTTCTTTCTGTCCGTAACAATTCTGCGAGAATACATCACGCTCACGCCCAAAAGTCCCGCCGATCACCAAACGCTGTTCGTCATTTACCTGCTTTTCACGCCGCTACAGTTCGCTCTCGTCGGCATCAATCCCGACTGGTTCCTGCAAAATACGGGATTCACGCCGTATCAGGTGTTTTCCCTGTTGCTGCCCGGCTACGTCTTTCTGATCCTGCCCGGCATGATGGCAATTTCCGGCGACCCAAAACGCTTTTTGGAACGCACGGCAAAACTCCAACTCGGGCTCATCGTTTGCGTCTATTCATTGAGTTACGTTCCCGCCCTGCTCACGCTGGATTTGCCCAAAACATGTCCGACGCTTGAACCAGCACCGGCAACGGCTCTGAACCTCAATTTGGAAGAAACCGTCATCGCGATGCTCGGCGGAAACAACGGGCAGGCCGTCGAAGAGCACGATATTGCATCGCTTGAAGAGGCCGATCTCACGGATTCTCCGCTTTTCCGTCTTGTCCCGATTATCGACGGCAAACACTTCCAACTGCTTCTTTTTTTCGTGTTGATCGTGCAACTGAGCGATGTATTCCAGTATCTTTGGTCTCGGGCATCGCGGCGGTATGTTGTCGCGGGCCAAATCAATTCGACGCGGACTTGGGAGGGTTTGCTGGGCAGCATGCTGACGACTGCGTTGTTGGGCGTTGCGTTATGGTATTTCACGCCGTTCCCGTATTGGTGGCAGGCGGGACTTGCGGCGATGCTGGTTGCCTTTATGGGATTTTTGGGCAGTATGACGATGTCGGCGATCAAACGGGACCGTGGCGTGGGCAGTTACGGAGCGTTGATTCCGGGACACAGCAGTTTTTTGGACCGGATTGATTCGCTCTGCTTTGCCGCTCCGGTGTTTTATCACTTCGTGTGGTACTTTGCCGCGTAGAGGCTAATTATGCCAGTCCGTCTGCCAGTTCGTCATTCCGGCGAAAGCCGGAACCCAGAGAAACTGGTATCACACGCAATGTCTGGTTCCCGGCTTGCGCCGGGATGACAATGCGTGCGCCGGGATGACGGAGGGGCGTCCAGACCAATTCTGGATACGCATTAGGCCAATTTTGCCAACACGCCGCTGACGATTTTCGTCAACTTCGGCTCCGCTGCGTTGGCCGTTGCGATAATCTCCGCCACGATGGCCGGCTTCAGTGCGTCGGGCAGTGCCATATCGGTTACGATGGACAAACCAAGCACCTTCATCCCGCAATGCACCGCAACGAGAACTTCCGGCACCGTGGACATGCCAACGACATCCGCTCCGATTGCCCGTAAGAATCGGTATTCCGCTCGGGTTTCAAGATTCGGCCCCAAAACGGCAACGTACACGCCTTTGTGTGCCGTAAAGTTTTCCTTTCGGGCAATTTCCAGCGCCTGGGCAATCAAATTTTTATCATAAGGCTCGCACATGTCGGGAAATCTCGGCCCGAGACGGTCATCATTGATACCGACCAGCGGATTGATGCCAAGCAGATTGATATGGTCTTCGATAACCATAATATCGCCCTGTTGGTACTGCGGATTCATCCCGCCGCACGCGTTGGAAACGATCAGCAACTCCGCTCCCAAGGCTTTGAGCACGCGGACGGGAAAGGTGATTTGCTGGGAATCGTATCCTTCGTAGGCGTGAAATCGTCCTTCCATTGCGGCGATGGGCACGCCGTTTAGAGTTCCGGCGACGAAGTTGCCTGCGTGAGTTTCAACGGTCGAACGCGGAAAATGCGGTATCTCTTCGTAAGGGATTGACGCTTCGGCATTGATTTGTTTTGCAAGGTTGCCGAGTCCGGTTCCGAGTACGATTCCGGCTTTAGCGGTGCTGGACCATCGGGAGCGGATGAATCGAACGGATTCTTGAATTTGGTCGTAGATGTGCAGCATTGGGATATTCGGGAGCGTTTCCGCTGATTTTATCCCTCGTCGGAACGTTTTGCAAGACGGGTAAGCAATGTATTCGTCCTTCGGGGTTCCGCGACGGAATGACGATATGTACGCCGGAATGACGGCTTTGTTTGTCCGAAGCAAAATGGAGACACTCCAACCTCTTGCATTGAGCGGTTGAGACTGTAGAATGACGGTTCCCTTGATACCAACCCCAATTACCCCAAAAAGGGGAACAATGAGCGAAAAACAATATCACCTCGACACCCTGGCAATCCATGCCGGACAGGAAATTGAGCCCTGCACCATGGCCCGAGCCGTCCCCATTTACCGGACGACGGCATATAACTTCAGAAATGTCGAACACGCCGCAAACCTCTTCGCCCTCAAAGAACTCGGAAATATCTACACCCGATTGATGAATCCGACAAACGATGTGCTCGAAAAACGCTTCGCCGCCCTCGAAGGCGGTGCTGCCGCCCTGACGCTTTCCAGCGGGACCGCCGCCGTGTTTTTCGCCCTCACAAACATCCTCAAAGCCGGCGATGAATTTGTTACTGCCTCCAATTTATACGGCGGCACAATGACCCAATTCGGCTCGATTATGCCGCAATACGGCATCACGCCGCGTTTTACAACGGTCAACGATTTCCAGGCCGTCGAAGCCGCCGTCAATGCCAAAACGCGGGCGATTTTCATCGAAACAATCGGCAACCCGATGCTGGACGTTGCGGACATCGAAGGATATGCCAAAATCGCTCAAAAGCACAATCTGCCGCTGCTTGCCGACGCAACATTTACGCCGCCGCCCGTCTTGCGACCCATCAAATACGGGGCAAATATCGTGATTCACTCCCTGTCAAAATGGATCGGCGGGCAAGGAACCGGCATCGGCGGCATCGTTGTTGACGACGGCAAGTTCGATTGGACGGATCCCAAATTTGCCCTGTATAACGAGCCGGATACGGGCTATCACGGTTTGCGCTGGGCACACGATTTGGGTGCATTGCAGCCGCTTGCGTTCACTCTGCGTCTTCGGCTCGTTGGCTTGCGGAATCAGGGGCCGGCATTGGCTCCAGATATGGCTTGGCAATTCTTGCAGGGAACCGAAACGTTGCCGATTCGGATGGAACGGCACAATGCCAATGCACTCAAGACGGCACAGTTCTTGAAAAAGCATCCCAAGGTTGCGTGGTTGCACTATCCTGGTTTGGAGGGCGATCCTTCATACGAGTTGGCCAAGAAATACTTGCCGAACGGAGCGAGCAGTGTGGTTGTTTTTGGCCCCAAGGGTGGAGTGGCGTCGAGTATAAAAATTGTGGATAACATCAAGTTATTCAGTCATTTGGTGAATGTAGGCGAGGCGAAGAGTGTGATCACATTTACGGGCAGCACGACGCATTCGCAGTTGACTGAAGAGGAAGTTCGGGCGACGGGATTAAAACCGGATGTTGTGCGTCTTTCGATTGGATTGGAGCACATCGACGACATTCTCGGAGCCTTGGATGATGCGTTGAAATTGGTTTAGGCCGGATGTTAGGAGCGGGGGGGTATATCTCCCCCACAGTCCCGTTGACGCGGTTTTGGGATGTGCGTGCTCAAAAAGGCCTGTTTTATCGCACGTGATTGATTTTTTTGCCGTTTCCGGTATAAATGGGCGACCGTAATGTACAACATTCTCGTCATCGGAGCAGGACACGCCGGAGTCGAAGCCGCTTTGGCCTCGGCACGATTGGGAATGCGCACCGCCCTCATCTCCCATAACCTCGATACCATCGCACAAATGAGTTGCAATCCCGCCATCGGAGGTATCGGCAAAGGACACTTCGTCCGCGAAATTGATGCACTCGGCGGTGCTATGGGACGCGCGATCGACAAAACCGGTATCCAATACCGGATGCTCAACCGACGAAAAGGTCCCGCAATGCAAGGGCCCCGTGCTCAAGCCGATAAAAAAGCATATCAGGTCGAAATCAAACGCATTCTCGAAGAACAACCGAACCTGGAACTGCGGCAGGAAAATGTCGTCGGGTTGGCCGTTTCGGGATTTTCGGGTCGTGTTAGCGTACTCCTCGACGACGGCACTGAAATCGCTGCCGAGGCCGTCGTGCTCTGTTGCGGGACTTTTTTGAACGGCAAAATTCACTTCGGCGAACATATCACGCCCGGCGGCCGCATTGCCGAAGCCCCTGCCGATGGAATCTCCACATCGCTCCAAAAACTCGATATCACAACCAAACGCTTTAGAACCGATACCCCTGCCCGAATCCACGCACGAAGCATCAATTACGCCAAACTGACCGAACATCCCGGCGATGAAGAACCGATGCCGTTTTCGTTCCTCAATGAAGCTAATTACGCCCAATGGAGCAAAACCGTCGAGCAAATTCCTTGCTGGATGGCTTATACCAATCCGGCACTGCATCAGTTCGTGCAGGAGAACCTGTCGCAAGCACCGATTTTTAGCGGTCAGATGCAGACGGCTGGTCCGAGGTACTGTCCGTCCATTGAAACGAAAATCAAACGCTTCGGCGAAAAAGACCGGCACCAACTTTTCCTGGAACCGGAAGGCCGAAATACCTGCGAAGTGTACATCAACGGCTTTTCGACCGGGTTTGGCCGAAACATTCAAGATACGATGCTCCGCATGATTGAAGGCTTGGAAAATGTCGAAGTCATGCGGTACGCTTACGGCATCGAGTATGATTATGTCCCGCCGGAGCAACTGAAATTGACCTTGGAAACCAAGGCCGTCGAGCGATTGTACATCGCTGGTCAACTCAACGGCACGACGGGGTATGAAGAAGCGGCGGCACTCGGTTTGATGGCGGGAACGAATGCTGCTCTGAAAGTTTTGGGAAGGGAACCGTTGATTCTGCGTCGGGACGAGGCCTATATCGGCGTAATGATTGACGATTTGGTAACGCGGAGTGTCGATGAGCCGTATCGGATGTTTACGAGTCGGGCGGAGTATCGTTTATTGCTGCAGCATGGCAATGCGGATCGTCGGTTAACGCCGATGGGGCATCAAATGGGACTGGTCGATTCCGAGCGGTTTGAGTTATTGCAGCAAAAACTGTCGGACATTGCAACGGCAAAGCAGGTATTATCGACGACTCACGATGCAAACGGTTCCCTGCTCAAGTATTTATCGCGGCCGGAGACGCAGTGGTCGGAAATCGTCGAACGCATACCGGCATTGTCGGGGATTTCGTTGCAGGCGGCAGAGCAGGTTTGCAATGATGTCAAGTACGATGGTTATATCAAGCGTCAGGCGATCGACATAGAGCGGATGCGGCGAATGGAGTCGCGGGCGATTCCGCCGGGGACGGATTACGGAGCGATGCAGCATTTGCGGAGCGAGGCTCGGGAAAAGTTGGAAAGGGTGCGGCCGATTGATCTTGCTCAGGCGAGCCGCATCAGCGGAATTACGCCGGCGGACGTTGCCGTACTGACGGTTTACATTACGCAAGAGCGGGGGATGTGAGCCTCGTTCCTCACGCTTGCACGCTTGTTTTCACTAGACCTATTCGGAAACCGTCATTCCGGCGCACGCCGGAATGACGATTTTTTCCATAGCAAAAATCGCTTTTTCGGCGAACTTCGCTGTTGACTTTCCCGTTCGCCCATGGTACGATAGGGGGCTTCAATCATCTCTAACCATCAAGGAGAATCGAGCATATCAATGCCAAATTGAAAGCGTTCAAAATCGTAACGTTCGCGATTGTTGTGCTACTGTTTGATAGTGTTGCGTTGGGAAATCCTGTAACAGTAAATGTGCGAATACACGTGAGAATAAACAATGAGGATCTCTATTTTACCCGCACCGCCCAGCAGTATATTGCAGCGAGCGGCAACCCCCTCGTCACAAGTAAACATTCTCTTCCAAACAATCCAAGGTATCTTGTCCACGCTGTGCCGGGCAGTTTAACCTACCCGTCTTGGGTTCCATACAATGGACAAAATCACGCCACTGTTCCAGCCGTCGATAGATACAGGGAACATCATCTATATGGCAGTTATACAAAAGTTAGCGGTGCTAACCCTTCAATGAATTGCCACGGCTATTCGACAGGAACAAATGTCTGGCTGGATGACTTTCGAAAACTTGTGAATGATGATTGGCATAAACGTGATATGGTTGCGGATTTGGTGCCGGGAGCGGCTTATGGCACTAATGCACATTCTATAAAAATAAATGGAATAGCGTGGGAATACGAGAACAACTCAAATGTGCGATATACTGTTTTCATCGCCGAAAAATGGAGAGATTCGGGTATCTATTCAACCTTTTTCTCGAAAAGGGTTAAACAGAATCCTGAAGTAGAACTTAACCTGAAAAATTTGACGGAAACAGTAGTTTTTGAAGAATTTTACGTGCCAAACTAATCTTATCCCCCGGTTTTCGATCTCGCACGCACCAACTCCGAGCGTAGATATCCAAACATCACCGCTGACGACTTATGAAACGAAAACATATTTTTATCCTTACGGCGATTATTGTCGTCAATGTTATTGCATTTTTTTCTCTTACCAACTGGCGGACACAAAAACAGGAGCAAGCCAGGGTAATACTCCAAGATGCAACACGATACGACGGTGCAACGGGACCGACTATTGCAGCATTCGACGATCGCACCAGACGCTGGATAGCAGAGTTGGAGGAGGAGCCGATAGAGGAGATACTACGCAAATTAACCGATGCGGCAGAGTATACGGTGGGCTATCTGATGGCTTCGGATGGTTTATACGGTTTCCACGACGAGGAGTGGCGAAATCGTTCTTTTTACCGTCCGGTCATCGAAGCCATTTTGAGTAACCGCCGGTTTCGAGCGGCGTATGAAAATCTGAAAAACACCAATAGAAGGCAAGCCGCAGAGATGTTATCCCTAAATATAAGAGAGAATTTGGCTGTACTTCGTATAATGTTGCAGGAAGATATTGACAAAATTGCACGGGGAGAGCATAAGGATACAGATGAAATCATCCTTGTACCGCTGTCAACATCACTTGAAGATGGCTATCGTCCTATGGCTCCCCCTGATACTCCACCAACCCGAACCGGTCGCCGATATGCGATTTTTTCCTACATTTGGCTTGCATCGCTTCTCGAACTTCGTGAAGTGCGTACTGCAATAGAGGAGGTTATTCAATTTGCAAAGGAAGAATATGAACTTTTTAATCGTGTTGACACCAACGAAGCGAACCAGTTTAAGAATGCTCTGTTTGGGCAGTCGCTGTATAACCCTTCCCTGTTTCTAACAGCGACGCTTGCCGACCCCGCTTGGAATGCGGATAAGCACAGACTCCTTGAAGCGAAATTGGTTACTCGTGAGATAGTCGATTACCAGGCGAGAGCACTGGAACACGACAGATATGCAAGCCAAGGTTTGGTTCCCGTCGTTCCGCACGGTGGCATGATCACGGTCCGCTATTATATTGCCATAACGGATGAAGAATTCAATGACTTTTTTCGATAAGATAGTGCGTTGCTCTGCCCCTCCGTCATCCCGGCGAAAGCCGGAATCCAGACATTGCGTGTGATACCGATTCCTCTGGGTTCCGGCTCTCGCCGGAATGACGATTTTCAGGGTTTACGAACAAGTCTACTTTTCACTCCGTTGGCAACTTGAACTGTTCCGGCCGTTCCTCCACCACTCGACGCAACCACGAATCAGGGTAGGGATCGCCCTCACGGGGATACGTCCCATCGTCCGCTCGAATGTATCCATCGTTAAACTTCGTGAAAATCTCCGTCGCAAGTTGTTTCCACCGGTCAAAGACTACGTTGCCCGCACTCATACTGTAGGATGTCAAAAACTCTTGGGCCGTCAACACCTTCGCAACCCTGTTGCCAGTCGATACGTCAATTACAGGAATACCCTGCGGATGATCCAGCACACTTCGGTCCACCGAGCCTTGTTGCATTATAAATCGTGTTTCCAATTTCTGCTGAACCTTGATGATTTCCGGGGCGATGCGGTCGAACTTCAAGTTCGCATAGTTGGCCACAAGATTCGTTACCCACCAGGCACTATCCCAGGAAAATTCCTCGATCGAACCCGTCGCAAACGGCTTCGGCACCTCCGTAATTTGACAATACAACGGGAAATAGCAGGTTGTATAGGTATCATCCACGCCGTACCACAGGACACCGCCGACCATATCCGGCAACCAAGAACGCGACTGCGACACCACCGAAAAGCCCGTCTGCTGCGTCGAAATCGGACGCTCCCAGGCATATTCGGTTTCGACGTCATCCTCACCTTGCTCATTTTTGAGATGCCAGTACAGCGGTCGCCAACGGAGCGGCAAGCCGAACGGTTCCGCATCGGCACCTTTCGTCATATCGAAATCCGTCCCTTCGTAATGGTCCCGTTTCAATGCAAACACATCGTAAAGCGACAATTTCCTATCCGGCGTGATCGACCAGGGATACGGCTGGGCGCCCGGCACGCCCCGATGATAGTCCGGCGACAAGTCCAGCGACGGTGCCGCCCGGCGGAACATGCTCCATACTCGTGCTTCGCATACCCGTTTCGACTTCGCCGTGATTTCGTCGTAAATGTAATTGAACCGGAACGGCTCCCCCGATGCCGGATCGTACCAACCCTTTTCAATGGCGAAACTGCGGATGTTGTCGGAATAGAAAAAACTGTCCCGGTCGGGCACATCGGGAATCACGCCGATTCTCGCCTGGTTGGCATGAGCGGAAATTTCGCCGTCGGGGACTTTTTTGGCAACCCAAACGACGAGTCCGGGATCTGCGCTGCGGCCATCCGCACGGATTTCGGAATTTTCCGCCCGATCCCAACCGTCCGCGAGCCTGTGGAAAGCCTCTTCGTTCATTTTGACGACTTCGTCGGCAGATGTTCCTCTGTACAAACCGCCGCCGCCAGCATTGAACCAATGTCCATCCCTCTTGGAGAACACCCGATTGTTATAAGTCTCTCCCTTAACGACTTCGGCAATCACCATTGCGTGTTTATCCCGATAAATGAAAACGTGCAAAATTTCGGCATTCAGCATAGACGAACGGCCTTCCGGCGTCATGGACGTGACCCATTGCTCCATATGATCGGGAATAGTCAGTCCAGCCGTATATTGCCGGAGTCGTTCGATCTTGTTCTCTCCGTCGCCGCCAATAATCCGGTTTCCCAATGCGTAAGTCGATTCGGGAGAGAAAAGATCAATGGCATTTGCCGGAAAATCCGTAACTCTTTTGCCGACGGCGTAACTTTCGATGTGTTGCGGCTGCGGCTCTCTGGGCCCGGTGCCGATGAGTTCGAGCACCCAGGCTTCCTCTTTGTCGGCAATCGAAAAAGACTCGCCGGTGTCGTGATAGCCGTATTCTTCGGCAAGCGAAGTGATGACATCAATCGCTTCTCGGGCGGTTTTGGCTCGTTGCAGGGCGAGCGTGATGAGCATGGAATAACTGGTCAATCCTTGCGGATTTCGCAGTTCCGGGCGACCGCCGAAGGTCGATTCGGTAATCGCCAGTTGGTGTTCGTTGATGAGTCCCTGTTTGAGCCATTCGCCTCGTCGGAAGCCGGGTTCGGGATCCCAGGTTACGCCGACGACGTGATGGGTTTTGGGGGCTTGTTTGATGGCACCGGCGGTTGGCCTTTCATCGGTGGGAGGAATAACGATCACGGAGCCTTCGGGATGTTCTTCGGCGGGCAGGATGATGAGTCGGGGATAGAATCCGGCGGCGTCGGCGGTATAGGTAATCATCACGGCACCATCTTCGGAGGCTCCTTTGGTAACGAGCAGGCTGGTGCAAGCGGAAGCGGTATGTGCGGTTAGAGCGAGTGCTAGGAGCAGGCAGGCGATGCGTGGTGGCATAAGATACTGGTCGTATTTGCGGAATGTTTATCTTGTTGAGTCTAGCATTCGGCTTGGGGGAAGTCAAGATGCGAGCAGAGTCCGTGCTTGTGCCGTCCGTCGGCAAGTTCGAGAAATGCCCTCTTGCCTTATTTCCCAAAAATCAATAGACTTCCCGAATGCAATTCCTCCGAATCAACCTCCTCTGCCCGTTGCTGCTTGCTCTGCCTCTCTTGGGCGGTTGCAGCAACTATAAAAACCAAATCGGCTCCGATATGAGGTTTGAAAAAATAGAACAATTCCGTGCGGCGGCCGAACAAGGCGATGCCGAAGCACAGTTTCAACTCGGTTGTGCATATAGTCGGCACTATTACTACTGCAAGAAAACGGAGTCTTCTGCTCCCATCGACAAGGCGGAAGGAGCAAAATGGTTTCGCAAAGCCGCCGAGCAGGGACATGTTCCAGCACAAATGGCACTTGGACATTGTTATTCATTCGGAGATGGTGTGCCCAAAGACGAAGAAGAAGCGGTAAACTGGTTTCGCGAAGTTGCCGAACAAGGACACGCAGAAGGAATGGTTGCACTCGGTGTGGCTTACCAATACGCCAGGGGTATCACTGAAAACGTAGAGGAAGCGGTATACTGGTATCGCAAGGCTGCCGAATTGGGACATCAGTGCGGAATGTTGGCACTCGGCGGATGTTATTTCAATGGCGAAGGCGTGCCTGAAGACAAAACGGAAGCGGTCAAGTGGTTTCGTCTATCGGCAGAGCAGGACAATCATTTTGCACAGTATGAACTCGGCAAGTGCTATTACAATGGCGAGGGTGTTCCGCAGGACAAGGCGGAAGCGATAAAGTGGTATCGCAAAGCCGACACGTGGATCGAGGCAAGGTTTGCACTCATTCGGTGTTATCTCGAAGATGAATTAGTTTTCGACGAAGCGGAGAGGCAAGAGCGGCTGGAGGGACTCCGTTGGATTGTACAATCTGCCGCCAATTATGATAGTGATAGTGATTGGTCAATGAAAATGGTAACGCAAGCGGCGGAACTGTTGCGGGAAATGGATGCGATCGAAAACCGTCATCCCGGCGCAAGCCGGGATCCAGACATTGCGTGTGATGCCGGTTCCTCTGGGTTCCGGCTTTCGCCGGAATGACAATTTTTTGTCCAGAACAAAGGCCGGAAAACGGCAACCTACCTATTGAGTCCATTTGGATTATAATGAGCGTCGTCCTTTTCTCGAATTCCAATGCGAGCCTACACACTCCTCGAAGTCATGCTCGTCCTGGTGCTGATGGTGACGCTTATACTGCTCATCAATCTGGCACTCGACGTTCATTTTCGGCAAATGACCACCAATCGGGCCGACGTCGAAGAAGCACGGTTGGCACGCGTCCTCCTTGATAAAATTGCCCAAGATATACGCTCCGTCGTCGTTTCCATTCGGGAAGAAAACATCGAAGTTGATACATCCGCCATTATGTCCATTATGGGCCTGGACGGTGCCGCCGCTCTGCTCGAAGGACTTCAATGGGATGCCGAAGGCGGCGAAACCGATGCAGATGATGAAGAGCCGATGATTTACGGCGTCCTGCCCGGAATCTACGGCGAATTGGATTGGATTCAAATTGATACCGCCCAACTGCCCCGCGGCGAAATGTACGGCTCGCGTCAAATCCGGCGCGGAACATCGCTTGCCGCCGACCGATTGAGTGCTTCTAAAACGGTACGCTATTATCTCGGAGAAGATACCAGCACGCTCGCGATGGATGATCCTTTGTATCAGCCCGAACGGCTCGTTGCCTCCATCGGCCAGTTGCCTGCTCCCGGTGCTCCGCAGTACGGCCTGTTCCGTCGGCAACTGGATCGCCAGGCCGCCCAGTATGCGATGCATGAAGGACTGGATTGGGAATATGAGCAATTTGACGAGCCGATTGCCCCTGAAATTGAGTGGATAGAGTTTTACTATTTTGATCCGACGCTTGCCGATGTTGGCACGACGGGCGATTGGGTTGATCATTGGGATATGGATGAGCGATTATCGTTGCCGTTGGCGGTGCAGATTGTGATAGCGATCCGTCGTCCGAACATTGGCCGTGGATTGTTATCGTTTGGCCAGTCTTCGGTTCAGGAGCCGGTCATTTATTCTTTGGTCGTACCGATACCGGTCAGCGTTGACGTGCCCGAAGAGAGCGAAGAATGGGACGAAATGCTGGGATTGTAGGGATTCATGCCCCCGGGTTGACGCCGCAAACGCATTATGATATAAAAAGGCCTTCCCTATCAGAAAGGAGACCAAATTTATGAAAAACGATCGCCAAAAAATGTTAACTTGGGGGGGGGGGGAAGTTTAGTGAGAACCGAACGGTTCCCGCGCTCCCGTCGCAAACGGGGTGCCACGGTCGTCGCACTCCTCGTCTCCGTTGCAC
>WRKP01000048.1 GCA_009778035.1 Planctomycetaceae bacterium
CTGTTGGCTCAGCGGATGGCGGAGCCGGGCATGCGATATGGCATTGCGATGCCGGAACAGTTTCGGATGGATCATCGGGGGAATGTGATGCCCGTATCGCAGGGCCCCTGGCGGGAGCCAGGGCCGTCCCCAACGGACAATCCGGGCTCTGGGGGGGATGCGTCCGTATCGCAGTCGCAGAGTCCGTGGCGTGAGCCGGGAGCGTCCCTAACGGACAATCCGGGCTCTGCGGGCGACGCGACCGTATCGCAGTCGCAGAGTCCGTGGCGGGAGCCGGGAGGGCCTCTAACGGATAATCCGGGCTCTGGGGGCGATGCACATCCCTCCGGCGACCCGCAGATGCAGCAACCGCAGCAACCGCAACGCCAAACGCAGCAACGGCAGCAGAATTGGGCCTTGAAGGGAGCGACGCAATTTTCGACGGGCATTTCGCGGTCGGTGCGGATTCGCTGCGAGGCGGACCGATTTGTGCTGTCGGCTCAGCCGGGATTGCGGTCGGAGGAGGCGATTGACATATCGGGCAGTGCGGCATTGGCTGCGGATCGGTTGGTGCAAGCGATTTGGGAGTTCCAGGAATCGTGGGGGCCGGCGGGCGAAAACAAGTATTGGCGCCCGATATTGCAGGTGCGTGTTTCGCCTGGCGGCGAGTATCGGCTTCGGGAACTCAAGGAACATTTAAGGACCAGCGGCTTGGTCATCGAGGATGATTAGAGCGTGTTGATGCTCATTTCTCTGGACAAATCTCTTTCTCTGGACAAAAAAGCCGTCATCCCGGCGAAAGCCGGGAACCAGACATTGCGTGTGATGTCGATTCCTCTGGGTTCCGGCTTGCGCCGGAATGACGACGCCTTCGCCGGAATGACGGAAACACGCTCTAACACTCGGATAATTACGACAAATCCTGAATGAGTTGCACCAACGGCATAAACAATGCAATCACGATAAAGCCCACAATGCCGCCGAGAAACATCACGAGGAGCGGTTCCAACATCGCCATCAAGCCGTTCGTTACCGTCTCAACCTCTTTGTCGTACGTGTCCGCAACTTTATAAAGCATCGTATCGAGTTCGCCCGTCTCTTCGCCAACGTCAACCATATTGACGACCATGTCGTCCATAATACGGTTTTTTACCCGTAGCATATACCATAGCGGTCCGAAGACGACGAACCCAAAACACATAAAATACCCCAGCGTACCAAGATGGAACGGCGGTCGGGAATGCACCTTCATCGGATTGGCAATCGTATCCCCATCGCGAATCGCTTCGAGAATTTTTTGGAACATCCGCTCGAATACCGCATTATTACTCGCTTCTTTAGTGATGTGCAGTGCTTCCAAAATCGGCACACCGGATGTTACCAAGGTTCCCAGCGTTCGGGTGGAACGGGCAATGGTCGTTTTTTCGACGAGCGGGCCGAAAATCGGCAACTTCAGCAAAAACAGGTGCCAACCGAACCGGCCAAACTCAAAACTTGTTGTCAGTTTAATGAACAACAAAATCGAAATGGGCACAATCGGCAGCAAATACCAGTAAAACACGATGGCATTGGATGCTTCCACCAGAAATACGGTCATCGGCGGGAGTTCGGAATCGAACTCTTCGAACATTTTGGTAAATTCCGGCACGATTCGGATCATAATGAACGTCAAAATCGCGATGGCCGCCAAGACGACGAAGGCCGGATACATCATCGCGGACTTGATTCGCTGCTTGAGTTCTTCCGAACGTTCCAAAAAGTCGGCCAATCTCTGCAAAATGGTTTCGAGCGCACCGCCCGCCTCGCCGGCCTTGATCATGTTGATGTATAGCCGATTGAACACCCGGGGGCTTTTCCCAAATGCTTCGGAAAGACTGGACCCGCCCTCGATTTCGTAGACGGTATCAATCAAACTATTGCGTAGCCCCCCGTTGAGGGCTTGGGATCTTAAAATGTTAAGGCTTCGCAGGATGGGAAGGCCGGCATCTTGCAAGATGGAAAGTTGCCGGGTGAATGCAGTCAGTTGTTTGGATTTGACGAAACCTATCGCGAGGGTTTTCCCGGCGGGGCCTTTTCGGGCGGTTTTTCCCTTCCGTTCTTTATGGAGGGCGATTTTGGTGACGTGATAGCCCATCAGGCGGATGGTAGCCTGTGCATCTTCCTCGGTCGCGGCATCGACGATGTCTTTAATTTCCTGACCCTTTTGGTCAATCGCTTCAAATCTATACTTTGGCATGTTAGATGAGAGGAAAAATGGCCGCGCTGCATCCCATGCAAGCCTGACTGCGGACTCTACCCATTGTACCAAAAGAATGGGCCGTTAGGGAGTAGGGCGCAGAGACGCGAGTTTCAAATGAGGGAAAAGGCTGTATTAGGGCATTTCTCGAATTGGAGAAAACTCGTTCTTGTCATTCCGGCGCAAGCCGGAATCCAGGCATTGCGTGTGATGCCGATTCCTCTGGATCCCGGCTTTCGCCGGGATGACGATGCTTGCGGGATGACGGAGGAGCGTCCAAACCAATTTTGAATACGCTCTACCGTCTGCCATTACCAACGCACGCCCAGCGTTGCGCCAAACTCGCTCGTTGCCGTGTGCTCAAACACCTCGTAATCGTAATCCATTCGGAACTGCAAGCGATCCCGCATCTGCATATTGAGGCCAATTCCCACTCGGCCACTGCTGCGACCCCAATTTCCACTGCCCGCAATGAATGTATTGCCGCTTGCATTCGCAAACGATGTCGTCGCACGAGCCGATGTGTCTCCTAAATCGCAAATGTAAGACGCCCGGAATTCCGGTGTCCATACAAGACCATTTCGTGTGTACAAGTCCCGATGAACTTTCACTCCCATCGGCAACCGCACCGAAGTATAACGCCGCGACTGTACCTGCAAGTTTGCATCACCAGCACCATACTCCGTGATACTCGGGGATGAAAGATGTATAGAATGCACTCCCACCGATGGGGTGATGCCCACCGTTCTGAAGGAAAACGCACGGTCGAATTCCATTCCGAACGAAAACATATCATCATTATACCTGCTTCGAGCAACTGCACTGAAGTCATTGATGTTGATATCCCGTCGGGTTTGGTGCCAATGTTTTGTGTAACCGGCATAGGCATTGATGTTCACCCGTTCGAGGTTCATTCCGCCGTAAAGCATCGTTCGGACGGCATCAATCTGATCGGATGACTGAATCGTACGGAAATTTTGGTACGCATTTTCATACCCAACAGCAAAACCGCTGAATGAATTGTACGTAACCTGTTTGTCCATACCAACCGTTACGCCCGAACTTTGCAATTTGTATCCGCTGTACCCGCCGATGTTTTGGCGATCTTTCCAATCGCCAAAGAACGACCCCCAACGGCTCCACGCATCCGATCCCGAGTAGCCCGACGCACTCGGCAAACGGCTTTGGAAAGACCGTTGCATATTGGCTACGGCCAACTGGCTTGAGGCAAACACTTCTCCGTGCAATTTTGCCAGGGCGTCTGCCAATTCTCTCGGATCGGTGATTGGCCGCAGGAGATCGTGAATCGGGCCCGAGCCATCCTCTCGATCCAAAGCGTCGGCAACATTTTGGGCATTTTCCGTTGCAATACCGCGTACGGTATCCCCAAAATCCGTTGATGACGGCGGAGGCACCGGCTCCCCTCGTCCGATGAGATAAAAACCCGCTGGGCCATATTCTCCGTCGGCAAGGTATTGTTGGTCGAAAAATCCTGTCCAACTCTCCGGCAGCACGAATAGCGTATCCGTACCATTCACGAATTGCGGCAGGTCCGCCGCGATCACGAGGAACTGCTGTCCGTCAGTCGGTTTTTCTTCACCGGCGGCATTGCTGATTGCAAGCATCACATTGTTTCCGATGGTAATCGTCCCGTCGGCAACAACCAGCACGCTGCTGCTGCCGTTTTGGGTGTTAAGATTGACGGCAAATGTCGAATTGTCCTCAAAAATGATACCATTTCCAAGCGTCAGGCTGCCGGTCAGCGATCTGGCCGAAATCGTTCCGCCTGCTTTGACTTGCACAAAACCTTCGATCAAGCCCTGTCCGGCAAGCGTTCCGCCGAGGATGTCCACGCCGCCGACAAACGTGTTATTGCCATTGAGCGTAACGGTGCCGGTGTAATCACCGTCGAGTACGAGTTTCCCTTGGCCATCCAAACTCGACCGGTCGGCATCGGCAATGATGTTTCCGGTGAAAGTCCAGTCGCCGCGGCCGGTAACGGTCATATCGGCAACGATTGCACTTCCCGAGGCGGTTGCGATGTTTACATTTCCGCCTTCAGTCCCTTGAAACAGCACGGCATCGCCGTCAATGAAGCGTCCATCCGGCGATTCGAGCCAGTTGGTTTCGACTGTATTCCAAGTTCCGCTACCGCCTTGCCAGGTCAGTTGCATATTTTGTACGGACAGTTCCATCATAAGCGATCCATTGTCGTGCCAATAATTGGCATTTTGGCGAGCATCATTGAGGTCATTTCCGTTCAGTTTCGTCGCGATGCTGCTGTAATCGCCGTTCAACCCGGCAGAGTCGATAATCGTGCGCGTAACACCGTTGTCAAAATCCGTCAGGTCGATGGTGAATTCTGTGTACTCGACCATTCCACTTACGTTCAGGAAATGGTCTTTTTCTATATCGACGATCAGCGTCGCGCCGTCCAATACGAGTTCGCCGGTAATGTGAAGGGTGTCTTCCGGCTTGATCGTTCCGTGGAACGTCGCATCATTGAGCGTTGCATTGCCAGCGGAGGAGAATGTACCATCATTTTGCACGAACTCTCCGCCGAGCGCACCGGTCAAATGGACCGTGCCGGTTTGCTGCGTGAAAGTGCCGCCGTAGCCGGACGAATTGCCGGTGAGCGTCAGGGTGCCGGTTCCGCTCTGCATGACATTGCCGGTGCCGGAAAACACGCCGCTGTATGTGATTTCGTCGGAGCGATCGAACACCACCTGGCCGCCAGTTACGGCGATATTGCCCGAGATGCTTCCCGTTTCGCCGCCGTTGCCGATTTGCAATGTACCGGCACTGACCGTCGTGCTTGCGAAGGCGACGTCGCTTTCAAATACGGCAACCGTGTTGTTTCCCAAAATGGTCAAATCGCCGCTGCCAGCGATTTCGCCATTGGTAAATGTCCACTGACCGGCCATAACTCGCATATCGTTGGGGCTGACGGTGTAGCCGTTGCCGTTTCCATTGCCGTTCATGCTTCCGAGGTTAATAATACCGCTCCCTTCCATAAAATTGACCGAGTCATTGTTGATAAATCGTTCAAGATTGTTCGGGTCTTGTTGATACCAGCGGGTGTCTCGCCAGTACCCGTCGTTGCCGTGCCAAGTCAAGTCGAGATTTTGAGCGGACAAGGTCAAGACAAGCGAATTGTCGGGCGTCGCATACTGGACATTGACCCGGCTGGACAGCGCATTTCCTTGCCATAGCGTAACGATGTTGGTGTTCACCGTCAAACCGGCGGAGTTGAGGATCGTATACGGGCTATCGTATTCATAATTTGCCAGGTCGATGGTTACGCCGGTCAACGATGCCGTACCGGTTACGTTCAAATAATCCTGCGTGTTCAACATATCAATTGCCAGTATTGCACCATTCAGGGTCAGGTTACCTGTGACGTTGAGCGTACCCGTCGGATCGACGCTGCCGCGGAGAGTTGCATGGCGTAGTGAGGCACCGTGATTGGAATAAAACGCAGTGTCGGCATTTTGCGAGAAATTGCCGCCGAGCAAGCCGGTCAAATGGACCGTGCCGGCTTGCTGCGTGAAAGTGCCGCCGTAGCCGAATGAATTGCCGGTCAGCGTCAGCGTGCCGGTTCCGCTTTGGGTTACATTGCCGGTGCCGGAAAACACGCCGCTGTATGTGATTTCATCGGAGCGGTCGAACACCACCTGGCCGCCGGTTAGGGTGATATTGCCCGAGATGCTTCCCGTTTCGCCGCCGTTGCCGATTTGCAATGTACCGGCACTGATCGTCGTGCTTGCGAAGGCGACGTCGTTTGCCAGGACAACAGTACCGGCCGTGTTCGAGAGGAGCAAATTATCCCCCGTGATACTGCCGCCGCTGAAGTTCCAGTTGTTGGCATTTACGGTCATATCGCCGACGGTGACGTTGGCGGCGGTGCTTGTTCCGCCCGATCCGGGGATTCCGACGAAGATATTTCCCCCTCCGGTCCTTTCTGATGCGAAAGTAACTGAGTCGCCGTCGAGGAAATGGCGTTCTTCGGGCTGCCCATAATCCGTCCAGTTTGCATACTGGGTCTGCGAGGATGCCCAAATCCCGGGATTGGTGCTATCCGCACCCGTCCAAGTCAAATTCTTCTGGCCGATGGACTCCAAAAACATAATGAGCATGAGTGCATTGTCGCGTTCCTCAAAACGCACACGCTGTTGATCCGTAAGCGTCAGCCCTGACATCGTCAGGGTATCGTAATTCAAGTCGTCCGAAGTGAGAATCGCATAGTCGCCGGCGATGAACTGCGACAACTGAACCGTTGTTGTGCCGGTGAGCGTTGCCGTGCCGGTTACGGCAATGCGGTCGTAGAGCGAGTTGCTGGCAATGTCGATTTCCAGCGTCGCATTGGTGAATATGGCATTACCAGCGAGCGTGAGGGTGCCGATTCCACTGCCGGTCGGTACTTTAGTGGGGCCAAAGGTGTTCGTCGTTTCATTCCAGTCGGGCACCGCATATCGCCAGGCATCCGGCGAAACAGTACCGGCAATGGTGAAAGTTTGCGTTCCTGCCAGCGAGATGGTTCCCTGTCCGGCAAGTGCAGCACCGTTTGCGACGTTGAAATTGCCCGCCCCGCTTGCGTCAAATGCGGCATTATCGACCAGGCGGAAGGTGCCGTCCGCGATGTTTACGGTGTTTCCCGTACCGCCGGTAGTATTCAAGCGGTTATCGTCCGCAAACTGCACGAAGCCGGTGCCGGTTTTCGTCAACCTGTTGTTCCCGCCCGTCCCGCTGCTGATCGGGTCATCGAAATAGATATTCCCGTTGCCGGAAAGGGCTAACGTTGTGCCCTGCGTCATGTGAATCGAGTTGGGACTGCCGCCTGCCCTGTTGCCGGAAAAGGCAATTGCAGTATTGGGGGCAGTGGTGCCGGTATTGAGGTTAATGGCCGTATTAGGAGACGTGCCTAGATGGAGAATCGCCCCGCCGAGCCCGTCCGTGGAGTTTTCGGCAAAATAGGCATGCCCGTTGACCGAGATGTTTCCCGTCCTGGCAGCAATCGCTCCACCGCCTTGCGTTGCTGTGTTTTCGTGGAAATAGGAGTTGGCGCCGAGCGTGACGTTGCCTGCGTTGTTCATAATCGCTCCGCCGAATTCTGCCGCCGTGTTGTTCCCGAAAGATGCGTTGTTGCCGATTGCGACATCCCCAGATACCGCATGAATCGCCCCGCCGCCGCCGATTCCCGCCGTGTTTCGGTCAAAAATGGCCTCGTTTCCGATTGTGATGTTGCCAAATGCAGCATAAATCGCCCCGCCGCTGGCTCCCGACTCATTTCCGGTGAACTCGGCACGGTCGCCGATTGTGGCACTATTTGTGCTATAAATCGCTCCGCCGTCGCTTCTCGCCGAGTTATTCGAGAATTCGGCATCAGTGCCGACTGTAACGAAATTCGCGACCATCGCCCCACCGATGCTGCTGCCCGCCGTGTTGTTGCCGAAGCGGACACGGTCGCCGAGCGTGATGATGCCCGAGGAACTAAAAAGGGCCCCGCCGGAGGTTCCCGCCGTGTTGCCTTCGACGACGGCATCGTTGTTCATGGTGATGTCGCCCAGGGCGTAAATCGCGCCGCCGGAGTAAGTTACCGTGTTGTTCTCAAAAATTGCACTGTTGCCGATGGCTACGGAGCCGACTGCGGCCCAAATCGCCCCGCCGCCGCCGAGCGTTACGCTGTTTCCGCTAAACTCTGCGCGGTCATTGATGGTGATGCTGCTCGATTCAGAAAAAATCGCTCCGCCATTCTGTGCCGCCGTGTTGTTTCGGAACACAAAGTTACCCTCACCGATGAGTCCGAGCGTTGCGTTCGTGCCAATGTAAATCGCTCCGCCTCTGCCGCTGCCGAAAACAACCGAAGTATCCGCAGTATTTCCCTGAATGGTAAGCGTCGTGCCGGCATCGGCGGTAATTCTGCCGTGTCTGTTTGTCAGGATCGCGAGCCGTTGGTCGTCAGTGCCCGGTGTGGCAGTAAAGGTGGTATTCCCTGTAATCCGCAATGTGCCGGGTGCGGCAGCAGTGGAAAGGAATGATAGGTTACGCAAGTTTGTGCCGAGGTTTGCCGCACTGCCGACGATGAGTGTTCCGCTTTCAATAGACACTCCGCCCATAAAATTGTTGTTGCCCGTGAGAGTAACGGTCGTCGACCTACCGTCGACGTCTCTTGAGGCATCCATAAGCAGTGAGCCGATACCGTTGATGCCGACGCCAGCACCGGTGGCACTGAACGTCCAGGTGCCCGTGCCGCGAATGGTCATATCGGCAACGTCTTTGCTGGTGCTGTAGGTGATGGTACGCACACCATCCTGACTGAAGAGGACAGAGTCGCCGTCTGCGAAGGGGGAAGACCCCCAATGGTCGCTATTCCAGTCGAAGGTTCCTTCTTCGCTGCTCCAGTTTTTCTCGATTTGCGCAAACAACGGCATCGGGAGCAACATCGCGAGGATGAGGGAGACAACGCAGAGCCCGTAGCGTAGGCCAGGGAGGTGCAATTCCCTTTCCCGGCGAACATCGGTATTGCAGGGATGGAACAAATTCAGGATGGGGGGGGATGTGGTGGACATGGTTACCTCAAACAAAAACTGTGTGGACAAAACCCGAACAAACGAAAACCGCCCTGTGGCTCGATGGGGAGCGCAATGACGGAGCCCCGATCGTATGCTCCATCATTCTGCAATGACGTTGGGCACACGCATGCTCCGTCATTGCGTTTTGCTCCCAACCAGGCCACAGGGCGGCTTTCGTTGTCGTTCTGTTTTGTCGGCATTTTTGGGGTTATATTTTAGGAAATATGTTGAAACTAGGCAGTTTTGGCAAAATGTGTGGAGCAGCATGGCATAGAATGGGCAAAAACGGCAAAATTGGACGCTGCGGAAATTGAGAGTCATCCCGGCGAAAGCCGGGAACCAGAGAAAACGGCATCACACGCAATGTCTGGATTCCGGCGTGCGCCGGAATGACGATTTTTTGTCCAAAGCAAAAATGGCGACGCGGCAAACGCTCGTTTATGGTAGAATGTCGCCCAAATGAGCACCGCTTCCCTTTCCATCCTCAACGGTCACGTCGTCGATCCGAGCCAGCAACTCGACCGAATCGCAAATCTGCGAATACACAACGGAAAAATCGTCGAAATCGACTCGCCGCCAAGTGATTACGACGAAGTCTTCGACGCCACCGGAAAAATCGTGTTGCCGGGACTCATTGACATGCACGTCCACCTTCGCGAACCCGGGCATGAAGAAGATGAAACCATTCAAACCGGTACGAATGCCGCCCTGTGCGGCGGCTTTACCTCCATTGCCTGCTGTCCCAATACCGCTCCGCCAATCGACACCCAAGCCTCCGTCGAATTCATCAAACAACAAGCCGCCCGAAGCGAAAATTGCAATGTTTATGTCATCTGCTGCATCAGCAAAAACCGCGAAGGAAAAGAACTTGCCGAACTCGGGCAACTCTTTCAAGCCGGTGCCGTCGCATGCAGTGATGATGGCTCGCCCGTCGAAGATGCCGAACTCACCCGCCGCGCCTTTGAATACTGCTTGATGTTCGATAAGCCGATTTTGAGCCATCCCGAAGTTACTTCGCTGACGAAAAACGGCGTCATGCACGAAGGGATGGTTTCGCTCCTGCTGGGGCTTCGGGGAATGCCCGTCGCAGCGGAAGATGTTGCCGTTGCTCAAGATATTACGCTGGCCGACATTACCGGCGGTCGGCTCCATGTGATGCATGTTTCCAGCAAAGGAGCGGTTTCGGCAATCCGCCGGGCGAAGCGACGGGGAATTCGCGTTACGGCAGAGGTTACGCCGCACCATTTAACGCTGACGGACGAAATGCTGCGATCGTTTGATTCCAACTATAAAATGAACCCGCCGCTTCGCAGTCAGGAGCACGTGGATGCGTGTATTGAGGGCTTACGGGACGGAACGATTGATGTGATTGCGTCGGATCATGCGCCGCATTCGGCGGAAAAGAAGATGCGTGAACTTGACCAGGCACCGTTTGGGATTATTGGCTTGGAGACGGCTCTACCGGTAGTGATTACGAAGTTGGTACGGCCGGGCATTTTGGATTGGAGTGCGGTCGCGAGGACGATGTCGCTCAATCCGGCACGGATATTGGGCCTTAATACAGGGGCTGGACCGAAGGGAACGCTGCAAATCGGAGCGGATGCGGATATTACGGTCATTGATCCTGATGTTGCGTGGCGTGTTCGTGCGGAAGATTTTCGTTCCAAGAGCAAGAATTCGCCGTATATCGGTTGGGAGTTATTCGGCAGAGCAACGGCGGTGTTCATTTCCGGTGTTCGCAAATTTTAGCCGACGAGTCCCGCCCGGCACTTGACTTTTCCGTTTTTTGAGTGTATCCTAGTCTTATCGGCAACAAGGAAGTGCGTGGACTCCCCTACAATCCTGTTCATTTTCTAAAAAATGCTGCCCCGTAATTCTACAGACCCAACGGAACAAGCCGATAGCGTGCCCGATTCCGATGCGACGATGGTTTGTCCGAGCACGTTCCAACAGTCGCAGGAGTTCCGTCCGCAAAAGAGCAGCAACACGCATCACGGGACGCGTTTTCACGTCGATGATGATTTTGTCCTGAGCAACTATGCGGATAACTGCTTCCAGGATGGCAGCGATTCCGGCGGCAGTTCGAGCGGCGAAATTAAGTACCATTCCCCCTCGCCCGGCGGCAGCAGTTCATTCGGGTCGAAATACGACCTCACCAAACGCGTGATGCGGGCGGTTTCCAAACCAACGCAGCCGGACTCGCCCGATGTTGTGGAATATGGGATCCACCGGATCGTCCGCGAACATCAAAAAGGCGGGATGGGCCGAATCCTCGTCGCATACGACCAATATCTCAAGCGTGATGTTGCCATCAAGGAACTCCACGCAGAAGTTGCCGAAGACGAAATGGTCGTTCGGCGATTTATCGGCGAAGCAGAAATTACCGCCCAGTTGGAGCATCCCGGCGTCGTGCCTATTCATCGACTCTGTCAGGGCAGCAACGGCTTGCCCTACTACACGATGAAAATGATCAAGGGCGAAACGCTGCAGGATGCGATTAAGTCCTACCATCAAAACCCGGACAAAAGGGGGCTCCAGAATCTCGTCCGTCGGCTTGTTTCCGTTTCCCGGACGATTGCCTTTGCCCATGACAAAGGGATCATTCACCGCGATTTGAAGCCGGCCAACATAATGCTCGGCGAATACGGCGAAACGCTCGTGATGGATTGGGGACTTGCGAAGCCGTATTTGACGGTATCCGAAGACCAACTTTCCGCGGAGTCTTCCGAATCGGACGCTCCGCCGGTTACGTGGCAAGTGAACTCGGAGCCGCATAACCCCGCGGATGATTCGAGTTTGGATCTCACAACGGTGGGTTCGATTATCGGCACGCCGTCCTTTATGTCGCCGGAACAAGCGTATGCCGATGAAAATACAGTAGGGCCCGTCTCGGATGTGTTCAGTTTGGGGGCAATGCTGTATTATCTGTTGACAGGCCGGACGGCATTTTACGGCCGGTCTACCATGGAAGTGTTAGACGAAGTGCGTGCGTGCAAGGTTCTCCCGCCTTCCCAACTCAAATCGAACGTTCCGCCTTCTTTAGAGGCCGTGTGCCTCAAGGCGATGTCAAAATCGCCCGCGGATCGCTATCAGAGTGCAACGGACTTTGCCACCGACCTTTGCCGATGGCTGGATAATGAGCCGGTTTCTGCCGAAAAGAGTTCGCTGTGGACTCGAATGCGGCGGTGTATTCGGCATCATAAGATATTGACCGTCGCTGTCCCCTGCGTGTTGGTTTTGTCGTTGGTGTTTGCGGGTATCGGGACGTTGATCCTGGATTGGACGCGTGCAAGCAGCAATCCGTCGTCCCGTGTTGCGGGTGCGCCGAGCGAGCAATCGTTTACATTCAAGGATGTGCGTGTTGAAGGGATTCCGGGAGTCAACGTTTGGCAGGAAGTTCGGCAATCGGGCGAGTTGACGCTGATTTGCAAGGTCGAGCCTGCGGAATCGGCGAAACGCGTGGTGTCCATTTATGCTCCGGACAACGGGCATTGGGATTTGTCGAATCGGGAGGTATTGGCTGTTTCCCTGCTGGAAATTCCTTTAGCGGAAGGGGCGGCATTGAGTGATTTTGCGATTCGGCTTGGTTGCGGCGACGCATACAGAGAGTACCGGCCGGTCAACGGGTCGTTGTCGGACCGTAGCCAACAGATTGCGATTCCACTTAATCGGCATTTTGTCGATTTTGGCCTCGCATCATTATCGCAAATTGACTGGATGCAAATACATTTCGATGCCGATGCGGAACTGCTTTTGCATTTGTATTTGGATATTTGAAAGAGTGAGGGGCGTAGGACGCATATAGCAAATGCAATGAGACTTTGTACAATGGACGTCATGACCTACGAAGAATACATTGCCGCTCATCGGGAATACTTTGAAGCCCGATTGTTTGAAGTCCTGCGTTTTCCCAGCATCAGTGCCGTTGAAGAACACCGTGCCGATGTGAAACACACCGCCGAATGGTTCCGCAGTCAATTCATGAGCATGGACCTGCAAACCGAACTCATCGAATCCGACGGCCATCCCATCGTCCTTGCCGAATACACGCCGCCCAACGCAACGGACGCGATGCCGACCGTTATGGCATACGGCCATTACGATGTCCAACCGCCCGACCCGCTCGACCTTTGGCTTTCGCCGCCGTTCGAGCCGACCGTCCGAAACGGCAACGTCTATGCCCGAGGTGCAACCGACAACAAAGGGCAATTCCTGACACACGTCTTCGCCATCGAATCCATCCTCAAAACGCAAGGCTCGCTGCCCTGTAAAATCAAATTCGTCGTCGAAGGCGAAGAAGAAAGCACCGGCAGTGTTTCGCTCGACCAACTGCTCCAAACCGCCGAAGGCAAGAAAAAATTGGCCTGCGATTGCATCCTGGTCAGCGATACCAGTCAATTCGCGCCGGGCTTGCCGACGATTACGTACGGTTTGCGGGGGATTTTGGCTTGCGAACTGTTCCTGACGGGGCCTAACCGGGATTTGCACAGCGGAACATTCGGCGGCAGCGTGTTTAATCCCGCAATCGCTCTGACGAAAATCCTGTCGCAACTCATCGACGAAAATGGAGTTGTCCAAATCCCGAATTTTTACGATGATGTCTTGCCGCTGACGGAAAGGGAACGCGGCCAGTTTGCGGCACTGCCTTTTGATGAATCCGAATTTTTTGCTCGAATCGGATTGGAATCCGGCTTCGGCGAAAAGGGATATACGACGACGGAACGGCGGTGCGGCAGGCCGACGTTTGACATTAACGGCATCACGGCGGGCTATCAGGGCGAAGGATCGAAAACGATTGTTCCCAGCAAGGCATCGGCGAAATTTACGTGCCGATTGGTTCCCAATCAGGCCCCGGAAAAAATTGCATCGGCGGTTCATGCGTATATTGCGACGCTCATTCCGCCTGGAATTACTTGGGAATTGTCGATTCAGCACGGAGCGGTGGGAATGAGTCTTGACTTGGACAAGAGTCGGTTTGTCGAGCCGATGGCGAATGCTTTGGAGGAAACGTACGGCAAAAAGCCTGTATTTACACGGGAGGGAGGTTCGATTCCGATAGTGGCGAAGTTCAATCACATATTGCAGGCGGATGTATTGCTTGTTGGTTGGGGGCAGGATGATGATGCGTTGCATTCGCCGAACGAGAAGTTTTCGTTGGCCAGTTTTCACAACGGAATACTTGCCTCGGCCCGATTTTTCCAAAAATTAGCGGACGTGGACGTGAAATAGGCTTGTTCGGAGGCCGTCAAAATCGTCATTCCGGCATTAGCCGGAATCCAGGCGAACGGCGGTCGCCCTGCAACGCGGCTAACGCGGTTGCCGACCCGCAGCCGCCCGTCTTGCAACGGCACTCTCCATACGCTAGAATACCAGACTACGACTTCCCGCTTTCCCTTCGCACGCCCGGTATGCTTGACCGAATGATCTCTTGGCTCGATAGACGAACCGCCGCTCCAACACTCGCAAACAAAATCAAAAATTGGTCGGTGCCCAAAGCCAATCCCTATACCCGACTGATTCCCGCGACGGTCATCTTCCTCTTCATCGTACAGGTCATCACCGGCATCATGCTCTGGGTTTTCTACAGTCCCAGCGCACAATCCGCCTGGGAAAGCCTGTTTTACCTCCAATTCACCCTGCCCGGCGGCTGGCTCGTTCGCGGAATCCATCACTACACCGCACAACTTATGCCGATCCTGCTCGGATGCTACATCCTCTGTATGGTCTTTACCGGCAGGTATCGCTCGCCCCGGGAATTCGTCTTTTGGACCGCCTGCGTGCTGTTCCTCTTTTCGCTCGGCTTTTCGCTGACCGGCGACCTGTTGGCCTGGACCCTCTCCGGCTTCCATGCAACGCTCGTCCGTGTGCGATTCCTGCAAATCCTGCCCTTCATCGGCGAACCCCTGTTCCGAATCGTCTGCGGCGGTTCCGAATTCGGGACGCTCACGCTGCCCCGATTTATGGTGTTGCATATTTTAGTCCTCGGCGGCGGGTTTTTCGCTCTGCTCTGTGCTTGGATGTTCTTCGATTATCGGGCTGCGAAAATCGAAGAATCGCAAGAGAAGCCGCAACGCAACACGGCAAACAGGATTCCGCTGTTCTCCAGCGAAATCCTTAAATACTCGCTTGCCGCATTCTTGGCGATGGCGGTCGTGTTACTGCTCGTCTATAAAACACCGATTTTGAACCGCGTCAGTCCCGACGCGTTTCCCATAAACGAAAACCTGCCTCGGCAGGCATCGCTCGGTGTGAAACTCGGTGCACCTGCCGATCCCGCCGGGACATACAATGCGGCCAGGCCAGAATGGTCATTCCGTGCTTTGTATCATTTTTGCAACTTGAAAACCGCCGAAGGGGACGAAGTATTCCCCGGCGAACTGAAGTTTATCCCGATTTTCGTCGTAACGAGCATCGTCGGGGCGTATGTCTTTATGATTCCGCTCATTGGGCGCCTCTTTATAGGGCATTGCTTTAATGTTTTGGCGATTGCGGCATTGTTCGTTTCGCTGTGTTATTTGACGTATGCGTCGTTCCATCACGATTACGTTGATCCCACGATGCAGGCGTATCGGGACGAAAAAGCGGCAGCGGGGCAACTAGCGGAAAGGGCGGTGGAGTTGGCACTCATCCAGGGCATTCCGCCGACCGGGGCGCTCACGCTCATCCAGAATGATCCGTTAATTCAGGGGCCGGCATTGTACAAACAGCACTGCATTATGTGTCATGCTTTTGAGCCTTTGGCTGGCGAAACGGCACATCCTGATTTCAGGCCGATTCCCTTCCCGGACGAAATGCCGGTTGCTCCGAACCTGTACAATCCCATCCGCAGGGAATGGATTGCTGGTTTTCTGGACTTGGACAGGATACGCAGTGCGGATTATTACGGCAATACGGCAAACTGGCGTGATGGGGCGATGGTTCGCTTCGTTCGGGATGAGTTGCCGGATGCGATTGCGGATGCGGAGATGTTTGAAGACGAGACGGCATTCGATGAGTTGATTGATTTCTTGCTGTCGGAGGCGAAGCGTGATATACCCCGCAACCCGGAGACAGAGCCGGTAACGGCTCGGGAAAATGCGATATTTGCATCATTTTCCTGCGGGATGTGCCACATGACGTACGAGCCGAACAATCGTCCGAGTATGCAGGCACCGGATTTGCGGGGTTATTTTTCAAGGGATTGGCTGATTGGCATCATTGCGGACCCGACGACGACTCGGTTTTACGGCCCGGTTGGGAGTACGGGCGATCGGATGCCGGCGTATCATCCGAATGCGGAGGATGCGTTGATGACGATGCAGGAAATCGAGTTATTGGTCGATTGGCTACGGGGAACTTGGCAGCGGTTGCACGCTGAATAGATGCTCGCGGAGCCTGTGGCGTGCGTTGGGGCCTCCCGAACCTATGCCACGGCTCTGTTAAGCGACATACCCGAGCATCACGACGTTGATGCCGGAGCCGATTCCGAGCAGAGCGACCCGGCTGCCGCTCGGTACGAAGCCGGTTTCAATGCCCAACGCCGCCGCCGTCGGCAGTGCCGCACTGCCCGTATTGCCCAAATACTCCAACGTCGAATAATTCAACTCCATCGGCAACCCCAACGTCTCAAACAGCAATTTTTGATGCGCCCGGCCGACCTGATGGCAAAATGCCTTATCAATGTCCTCCCGGTTCCAGCCCGTTGCCGACAAAAATCGCTCAAAACACCGCGCCGCCGCCGCGACGCCTTCCTTCATCAACGCCTCAGAATCCGTTTGCATCAGCGGATTCATCGCATCGCCGCCGGATTGGTCCGTATCGCTTCGGCAAAGATCGCAAAACTGCGTTTCCGCATGCACCGCTCCGCCGAGTAAACGGTTGCCCGTCTGCGAAATATCCCGATGTGCCAGCAATACCGCCGCACTGCCCGAGCCGATGGTCAGCGATGCGAATGCCGACTTCACCGTTTTGCGGGTCAGCGACAAGTCGGTATTGAGATGTTGAATTGTCGTTTCCATCAGGGATCGGGAACTTTCCGTGCCGACGACGATGCCCGCTTCGATCTGGCCGAGTTCGATCATGTTGGCAATTTGAATCATTCCGCTGACGATACCGAGGCAGGCATTGGATACGTCGTAGACGAAACCGGTCGAAGGGAAATTCAATGCTCGATGGACGCTGCAAGCCGTTGCGGGTTCGAGGTAATCGCGGCAAACGGACGCGTGAATCAGGGCTCCGATTTTGTTTGGATCGAAGCCGGTTTGCTGCATCAGTTTTTGGACGGTGAGGATGCTTTGTTGTCCTGGGGTTTTGCCGGGCATCCAGAGTCTGCGTTCTTTGATACCGGTCAGTGCTTCGAGTCTTCCTTCTGGCAGGTTCAGTCGCCGATAGAGCGGTTCGCAGCGTTTTTCCAGGGATTCGGTCGAAACGATTTCTTCCGGTAGGCAATGGGCGAAGGCCTCGATGCAGACGTTGGCGTATTTCATCAGGAACTCTATTGTACCGTAAGCGAGCACGAGCGCAAGAGCCGGGGCGGGTTAGCCAACACGTCCAAAAAACCAAAAAAGTCGCTTTTTTCTGTCGCCTTTTTGGAGTAAAATGCCATTATACTAACAGGCAGCCGTTTTGGGACGGCCTGCAAACTTTTTACCCTTCCCCCCGCGTAAAATCATGACGAAGAAAATCACTTTCCTTCCAGTCTGGCTGATCGCTTTGCTTGCACTGCCGCTTGCCGCTGAACAAGCCCCTCCGCCGGAAGCCGAACACAAACCCGGCGAACGCATAACACTCACCGTCAACGACGTCGAGTACGCATTCCGCTGGTGTCCGCCAGGCACATTTATTATGGGCAGTCCTGATAACGAGGCAAACCGACAGCGAGACGAAAGTCAGTACCGCGTAGGCTTATCGCAGGGCTTTTGGATGCTCGAAACGGAAGTAACGCAAGCGATGTGGGAAAGCGTGATGGAGAATAATCCGAGTCAATTCAAGGGTGTCAACCTGCCGGTAGAACGAGTCTCTTGGAATGACTGCCAGGAATTTATCGCAAAATTGAATGCAGAACTCAAGAGCGGGGGACGTCAGTCCCCCGGTTCCACCGCTCTTGAGGGTTATAAATTTTCCTTGCCAACGGAGGCCCAATGGGAATACGCCTGCCGGGCAGGCACGACGACGGCATTTCATTTTGGCGACACATTAACATCGCAACAGGCGAACTTCGGAAGTCTTCAGACGCGGGATGTTGGTTCCTACCCCGCGAATGCTTGGGGCTTGAAAAATATACACGGCAATGTTTGGGAATGGTGCTTGGACTTTTGGGGGGACTATCCTAGCGGTGCGGTAACGGACCCGACGGGGCCTGATAGGGGCGCGCGTCGGGTGCTTCGGGGCGGGAGTTGGAGCTATGTTGCCGAGGATTGCCGGTCAGCGTCTCGGAACCACGTCTTTCCGGCGTACCGGAACGGCAACATTGGCCTCCGTCTGGCCCTGGTTTTCGAGTAGGGATATGGTAACGGAGAGAGCAGAGCCCGAGATTGGGTATAATGCCCGGTTCACAGAGCCCGGAGCGTAAGATTGCGTAATCAAAAAACCGCAACTTTCCAGTTGCGGCTCCGATTGATGAAAAGCAACTACCATACATTCACCTCCTCTCCCAGCGGAGCGGCATCTTGCCAACCGGCAGCGTCCATCACGGCATTGCCGATGGTGCCCGCATCCATTCCGGCAACACAGCGCCGCACAGGGGGCGATGGCTAACAAAAGACGGCCAACACATGAACCTTATTCCTACCCCTTACGGCAGGTTGCCGACGGCGAAAAATTTCTGCTTGGCCTCCTCACTCTTCGCAATTCCCTGATGCTGAATGAAATAGAGCAAGACGCGGCCATTGTTCATGTTCACCTGCGCATCCGTTCCGAGGGCACCGCCATGCCCATAAACCCCATTGC